>DAOQNK010000235.1:0-3037 GCA_035332045.1 Thiobacillaceae bacterium | reverse complement strand
CTCTCCACGAAGCGCCCCTTGAGGGCGAACAGGCCCTGGGGACGCTTCTGGATGAAGACGATGATGATCACCAGCACCACGATCTTGGCGATGACCGCGCCGGCCCAGCCCTCCAGGAACTTGGTGACCACGCCCAGGCCCAGGGCGGCCCACACCGCGCCGGCCAGCTGGCCGACGCCGCCCAGCACCACCACCATGAAGGAATCGACGATATAGCCCTGGCCCATGTCCGGACCCACGTTGGCGATCTGGGACAGGGCCACGCCGCCCAGGCCGGCGATGCCGGCGCCGAGGCCGAAGGCCAGGGTGTCCACCCGCGCCGTGTGCACCCCCACGCAGCCCGCCATGGGCCGGTTCTGGGTGACGGCGCGGACGAACAGGCCCAGCCGGGTCTTCTGCATGAGCACCGCCATGAGGCCCAGGACGAAGAGGGTGAAGCCGATGATGACGATACGGTTCCAGGGCAGCACCAGGCCGGGCATGACCTCCACGCCGCCGGACATCCACTCCGGGTTGGCCACTTCCACGTTCTGGGCGCCGAACAGCACCCGGGCCGCCTGGATGAGGATCAGGGACAGGCCCCAGGTGGCCAGCAGGGTTTCCAGGGGCCGGCCGTAGAGGCGGCGGATGACGGTGCGCTCCAGCAGCATGCCCACCAGGGCCGCGGTGACGAAGGCCACGGGGATGGCCGCCAGCACGTAGAAATCCACGTAGTCCGGCAGGTAGGCGCGGAACAGGGTCTGCATGAAGTAGGTGGCGTAGGCGCCGACCATCAGCAGCTCGCCGTGAGCCATGTTGATGACGCCCATGACGCCGTAGGTGATGGCCAGGCCCAGGGCGGCCAGGAGCAGGATGCTGCCCAGGGACAGGCCGGTGAACATCTGGCCCAGCAGGTCCCCCACGAACAGCCGGGATTCGATGGCCTGGATGGACTGGTTGGCCGCCTGGCGGACGCTGGCATCGGGCTCGTTGGCGGCCTCCAGGAGGGGCAGCAACAGGCTGCGGGTGCCCGGACTGGCGCTTTCCGCCAGGGCGCGCACCGCCGCCAGACGCAGGGCCACCTCGGGGCTGGCCAGACTGGCCTGGGCGTGGGCCTGCTTGAGCAGGGCCTTGATCGGGCCATCCGATTCCTTTTCCAGGGCCTTGGCCAGCACCGGCACCATCTCCAGGGTGGCGTTGGTCTGGAGCTCCTTGGCCGCCGCCAGGCGCACGGCCCGGTCCGGGTCGAACAGCTTCATGGCGGCCAGGGCATTGGCCAGCTCGGAACGCAGCCGGTTGTTCACCGTCACCGATTCGTAGCTTTCCGGCGTGGGGGTGATGGCCGCCCCGGTGGCCGCGTCCAGGGCCTTGTCGCCATCGAGGACGAAGAGGGCGCCGTTTGCCGTCAGCAGGCCGTCGTCGGCCATGGCCTGGAGCAGCTTGGCGGCTTCCGGCGCGGCGCTGGCGCCCAGTTGGCGGATGGCCGCCACCTGGACATCGGAATCCTCGGCCGCCAGCTGCTTGACCAGGGCCGGGTCCAGGGCCGCCAGGGCCGGCAGGGCGGCGAGCCAGAGGAGAAAGGTGAGGAACAGGCGTTTCATGGTGTCGGATCGGTCATTCCGGCGCGGGTTGATCTCCCCTCCCTCGTGTGTGGGAGAGGGGCCAACTGCCAAACCCGCGCGGGAATGACGCCCCTCGCGGGGCGCCATGCGGTTACGTCCAAGCCGGCTTACTTGCTGTCCGGCTCGTCCTTCTTCTTGTCGTTGCCCGGGATGTAGGGGCTCCAGGGCGCGGCGCGCACCGGGCCCTTGGTCTTCCACACCACGTTGAACTGGCCGTCCGCCTTCACTTCGCCGATGAACACCGGCTTGTGCAGGTGGTGGTTCTTCTCGTCCATCTTGATGGTGAAGCCGGAAGGCGCCTTGAAGGTCTGGCCCGCCATGGCGGCGATGACCTTGTCCGTATCGGTGGACTTGGCCTTCTCCACGGCCTGCTTCCACATGTGGATGCCGATGTAGGTGGCTTCCATGGGATCGTTGGTCACCACGGTATCGGCCTTGGGCAGGTTGTTCTTCTTGGCCCAGTCCTTGTACATCTTGATGAACTGGGTGTTCTCCGGGTTCTTGATGGACTCGAAGTAGTTCCAGGCCGCCAGGTGGCCCACCAGGGGCTTGGTATCCACGCCGCGCAGTTCCTCCTCGCCCACGGAGAAGGCGACGACGGGAACGTCGGTGGCCTTCAGGCCGGCGTTGCCCAGTTCCTTGTAGAAAGGCACGTTGGAGTCGCCGTTGATGGTGGAGACCACGGCGGTCTTCTTGCCCTCGCCGGCGAACTTCTTGATCTTGGCGATGATGGTCTGGTAGTCGCTGTGGCCGAAGGGGGTGTACTCCTCCATGATGTCGGCCTCGGCCACGCCCTTGGACTTCAGGAAGGCGCGCAGGATCTTGTTGGTGGTGCGGGGATACACATAGTCGGTACCCAGCAGCACCCAGCGCTTGGCGCCGCCGCCTTCCTTGGACATCAGGTACTCGACCGCGGGAATGGCCTGCTGGTTCGGCGCGGCGCCGGTGTAGAACACGTTCTTCTCCAGTTCCTCACCCTCGTACTGGACGGGGTAGAAGAGCAGACCGTTCAGCTCCTTGTACACCGGCAGCACCGACTTGCGGGACACGGAGGTCCAGCAGCCGAAGGTCACGGCCACCTTGTCCTTGGAGATGAGCTGGCGGGCCTTCTCGGCGAACAGGGGCCAGTTGGAGGCCGGGTCCACCACCACGGGCTCCAGCTTCTTGCCCATGACGCCGCCGGCCTTGTTGATCTCGTCGATGGTCATCAGCGCGGTTTCCTTCAGCGCCGTCTCGGAGATGGCCATGGTGCCGGACAGGGAATGCAGGATGCCGACCTTGATGGTGTCGGCGGCCAGGGCGGACAGGCTGGTCAGGCCAGCCGCGGCCAGGGCCACGGAAAGCGTGGCGGCCTTGATGAAAGTGCGTCTTTGCATGGAAGACTCCTCGGAAATTGAGCGGGACTGGGATGCAGTCGCGGCCAGATTACGGAGCCA
>DAOQNK010000234.1:0-3056 GCA_035332045.1 Thiobacillaceae bacterium | reverse complement strand
TTTCCAGCAGGTGGTCGGCGGCGGCGTTGGCCAGCTTGAGGCATTGGTCGAAATTGAGGGCCAGTTCGTCGGCGTCCAGGTGCAGGGTCTTCATGGGGCTTTCTTTCCGTGTGCCATCGGGGAGAATTCGCGTCTTTGCCAGCATAGCGCGCGCCGTGGCTTCGGACGTCTATATCTTCGGTTACCTGAGCATCCTCGCCGACGACTCCCTCGCCACCTCCATCGGCGGCCGGGGCGGGGCGGCGGACGTGCCGGCCCGGCTCCATGGCCGTGTCCGGGACTGGAGCGCGGCGCGGTACTTCGCCGATAACCCCCGCAAGCGCTATGTCCACGTGGCCGACTGGCGGCCGGCGGGGAGGGTGGCCTTCGCCAACCTGCGGCCCCTGCCGGGCGGCGTGGTGAACGGCATCTGCCGCCGGGTGCCGGCGGACAGGCTGGATGAGCTGGATTTCCGCGAGCAGGGCTACCGCCGGGTGGAACTGGGCGAGGCCCTGGCGCCCTATCCCGGCTTCGTGCTCGAGCCCGGCCTGCCCCGCCAGGCCTATATCGATCCCGAACCCGACCCGCTTCCCGCGCCGGTGAGCCGGGCCTACCTGGACATGGGCCGGCGTGGCGCCGAGACCATCGACGCCCGGGTGCCCGGCTTCGCCGCCGACTACCGGGCCTCCACGCCGCCGCCGCTGGAGGTGGCGGAGGACTTGGCCTTCGTCTTCATTTCCGGCGACGGTCGCCACCTTTGGCTGCTGGACGAGTCCGATGCCTCCCTGGTGCTGCTGCTGCGCTTCGCCAGGCCCCAATTCCCCGCCCGGGCCGACCGCGGCCCGGAACAGGCCCGGCCTGTCACCGCCGGGCTGGAATGGCTGGACCTGCGCCGGCGCGGCCCCGAGCCCGATGCCCATCCCCGCGTCCCGGCCGCCCTGGCGGCGGAACTGCTGGGGCCGGCCGACCCGGCCCGCCTGGCCGCATCCCGATTCTGGCTCTGCCGCCTGGCCGCGACCCAGGCCGAGGCCGCTACCGATCCCCTACTTGCCAACCTGGCCGCCGATCCGGACCCCTGGGTCCGGCGGGCCGCGCAATTTCGCCGAGGAACCCCGACATGAAGCGTTTCAAGCAGTTCTGGAAGTCCCTGCAAGGCGCCAGCTACGGGGCCCAGCTGGGCCTCATCGCCGGCGCCTACCTGGCCTTCTATCTGATCCTGTTCGTCCTCATCAGCCACATCACCTGGTCCTTCGCCGAGCTGCCGCCCTTCACCGAACGGGTCGCCAAGGTCACCGCCTTCCTGTTCCTGGACAGCGGCGAGGCGCCGGAGGTGAATGCCTTCTGGAGCCTGCTGAACAAGCTGGGGCTGCTGCTGCTGACGGCGTTCTCCTCGTCCCTGTTCACGTCGAAGATGATCAGCCACCAGTCCAACCTGCGCTTCTCCAAGCCCCTGGCCTATTACTCCCGGGCCATCATCGACTCGGAGCAGTCCCGCTTCCCCGGCGAATACCTGGTGTTCCGCCTGCTCAACGAGAGCGAGGACGACCTCTACAACGTGCGGGTTTCCGCCACCCTGCGCTACTACCACGCCCCCACCCGCACCTTCCAGCACTACACCTGCGACGTCCTCAACGCCACCATTCCCGTGCTGGGCAGCCAGATGCCCTTCCGCATGTACGTGGCGATGGGGGAGGTGGCGTCCGCCATCTACCGCAAGCGCCTGAGCTTCACCGAGACGGGCGAGGAGATCATCAACCTCGCCGCCCTCCAGGCGGAGATCGCCGCCGGCGCCCGCCCGGCCGACGCGGACCAGATGATCCTCTACGTGGAGGGCATCGACAGCGGCGAGGGCAAGCTCACCACCGCCGCCCACCGCTATGCCCTGGCGGCGGTCCGCGAGGGCAAGTTCGCCAGCATCGAGCCCCGCCGGGGCGAGGCCCGCTTCGACCCGACAGAAGTCAAGCGCCTGTTCGATGTGGCCGAGGCGAAGGCATAAACTCCCCCACTTTTCCGGCATCGAGATTCACCATGACCCAGAGCATCGGCATCCTCACCTCCGGCGGCGATTCCCCCGGCCTCAACGCGGCCATCCGGGGCGTCGGCAAGGCCTGCCAGTCCCACGGCATGCGGATCGTCGGCATCCGCGACGGCTTTCGCGGCCTCATGGAAAACCGCACCGTGGACCTGGAACATGGCGCCCTGTCCGGCATCCTCACCGTGGGCGGCACCATCCTGGGCACCAGCCGGGAGAAGCCCCACAAGATGCTGGTGGACGGCAAGTACCGGGACATGACCGACGTCCTCGTCGCCAACTACCACGCCAACGGCCTGGACTGCCTGGTCTGCCTGGGCGGCGGCGGCACCCAGAAGAACGCCCTGCGCCTCAAGCAGGCGGGCCTCAACGTGGTGACCCTGCCCAAGACCATCGACAACGATGTGGCGAAGACCGACATCACCTTCGGCTTCGACACCGCCCTGGGCATCGCCACCGACGCCATCGACCGCCTGCACAGCACCGCCCACAGCCACCACCGCATCATCGTCGTCGAGATTATGGGCCACCGGGCCGGCTGGCTGGCCCTGGGAGCGGGGGTGGCGGGCGGCGCCGACGTGATCCTGATCCCGGAAATTCCCTATGACGTGGAACACGTGGCCCAGGCCATCAAGGCCCGCAAGAAGGGCGGCAAGCCCTTCAGCATCGTGGCCGTGGCCGAGGGCGCCTTGTCCCGGGAGGAATTCCAGGCCCGCCTGGCCGCCGGCGGCAAGAAGAAGGACAAGAAAACCAAGGAGATCACCGCCGAGCCGGAACTGGTCTACGCCGAGCGCACTCTGCGCCTGGCCCACCAGTTGGAGCAGCTCACCGGCCTGGAAGCCCGGGTCACCATCCTGGGCCACCTGCAACGGGGCGGCACTCCCTCCGCCGCCGACCGGCTGCTCGCCACCCGACTGGGCACCGCCGCCGCCGACCTGATCCGGGACGGCCGCTACGGCTTCATGGTCGCCGCCCGGGGCGAGGCCACGGAGCCGGTGGCCCTGGAGGAGGTGGCCGGCCAGGCCAAGACCGTGCCCCCCGAGCA
>DAOQNK010000233.1:0-3056 GCA_035332045.1 Thiobacillaceae bacterium | reverse complement strand
AGCATGTCGAAGATGACCCACATGCGTTCCCGCTGCTCGTCGGTCAGGTCCGGCGTGGAGGCCTGGCTGCGCAGCTTCAGGTCCGGGTTGGCCAGCACCACTTCCAGGAAGTCGATGTAGGCGTCCGACAGCTGCTGCCAGGTGGCTTCCTCCTCGTTCTCCCTTTCCTTGCGCTGCTCGAACAGGAAGACGCCGATGGCGAAGGGCAGGCCCACCACCGTGACCACATAAGAGAGGAGTTCCCAGGTTTCCAGGTCCAACGCTCAGCCCATCAGCGCCACGTAGTCCTTGAAGATGCAACGGTCCATGACCACGCACATGCCGGCCTCCCGGGCGGCTTCCGCCGCTTCCTCGTGGACGATGCCCTCCTGGATCCAGATGGCCGGGGCGTTGATGGCCAGGCACTCGTCGACGATGCCGGGGATCGCCGCGGCCTCCCGGAACACGTCCACCAAATCCACGGGAAAGGGGATGTCCGCCAGGCGGGCGTAAGCCTTTTCGCCCAGCACCTGGTCCACCGCCGGCCGAACCGGCACGATGCGGTAGCCGAACTGCTTCATGGCCTGGGAGACGCCGTAGCTGGGACGGTCCGGCTTGGGCGAGAGTCCTACCACGGCGATGGTCTTCACCCGCGAGAGCAGGGCCTTGATGTCCTCGGGTCCGGGGTTGTGGAAGCTCATGGGCGTCTCCTCCTGGTTGAGATGGCTAGGCCATTGTAAGTGGCTGGCGTCTACAGGTCCCGGGTCATGACGTAGTCGTCCATGACGAAACCCCCGCCGATGTCCTCCACGATCAAGGTGGCCACCTGGAAGCCGTGTTTCAGGTAGGCGTCGATGGCCCGCTGGTTCTGCCGGTTCACGCGTAGCACCAGACGGGTGAAGCCGTGCTGCCGGGCCCGGATGGCGACCTCGGCGATGAGCCTGCCACCGATGCCGTGCCGCTGCAAGGCGGTGTCCACGTAGAGCTTGTCCAGCTTGAAGTCGCCATCCTCCAGGGGGTGGCCGTGGGCAAAGCCCGCCAGCACCCCTTCCGCCCGGGCCGCGAGCCAGAGGTCGCCCCGGGCCAGGAGCTGGCGCACCAGGCCGGGCTTGTAGCGCCGGGCCAGCATGTACTCGATTTGTTCGGGGGAGATGATGCCGCGGTAGCCGTCGCGCCAGACCCGGCCTGCCAGGTCCACCAGGGCCTCGGCCTCCTCCAGGCGCAGGGGTGCAATCTCAATTTCGCTCATATAGCCTGGTTTCGCCCGGCGGCCGGGTCTTGAAGCGCCGGTGTACCCAGAAGTACTGCTCTGGCATCTCGCGGACGCATTCCTCGATGAAGGCGTTCATGCGCCGGGTGTCGGCTTCCATGTCGCCGCTGGGAAAATGTTCCCAGGCAGGGTGGATGTGGACGGCATAGCCGTCCTGCTGCCACCGGGTGACATAGGGGATGACGGTGGCGTTCGTGGCCCGGGCGACCCGGGCCAGCCCGGACACGGTGGCTGCCTGGACGCCGAAGAACGGCACGAAGATCGAGTCCCGTCGGCCCAGGTCCAAATCCGGGGAGTAGTGGAAGGGCCGGCCCGCTTTCACGGCGCGCAGCACGGGCTTGATGCCTTCCGACCGGGCGAAGGTGGTGACCGGTCCGAAGCGGTGGCGAGCCTGGCTTACGATCCTGTCGAGGTCCGGGTTGCGCAGGGGTGAATATACGGTGACCGGGTTGCACTGGAGCGTGCAAAGTCGAAGGCCGCCCAAGTTGATGCCGATGAAATGCGGCGCGAACAGGATCAGGGGTTTGCCAAGGTGCGCCTCCAGGGCCTGGGGGTTATCGATACGGACCAGGGCTTCCAGCCGATCCTGCGATCCCCACCAAGTCTCGGTTTCCTGCAGAAAGGCCCGGCCGAGGAGGCGAAAATGGCGTTTGAGCAGTCGCGTCCGCGCCTCGGCGGGCATGTCGGGAAAGCAGAGGCGCAGGTTGGTTGCGCCGACTCGCCGGCGGCTGCCGACCAAGTAGTAGGCCAGTGCCCCCAACCCTTCGCCGGCAAGGCCCAGGGCCCTTACCGGAAGCAGGCGCCAGAGCAGCCACAGCAGGCCGATGCCAAGACGGGTCACCGGGGTGGACCTGCGGGTACCGTTTCGCCCTGGCGCCGGCGGAACAGGTCATAGGACCAGAGATATTGGGCGGGCAGTCGGCGCACGGCTTCCTCCATGATGGCATTGGCCAAGCGCATGGCGGCGCCGGTGTCGCCAGGAAGATCCGGTAAGGGCTGGATGTGGATCCGATAGCCGCGCCCCCAGGTCAGCCGCTCGCAATAGAGCATCAAGGGGCGCGAACCGGAGGACTGGGCCATCCGGTAAAGCAGGGTGGGCATGTAGGCCCAGCGGCCGAATAGGGGGACCCACTCGCCCTCGCCCTTGTTGGCCTTCTGGTCGGGCAGCACCCAGACTGCTTCCTTGCGCTTCAGCGCCGCCAGCAGGCCCCGCACGCCGCGCATGGACGCCTCCACGGTATTGCCCAGGCCCCGGTTGCGGCCATGCATCATCATCTCGTGGACCCAGTCCTGGCGGGGCCGGCGATACATGGCGGTGACGGGGAAGCGGGCCGCCAGGTAGAGGCCCGCCAGTTCCAGGCAACCCAGATGGGGGCCCAGCAGGACCAGGCCCCGCCCCTCGGCCCGGGCGGCGTCCACGTGCTCCATGCCCCGCACCTCCCGCACCCAGGCGAGGATGGATTCCAGGGGGAGGAGCCAGATGGGTACCAGTTCCGCCATGCCCTTGCCCAATTCCATGGCGGCGCGCGTCAGAAGGCCGGGGGAATACAAGCCCGCCTGGCGCAGGTTGTCGGCCATCAGGCGGCGGAGGGAGGGGCTGGCTAGGGAGATCAACCCCAGCAGGGCGCCTAGACCGTGCACCAAGGGCAGGGGTAAATGGGCGAAGAGGTGGAGTAACGGCTTCCGAATCTGCAAGAAATCACCGAATTCAAGGATGGCCGCCGCGGGGTTTGACCCGCGGGCGGCAAGGTGCCTAGAATTATCGAGCCGCCGAGTTAATTGCAGCAATGCATTCCGACAAATTGCG
>DAOQNK010000232.1:0-3064 GCA_035332045.1 Thiobacillaceae bacterium | reverse complement strand
GAACGCCTTGGACAGCGTCGGCCGGGCGATGGCGGTGACGTTGATGCTCTGGCTCACGGCGCCGGCGTTGCTCACCGCGCCGCCGTCATTGCCGGTCACCGCGCCGCCGGCGATGGTGTAGGTGTAGGACGCGGCATTGCCGGTGGAGGTACCGGCGGTCACCGGAATCTGGATCGTGCAGGTGCCATCGGTGCCATTGGCGCGCGCCGGGATGTCACCGCCGCTCAGAGTGATCGCCTGTGTGCCTGGGGCTGCCGTGAGTGTGCCGACGCCTGCATTGGTGACGGGAACTGCGGGGTCGGTACAGGTATAGGTAGCCGCACCCGCCACTTTGAGGCCGTTCGGCAGCGTGCCTGGCAGGGTGTTGCTGAAGGCCACGCCAGTGATCGAAGCAGCGGTGTTGCTGTTCGAGAGGGTAATTTCCAGGCGTGTGCTTTCACCCGGGTAGATGCTGGTGGGATCACCCGAGACCAGCGTCACGGACGCGCCCAGCGCGGCCAAGGCCGGCGCGGATGCCGACAGGCCCCAAGTGAGCGCCAGCGCGGCAAGGCGACGAGGCGCAGGCCAGCCCCTCCATCGCCGGCCAGGGAAGGTACATGGGGATGCGCACTCGCCGGTCATGGCACTCATCTCGAATCAGGTTCAAGAAATCACAAAATGTTTTTGATTTTTATCGAGTTCAGCTCCCTTGACAATGATCCTCTTCACACCCCCAAAACACGCCCGACCCACCGGATGATGGACAATCACGGCCTTGCCAACCCGCGCCTCGCCATGAACACGACTCTCCTGCTGGTGGACGGCTCGTCCTATCTCTACCGCGCCTTCCACGCCCTGCCCGACCTGCGCAGCGCCGACGGCTTTCCCACCGGCGCCATGCACGGCGTCATCGCCATGCTGCGCAAACTCCGCAAGGACTACCCCAGCGCCTATGCCGCCTGCGTCTTCGACGCCAAGGGCAAGACCTTCCGCGACGACTGGTACCCGGCCTACAAGGCCCACCGCCCCCCCATGCCGGACGACCTGGCCCGGCAGATCGCCCCCCTGCACGAGGCCGTGCGCGCCCTGGGCTGGCCCCTGCTCATGGTGGAAGGGGTGGAGGCGGACGACGTCATCGGCACCCTCACCCGCCAGGCGGAGGAAGCGGGCATGGACGCGGTAGTCTCCACGGGCGACAAGGATCTGGCCCAACTGGTGACGGGCAAGGTGCGCCTCATCAACACCATGAGCAATGAAACCCTGGACGAGGCCGGCGTCCTGGCCAAGTTCGGTGTGCCGCCGGCACGCATCGTGGATTACCTCACCCTCATGGGCGACGCGGTGGACAACGTGCCGGGCGTGGAGAAGGTGGGGCCCAAGACCGCCGCCAAATGGATCGGCGAATTCGGCGACCTGGACAGCCTCATGGCCCGGGCCGGCGAGGTGAAGGGCGTGGCCGGCGAGAACCTGCGGAAAGCCCTGGACTGGCTGCCCATGGGCAGAAAACTGGTGACGGTGAAGACCGACGTGGCCCTGGACGTGCATCCCAACGATCTGGGTTGGAAGGATGAGGATACGGAGGCGCTACGGGCACTGTTCACCCAGTACAGCTTCCGGACCTGGCTGAAGGAGATGAGCCCCCCCGCAAGCGGTGAAGGGGATGGGGATGGGGGAGCGGGTGTGGATTTGCCACCCGCCAATGGCGCCGGCGCAAAAGATCCCTCTCCCCTAGCCCCTCTCCCGCCGGCGGGAGAGGGGAACATCGCGCGTCATTACGAAGCCATCCTGGACTGGCCGACCTTTGACAACTGGCTGGCCCGGCTCCAGTCCGCCGACCTGGTCTGCCTGGACACGGAAACCACCAGCCTGGACCCCATGCAGGCCAAGCTGGTGGGCATGTCCTTCAGCATCGAAGCCGGCACGGCTGCCTACCTGCCCCTGGCCCACCATTACGCCGGGGCGCCGGACCAATTGCCGCTGCATGACGTCCTCGCCCGCCTCCAGCCCTGGCTGGAGGACCCTGCCAGGGCCAAGGTGGGCCAGAACCTGAAATACGACTGGCACGTGCTGATGAACCACGGCCTCCAACTTGCCGGCATCGGCCACGACACCCTGCTCCAGTCCTACGTCCTGGAGGCCCACGAGCGCCACGACATGGACACCCTGGCGGCCCGCCATCTGGGCGAGACCACCATCAAGTACGAGGAGGTCTGCGGCAAGGGCGCGAACCAGATCGGCTTCGACCAGGTGGACGTGGAGCGGGCCACCGCCTATGCCGCCGAGGACGCGGACATCACCCTGCGCCTGCACCGGGCCCTGCATCCCGCCCTGCTGGCCGCGCCCCGACTGGAAAGCGTGTACCGGGACATCGAGATGCCCCTGCTGCCCATCCTGGCGCGCATGGAACGCACCGGCGTCCGGCTGGACGCGGACCTGCTGCGCCAGCATTCCGGCTACCTGGCCGGCGAGATGCTGGCCCTGGAAGCCAAGGCCCACGAGGCCGCCGGCCAGCCCTTCAACCTCAACTCCCCCAAGCAGCTGGGCGAAATCCTGTTCGGCCAGCTGGGCCTGAAGCCCAAGAAGAAAACCCCCGGCGGCGCCCCCTCCACCAATGAGGATGCCCTCCAGGAACTGGCCCTGGACCATCCCCTGCCCAAACTGATCCTGGACTACCGGGGCCTGGCCAAGCTGAAATCCACCTACACCGACAAGCTGCCCGGCATGGTGAACCCCGCCACCGGCCGGGTGCACACCACCTATTCCCAGGCCGTGGCGGTCACCGGGCGGCTGGCCAGCAACGACCCCAACCTGCAGAACATCCCGGTGCGCACGGTGGAGGGCCGCAAGATCCGCGAGGCCTTCATCGCCGAGCCGGGCTGCGCCATCGTCTCCGCCGACTATTCCCAGATCGAGCTGCGGATCATGGCCCACCTGTCCGGCGACCCGGGCCTGCTCAAGGCCTTCCACGAGGACGCCGACATCCACCGGGCCACCGCCGCCGAGGTCCAGGGCGTGCCTCCGGAGCAGGTCACGGCGGACATGCGGCGCATGGCCAAGGCGGTGAACTTCGGCCTCATCTACGGCA
>DAOQNK010000231.1:0-3068 GCA_035332045.1 Thiobacillaceae bacterium | reverse complement strand
AGCTGCCCGGCCACAAGGTATCGGAATACATCGGCTTCCTGCGCCACTCGGTGCCCGGCGTCGGCCTCATCTCGCCGCCGCCCCACCACGACATCTACTCCATCGAGGACTTGGCCCAGCTCATCCACGACCTGAAGAACGCCAACCCGGCCGCCGGCATCTCGGTGAAGCTGGTGTCGGAAGTGGGCGTGGGCACCGTGGCGGCCGGCGTGGCCAAGGCCAAGGCCGACCATATCCTCATCGCCGGCCATGACGGCGGCACCGGCGCTTCCCCCATCTCCTCGGTGAAGCATGCCGGCACCCCCTGGGAACTGGGCCTGGCCGAGACCCAGCAGACCCTGGTGCTGAACCGCCTGCGCGGCCGCGTCCGGGTCCAGACCGACGGCCAGCTGAAGACCGGCCGCGACGTGCTGGTAGGCGCTCTGCTGGGCGCCGACGAGTTCGGCTTCTCCACCGCCCCGCTGGTGGTGGAAGGCTGCATCATGATGCGCAAGTGCCACCTGAACACCTGCCCGGTGGGCGTGGCCACCCAGGACCCGGCCCTGCGCAAGCGCTTCACCGGCCAGCCCGAGCACGTGGTGAACTACTTCTTCTTCGTCGCCGAGGAAGTACGGGAGCTGATGGCCCAGATGGGCATCCGCCGCTTCGACGACCTCATCGGCCGCGCCGACCTCCTGGACATGCGCCACGGCATCGAGCACTGGAAGGCCAAGGGCCTGGACTTCTCCCGCATCTTCTACATGCCGCCAGTGCCGGGCGACGTGGCCTGCTGCCACCGGGAAACCCAGGACCACGGCCTGGACGGCGCCCTGGACCTCCGCCTCATCGAACAGGCCCGGGTGGCCCTGGACCAGGGCGGCCAGGTGGTCATCGACACCCCCATCAGCAACGTCAACCGTACCTGCGGCACCATGCTCTCCCATGAGGTGGCGAAGCGCTACGGCCACGCCGGCCTGCCCGACGACAGCATCCACGTGAACCTGTCCGGCACCGCCGGCCAGAGCTTCGGCGCCTTCCTGGCCCGGGGCATCACCCTGGAGCTGACCGGCGAGGGCAACGACTACGTGGGCAAGGGCCTCTCCGGCGGCCGCATCATCGTCAAGCCGCCGGTGGCCTTCCGGGGCGTGCCCCAGGACAACATCATCGTCGGCAACACCGTGCTCTACGGCGCCATTGCCGGCGAGGTGTACTTCCGGGGCGTGGCCGGCGAGCGCTTCTGCGTGCGCAACTCCGGCGCCACCGCGGTGGTGGAGGGCGTGGGCGACCACGGCTGCGAATACATGACCGGCGGCACCGTGGTGGTGCTGGGCCAGACCGGCCGCAACTTCGCCGCCGGCATGTCCGGCGGCCTCGCCTACGTGCTGGACGCCGACGGTCTGTTCGACAAGCGCTGCAACCTGTCCATGGTCACCCTGGAGAAGGTGCTGCCCGCCGAACAGCAGCCGGACGACGGCACCCGCCACAAGCACAGCGCCGACGAGGTGCTGCTCAAGGAGCTGATCCAGAAACACCTGGACGCCACCGGCAGCGCCGTGGCCCGGGATATCCTGGACAACTGGAGCACCTACCGGGAGCGCTTCGTGAAGGTCTTCCCCAATGAATACCGCCGGGCGCTCAAGGAAATCGCCGCCGGCCAACTGAAAGAGGCCGCCTGATGGGCAAGATGACCGGTTTCCTCGAGTTCGAACGCCAGCCCGAGGTCTACGCGCCGGTGGAGCAGCGGCTCCACAACTACCAGGAATTCGTCGCCACCCTCACGGATGACGCTGCGAAAACCCAGGGCGCCCGCTGCATGGACTGCGGCATCCCCTTCTGCAACAACGGCTGCCCGGTGAACAACGTCATTCCCGACTGGAACGACCTCACCTACCGGGGCCAGTGGAAGCAGGCCCTGGACGTACTGCATTCCACCAACAACTTCCCCGAGTTCACCGGCCGCATTTGCCCCGCCCCCTGCGAGGCCGCCTGCACCTTGGGCATCAACGCCGAGCCCGTGGGCATCAAGTCCATCGAACACTTCATCATCGACAAGGGTTGGGAGATGGGCTGGGTCCAGCCCCAGCCGCCCAAGCGCAAGACCGGCCGCAAGGTGGCCGTGGTCGGTTCCGGCCCGGCGGGCCTGGCCGCCGCCCAGCAACTCGCCCGGGCGGGCCACGACGTCACCGTGTTCGAGAAGTCCAGCCGCATCGGCGGCCTGCTGCGCTACGGCATCCCCGACTTCAAGATGGACAAGGGCCTCATCGACCGTCGCATGAAACAGATGGAAGCGGAGGGCGTCACCTTCCGCACCGGCTGCCTGGTGGGTGCTGAAACGACCCCCACCGGCATCGTCAACGACGCCAGGGAAATCCTCCCCGCCGCCAAGCTCATGGCCGAATTCGACGCCGTGGTCCTGGCCGGCGGCTCGGAAGTGCCGCGGGACCTGCCCGTGCCCGGCCGCGAGTTGAAGGGCGTCCACTTCGCCCTGGAATTCCTCATCCCCCAGAACAAGCAGGTGGCGGGCGACGCCCCCAACCCCATTTCCGCCGCCGGCAAGCACGTCCTGGTCATCGGCGGCGGCGACACCGGTTCCGACTGCGTGGGTACCTCCAATCGCCATGGTGCTGCCAGCGTCACCCAGATCGAACTGATGCCGCGCCCCCCCGAGCAGGAGGACAAACCCCTGGTGTGGCCCTACTGGCCCCTGAAGCTGCGCACCTCCTCCTCCCACGAGGAAGGCTGCGGCCGGGACTGGTCCATCGTCACCAAGGCCTTCGTGGACGATGGCCAGGGCGGGGTCAAGGCGGTCAAGGCCGCACGCCTGGAATGGAAGGGCGGGAAGATGGCCGAAGTACCGGGCAGCGAGTTCGACATTCCGGCCGAACTGGTCTTCCTGGCCATGGGCTTCACCAATCCCCTGGCTTCCGTGCTGGAGTCCTTCGGTGTGGAAAAGGACCCCCGGGGTAACGCCAAGGCCAGTACCGACGGCACCGGCTGCTATGCCACCAGCACCGCCAAGGTATTCGCCGCCGGTGACATGCGCCGGGGCCAGTCCCTGGTGGTCTGGGCCATCCGCGAAGGCCGCCAGT
>DAOQNK010000230.1:0-3076 GCA_035332045.1 Thiobacillaceae bacterium | reverse complement strand
TCGATCTCGAAGAACAGGAACAGTTGGACGAGGCGAAAGCCTGGTGGAAGCTGCATGGCAACAAGGTCATCTGGGGCATCACCGTGTTCCTCCTCGCCGCCGCCGGCTGGCGGGCCTGGGAAACCTGGCAACGCAACCAGGCGGCCGAAGCCTCCATGCTGTTCGACCAGGCGGTCCAGGCCGTCAGCCTGAACGATCTGAAATCCGCCAAGGACATTACCGCCCGGATCATGGACAACGGCGCCTGGTACCAGCCCGGCTGGCGCGCCTACGCCACGCCGGCGGCCTGGCTGGCGGGCCGCGTCAATTTCGAATCCGGCGACATGAAGAGCGCCCGGGCCCAATACGAATTCGCCCTGGACCATGCCCGGGACGAAGGCGTTCGACAGATGGCCCGGCTGCGCCTGGCCACCCTGCTGGCCGACCAGAAGGACGCCGAAGGGGCGCTGAAGCAACTGGAAGCCCCCTTCGACAATGCCTTCCAGGGCCTGGCCGCCCAGCTCAAGGGCGACATCCTGGCCGGCCAGGGCAAGACCGCCGACGCCAGGGCCGCCTACAAGCTGGCCCTGGAAAAACTGGGCGACAAGAGTTCCCTGAAACCCCTGGTGGAAATCCGCCTGGATGGCCTCGGAGGCTGACGTGCGCGCGAACCCCGTCATGAGCAAGCTGCCGGCCGCCGCCCTGCTTCTGGGCGCGGCCCTTACCCTGTCCGGCTGTTCCTGGTTCAGCGGCTGGTTCGGCTCCTCCAAGCCGGCCGCCAAGCCCGCCGAGTTGGTGGAGTTCAAGGCCAGCGCGGTCCTGACCCGGAGTTGGGAGGCCAACGTCGGCGCCGCCGGGCCCTACATTTTCTCGCCGGCCACCGATGGCCAGGCGGTCTATGTGGCCGGCCGGGAAGGCCGCATCCTCAAGCTGGACCTGGCCAGCGGCCGGGAACTGTGGCGGGCGGAAGCCGGCCAGACCCTGTCGGGGGGCGTCGGTGTGGGCGAGGGCCTGGTGCTGGTGGGTACGCCCAAGGGCGAGCTGCTGGCCTACAAGGCCGCCGACGGCGGCCAGGCCTGGACCGCCAAGCTCTCCGGCGAAATCCTGATGCCCGCCGAGGCGGGTGCCGGCGCCGTGGCGGCCCGCTCCAACGACGGCAAGGTGTACCTGCTGGAAGCCGCCACCGGCAAGGTGCGCTGGACCTACAGCCGGGCCCTGCCCACCCTCATCCTGCGCGGCCAGAGCCACCTGGCCCTCACCGACCAGGCCTTGTATGCCGGCCATGCCGGCGGCCGGCTCACCGCCCTGGCCCTCAATAACGGGGCACCCCTCTGGGAGGCCAGTGTCGCCCTGCCCAAGGGCGCCACCGAACTGGAGCGCATTTCCGACGTCACCGGCCCCCTGGCCCTGGATGATCGCAACGTGTGCGCCGCCGCCTATCAGGGCCGTGTCGCCTGCTTCGACCGGGTGTCCGGCAACAGCCGCTGGAACCGGGACCTTTCCAGCCTGGGTGGCGTGGACATGGACGACCGCTTCGTCTACGCGGTGGATGATCGGGATGCCGTGACCCTGTTCGAAAAGGCCCGGGGCACCAATCCCTGGAAGCAGGACAAGCTGCGGGACCGCAAGCTCTCCAGCCCCGTGGCCGTGGCCGACAAGTACGTGGCGGTGGGCGATTACCAGGGCTACGTGCATCTCATCAACGCCGAGGACGGATCCTTCGCCGCCCGCGCCGCCACCGATGGCGGCGCCATCAGGGGCGTCATGCTGCGCCTGAAGTCCGGCCTGGTGGTGCAGACCGCCAGCGGCGGGGTCTATGCCTTGAGAATCCAGTGAGGAGGCAGGAGTGAGGCGGAAGGAGGAGAGCCAGGGGTTTACCCCGCCCTCCTTCTCCCCCACTCCTCACAGAAATGAACCCCACCATTGTCCTGGTCGGCCGGCCCAACGTCGGCAAGTCCACCCTGTTCAACCGGCTCACCAAGACCCGAGACGCCCTGGTCCATGACCTGCCGGGCCTGACCCGAGACCGCCATTATGGCCACGGCCGAGTCGGCGCCAAGCCTTTCCTGGTGGTGGATACCGGCGGTTTCGAGCCGGTGGTGGACAGCGGCATCCTGGCCGAGATGGCCAAGCAGACTCTCCAGGCCGTGGCCGAGGGCGACGCGGTCATCTTCCTGGTGGACGGCCGCGCCGGCCTGGCGCCCCAGGACAAGATCATCGCCGACAAGCTGCGCCGCACCGGCCGGCCCGTCTACCTGGCGGTGAACAAGACCGAGGGCATGAACGCCGGGGTGGTCACCGCCGAATTCCACGAACTGGGCCTGGGCCAGCCGGTGGCCGTCTCCGGCGCCCACGGCGAGGGGGTGCGGGAACTCATCGACCTGGTCATGGAGCCCTTCGAGGCGGAGCCCGAAGAGGCCCGCGCCGACGACCATCCCAAGATCGCCATCGTCGGCCGCCCCAACGTGGGCAAGTCCACCCTGGTGAACACCTTCGTGGGCGAGGAGCGGGTCATCGCCTTCGACCAGCCGGGCACCACCCGGGATTCCATCTACGTGGAGTTCGAGCGGGCCGGCAAGCCCTACACCCTCATCGACACCGCCGGCGTGCGGCGCAAGGGGCGGGTGACGGAAGCCATCGAGAAGTTCTCCGTCATCAAGACCCTCCAGGCCATCGAGGATGCCAACGTGGTGGTGCTGGTCCTGGACGCCCGCCAGGAAATCTCCGACCAGGACGCCCACCTGGCCGGCTTCATCCTGGAGGCGGGCCGCGCCCTGGTGGTGGCCATCAACAAGTGGGACGACCTGGACAACTACCAGCGGGAGCAGATCAAGCGGGAACTGGAGCGCAAGCTGGACTTCCTCACCTTCGCCCGCTTCCATTTCATCTCGGCGCTGAAGGGCACCGGGGTGGGGGGCGTGCTGAAATCCGTGGACGAGGCCTATGCCGCCGCCATGGCCAAGCTCTCCACCCCGCGCCTGACCCGGGTGCTCCAGGAAGCCCTGGCCCAGCACCAGCCGCCCCGGGCCGGCAACTTCCGGCCCAAGCCCAAGTACGCCCACCAGGGCGGCAACAACCCGCCCATCATCGTCATCCA
>DAOQNK010000229.1:0-3118 GCA_035332045.1 Thiobacillaceae bacterium | reverse complement strand
TCTGCATCTACGTGGCGGTGGGCCAGAAGGCCTCCTCCATCGCCAACGTGGTGCGCAAGCTGGAAGAGCACGGCGCCATGGACCACACCATCGTCGTCGCCGCCACCTCCTCCGATCCGGCCGCCATGCAGTTCATCGCCCCCTACGCGGGCTGCACCATGGGCGAATACTTCCGCGACAGCGGCCGCGATGCGCTCATCGTCTACGACGACCTCACCAAGCAGGCCTGGGCCTACCGCCAGATCTCCCTGCTGTTGCGCCGTCCGCCCGGCCGCGAAGCCTATCCCGGCGACGTGTTCTATCTGCACTCCCGCCTGCTGGAGCGTTCCGCCCGGGTCAACGCCGATTACGTCGAGAAGAAGACCGGCGGCGCCGTGAAGGGCCAGACCGGCTCCCTGACCGCGCTGCCCATCATCGAGACCCAGGCCGGCGACGTGTCCGCCTTCGTGCCCACCAACGTCATCTCCATCACCGACGGCCAGATCTTCCTGGAATCCGACCTGTTCAACGCCGGCATCCGGCCCGCCATCAACGCCGGCCTGTCCGTGTCCCGGGTCGGCGGCGCCGCCCAGACCAAGGTCATCAAGAAGCTGGGCGGCGGCATCCGCCTGGCCCTGGCCCAGTTCCGGGAACTGGCGGCCTTCGCCCAGTTCGCTTCCGATCTGGACGACGCCACCCGCAAGCAGCTGGATCGGGGCAAGATGGTGACCGAGCTGATGAAGCAGTTCCAGTACTCGCCCATGACCGTGGCCGAGATGGCCGTCACCCTCTTCGCCGTCAACCGGGGTTACATGGATGACGTGGAAGTGAAGCGCGCTCTGGCTTTCGAGGGCTCCCTGCAATCCTTCCTGAAGGGCAAGTACGCGGCTTTGATGGACAAGATCCAAGGCAGCGGCGATCTGGACGCCGAGGCTGAGAAGCAACTCGCTTCCGCCATCGACGACTTCAAGGCCAGCGCGGCCTACTGAGCGGATAGGACGAGAACATGGCCGCTGGCAAGGAAATACGCAGCAAGATCAAGAGCGTGGAAAACACGCGCAAGATCACGCGCGCCATGGAGATGGTGGCCGCCGCGAAAATGCGCAAGGCCCAGGATCGGATGAAGCACGCCCGTCCCTACGCCGAGAAGATCGGCCGGGTGGCCGCCCACTTCAGTCAGGCTCACCCCGAGTACCGCCATCCCTTCGTGGTTTCACGTGAAACCATCAAGCGAGTCGGACTCATCCTGGTCACCACCGACAAGGGCCTCTGCGGTGGCCTCAACACCAATGCGTTGCGTCTGGCTCTGAACAAGCTGAAGGCTTGGGATGACCAGAAGATCGAGGTGGATGTCTGTGCCATTGGCAACAAGGGCCTGGGCTTCGTACAGCGTCTGGGGTCGAATGTCTCGGCCCAGGTTGCCGGGATGGGCGACACACCCCACCTCGAGCGTTTCATCGGCCCGGTGCAGGTGATGCTGGACGCTTACAAGGAAGGCCGTATCGACGCCCTCTACCTGATCTACAGCCGCTTCATCTCCACCATGAAGCAAGAGCCCGCCTTCAAGCAGCTGCTGCCGCTGTCCGACGAGGAAGCCATGGAGAAGGCCGAGCACCACTGGGACTACATCTACGAGCCGGAAGCCCGGATCGTGGTGGACGGCCTCATGGTGCGCTACATCGAGGCACTGATCTACCAGGCCGTGGCCGAGAACATGGCGTGCGAGCAGTCGGCGCGCATGGTGGCCATGAAGGCCGCCTCGGACAACGCCAAGAGCGTCATCGAGGAGCTCAAGCTGGTCTACAACAAGACCCGCCAGGCGGCCATCACCCAGGAACTTTCAGAGATCGTTGCCGGTGCGGCGGCGGTGTAACCGAATTCACAATATCGCTATCAGGAAACAGCCATGACCGAAGGAAAAATCGTTCAGATCATCGGCGCGGTGGTGGACATGGAGTTCCCCCGCGGGGCACTGCCCAAGGTCTACGACGCCATCAAGATGGAAAGCCCGGCGCTGACCTTCGAGGTCCAGCAGCAACTGGGTGACGGCGTGGTACGCACCATCGCCATGGGCTCCACCGACGGCCTGAGGCGCGGCGCCGTGGTGAAGAACACCGGCGCGGCCATTTCGGTCCCGGTGGGCAAGGCCACCCTGGGCCGGATCATGGACGTGCTGGGCGAGCCCGTGGACGAAGCCGGGCCGGTCAACGCCGACCAGCGCATGCCCATCCACCGCAAGGCCCCGGCTTACGCCGATCAGGCCGCTGCCGTGGAAATCCTGGAAACCGGCATCAAGGTCATCGACCTGGTCATGCCCATCGCCAAGGGCGGCAAGATCGGCCTGTTCGGCGGCGCCGGCGTGGGCAAGACGGTGACCCTCATGGAACTCATCCGCAACATCGCCGTGGAGCACAGTGGCTTTTCCGTGTTCGCCGGCGTCGGCGAGCGCACCCGGGAAGGCAACGACTTCTACCACGAGATGAAGGAAGGCGGCGTGCTGGACAAGGTGGCCCTGGTCTACGGCCAGATGAACGAGCCGCCGGGCAACCGTCTGCGCGTGGCCCTGACCGGCCTGACCATGGCCGAGTTCTTCCGCGACGAAGGCCGCGACGTGCTGCTGTTCATCGACAACATCTACCGCTACACCCTGGCCGGTACCGAGGTGTCCGCCTTGCTGGGCCGGATGCCCTCCGCCGTGGGCTACCAGCCCACCCTGGCCGAGGAAATGGGCCGCCTGCAGGAGCGCATCACCTCCACCCGCACTGGCTCCATCACCTCCTTCCAGGCTGTATACGTGCCCGCCGACGACTTGACCGACCCGTCCCCGGCCACCACCTTCGCCCACCTGGACGCCACCCTGGTGCTGTCGCGCCAGATCGCCGAACTGGGCATCTACCCCGCCGTGGACCCGCTGGATTCCACCTCCCGCCAGCTGGACCCCCTGGTGGTGGGCGAGGAGCACTACACGGTGGCCCGCTCCGTGCAGGCCACCCTGCAACGCTACAAGGAACTGCGCGACATCATCGCGATTCTGGGCATGGACGAACTGTCCCCCGAAGACAAGCTGGCCGTGGCCCGCGCCCGCAAGATCCAGCGCTTCCTGTCCCAGCCCTTCTTCGTGGCGGAAGTGTTCACCGGC
>DAOQNK010000228.1:0-3176 GCA_035332045.1 Thiobacillaceae bacterium | reverse complement strand
CTGCTGGAAAACTGCCGCGTCAACAAGGGCGAGAAGAAGAACGTGGAAGACACCGCGAAGAAGTACGCCGCCCTGTGCGACGTCTTCGTCATGGATGCCTTCGGCACCGCTCACCGGGCCGAGGCCTCCACCTACGGCATTGCCCAGTTCGCCCCCACTGCCTGCGCCGGCAAGCTGGTGACCGAGGAACTGGACGCCCTGGCCAAGGCCCTGGCCGCTCCCGCTCGCCCCATGGTGGCCATCGTCGGCGGCTCCAAGGTTTCCACCAAGCTGACCGTCCTGGAAGCCCTGTCCGAGAAGTGCGACCAGCTGGTGGTGGGCGGCGGTATCGCCAACACCTTCCTGGCCGCCACCGGCAAGCAGGTGGGCAAGTCCCTGTGCGAGAACGACCTGATCCCCACCGCCCAGGCCCTGATCACCAAGATGTCCGCCCGTGGCGCCACCATCCCCATCGCCGTGGACGTGGTGTGCGGCAAGCAGTTCGACGCCAACGAGCCCGCCGTGGGCAAGGCCGCCGACCAGGTGGCCGCGGACGACATGATCTTCGATATCGGACCCAAGTCCGCCCAGGAGCTGGTGGACATCATCATGAAGGCCGGCACCGTGGTCTGGAACGGCCCCGTGGGCGTGTTCGAGTTCGACCAGTTCGGCGACGGCACCAAGGCCATCGCCAAGGCCATCGCCGAGACCAAGGCCTTCACCCTGGCCGGCGGCGGCGACACCATCGCCGCCATCCAGAAGTACGACATCTACGACAAGGTGTCCTACATCTCCACCGCCGGCGGCGCCTTCCTGGAATACCTGGAAGGCAAGGTTCTGCCCGCCGTCGACATCCTGGAAAAGCGGGCCGCCGGCTGATCCCCGTGAGGCGTGAGGGGTGAGGCGTAGCCTGCGCGTCGTCGCCCCGTCTCACGCCTAACGCCTAACGCCTCACGCCTCACGGACACAACATGCTACGTAGAACCAAAATCGTCGCCACGCTCGGCCCCGCCTGCTCCGATCCCAAAGTGCTGGACAAGATGATCGAGGGGGGGGTGGACGTGGTCCGCCTCAACTTCTCTCATGGCTCCGCCGAAGAGCATCAACAACGCTGCGAACTGGTCCGTTCCCTGGCCAAGACCCGGGGTCGCGCCGTGGGCGTGCTGGTGGACCTGCAAGGACCCAAGATCCGCATCGGCCGGTTCAAGGACGGCAAGATCAGCCTCAAGACCGGCGACAAGTTCATCTTCGACGCCACCTGCGAACTGGGCGACCAGGAACGGGTGGGCCTGGACTACAAGGAACTGGTCAAGGACGTGGCCCGGGGCGCCACGCTGTTGCTGGACGACGGCCGGATCGAGATGTGGGTCGAGGAAGTCCAGGGCAACGAAGTCCATTGCAAGGTGGTCCAGGGCGGTACCTTGTCCAACAACAAGGGGATCAACCGCAAGGGCGGCGGCCTGTCCGCCTCGGCCCTGACCGAGAAGGACATCGAGGACATCAAGACCGCCGCCGCCATCAAGGCGGACTACCTGGCGGTGTCCTTCCCCCGCTCCGCCGCCGACATCCAGCAGGCCCGGGAAATCCTCCGCGCCGCCGGCGGCAAGGCCTGGATCGTGGCCAAGATCGAGCGGGCCGAGGCCATCCAGGCTTTGGAAGAGATTCTCAACGCCTCCGACGCCATCATGGTGGCCCGGGGCGACCTGGGCGTGGAAGTGGGCGACGCCGCCGTGCCCGCCCTGCAGAAGCGCATGACCCGGATGGCCCGGGAAAAGAACAAGGTGGTGATCACCGCCACCCAGATGATGGAATCCATGATCGAGAACCCCATCCCCACCCGGGCCGAGGTTTCCGACGTGGCCAACGCGGTGCTGGACGGCACCGACGCGGTGATGCTGTCCGCCGAGACCGCCGCCGGCAAGTACCCGGTGGAGGCCATCTCTGCCATGAACCGGGTGTGCCTGGAGGCGGAGAAGGAACTGGACCAGCATTTCGGCACCCGCATGCTGGACCACGGTTTCCTGCGGGTGGACGAGGCCATCGCCATGTCCGCCGCCTTCACCGCCAACCACCTCAACGTCAAGGCCATCGCCGCCATGACCCAGTCCGGCTCCACCGCCCTGTGGATGTCCCGGATCAGCACCCATGTGCCCATCTACGCCCTGACGCCGGAAGTGGAGACCCGCAGGAAAGTCACGCTTTTCCGGGGCGTGTATCCTGTCAACTTCAAGCCCTCCAGCAACGATCGGGACCAGCTTCTTACCGAAGCGGAAGACGAGTTGCGTCGGCGCGGTGCGGTACGCAACGGCGATTTGATCCTGCTCACCATCGGCGAGCCCATCGGCAAGCCGGGCGGCACCAATACCTTGAAGATCGTTCGCGTCGGCGAACGCAAGAAAGCCTGATCACTATTCCTCGAAAGGAGAACTCCAGATGGCTCTGATTTCCCTCCGTCAACTGCTGGACCACGCCGCCGAGCACGGCTACGGCCTGCCCGCCTTCAACGTCAACAACATGGAACAGGTGCAGGCCATCATGCAGGCCGCCGCCGCCACCGACAGCCCGGTCATCCTGCAAGGTTCCGCCGGTGCCCGTTCCTATGCCGGCGAGCCCTTCCTGCGCCACCTGATCCTGGCCGCCATCGAGCAATACCCCCAGATCCCCGTGTGCATGCACCAGGACCACGGCGCCTCCCCCAGCATCTGCTTCCGCTCCATCCAGTCCGGCTTCAGCTCCGTGATGATGGACGGCTCCCTGGGCACCGACGGCAAGACCCCTTCCACCTATGAATACAACGTCAACACCACTCGCCACGTGGTGGAACTGGCCCACGCCTGCGGCGTGTCCGTGGAAGGCGAACTGGGCTGCCTGGGCTCCCTGGAAACCGGCAAGGCCGGCGAGGAAGACGGCCACGGCGCCGAGGGCACCCTGGACCACTCCGCCCTGCTGACCGATCCCAACGAGGCGGCCGACTTCGTCAGCAAGACCCACGTCGACGCCCTGGCCATCGCCATCGGCACCTCCCATGGCGCCTACAAGTTCACCCAGAAGCCCACCGGCAAGGTGCTGCGCATCGACCGCGTCAAGGAAATCCACGCCCGCATCCCCAGCGTGCACCTGGTCATGCACGGCTCCTCCTCCGTGCCCGAGGACTGGCTCGCCATCATCAACAGCTACGGCGGCGACATGGGCCAGAC
>DAOQNK010000227.1:0-3187 GCA_035332045.1 Thiobacillaceae bacterium | reverse complement strand
AGGCGGGCGACGAAGTGGTCGCGCACCTGGAATTCCAGACGCTGGTCCGCCGGGTTGGCCTGGCCCGAAGGGGTGGCGATGCCCTGGCCCCAGACCAGGGCCAGCCTGGCGTTGGCGGGCAGGGGACGGGTGCATTGCAGGACTTCCAGACGGGGATCAGCCTCCGGTCCCTTTCCCGCGTCCTTGCCTTCCCATTCCAGGCCGGCGTCGTTGAGGACGGGGAGGAGTTCCTTGAGCAGACCCGCCTTTTCCGCGCCTTGCCAGCGCCTCACGGCTACCTGCTCGTGAATGCCCTGGATTTCGCAGCGGGCTTTGGCGGAGATGTCCTCCGGACGGGCAGGGCCATTGAGCTGGACCAGAAATATCTGGTCTTCGTCCACACGAGTACCCCGGGTGGGAAGTTGCCAGACCCCCCGGGGGCCCGCCACGGAGAAGGCGTACTCGGACGCCACGCGCACCGGCTCTCCTGCGAGTGTGGCCAGGTCGGACTTGGGTAGGAAGCGGCAGGGCTCCCCCGCCTTCAGGGGCCGATGCAGGTCATAGACCCAGGTGCGCTCGTCGGCCCAGTAGCCGTTGCCTGGCGTGCCGCATTTCACCTGGAAGGGCGCGGGAGCGTCGCCCCGGCCCTGGGGGGCCATGGGGGCGGAGAAGCGGGCCTGGGCTTGGCGGACGTCCTGCTGTTCGCCCTGGGGCGTGAAGCTGTCCAGGGATGCGGCTGTGGCGAGGCCGGACAACAACCAGCTGGCAAGGTACAGGCTGGGGCGCTTCATGGTGCTGATCTCCCTTGGATACGTGGCCGGAATTCTGGCACGGGCGTCGCGATCCATCCTGCCCGGTTCGAAAGTAATACTTGACCAATAAACTCGACAATTGTTAGATTCGACCCATGCCGCCAAAGCGGTCTTATCAAACTGGTGAAGAGAGGAAGCGCATCATGGAACTGGAAATCAACGGCAGGACCATCGAAACCGATCCGGAAGGCTACCTGCAGAATCTGTCCGACTGGGGTGAGGACGTGGCCGAGTTTCTGGCTTCCCAGGACAAGCTGAGCCTGGATGAAAACCACTGGAAGATCATTCGCTACATGCGGGACTACTTCAACGAGTACGGTACCGCGCCCAACCTGCGGATCCTGCAGAAAGGCCTGAAGGAGGAGTTCGGCGACGAATGGGGCGACAAGAAATTCCTCTTCGACCTGTTCCCTTACGGTCCTGCCAAGCAGGCCGGCCGCTACGCCGGCACCCCCAAGCCCACCGGCTGCGTCTGACCCCCATTCCCGCCAAACCGAGCATGCCCGCCCCGGCCCAGCCGGGGCTTTTTTCACGTGTGCCGCGATGCGCCCCTACGCGCTGATGCCCGGACTGCTGCTGGTGGCCAGCCAGGCCCTGGCGTTCCCCTGGTATGCGAAGGGAGACAACTTCCGAGGCGCCCAGCTCATGACGCCGGCAGAGCGCAAGGACCATGTGGGACGCCTGCAAGGCATGAAATCCTTCGATGAATGCCGTACCTACATGGCGGCCCACTACCTGGAACTGGATAAGCGGAGCAGGGAGAAAGGCACCGTGTTACCGGCCGTCCAGGGCGATCCCTGCGAAGTCATGCGCCAGATGGGGCGCTTCCGCTGAGGTCTGGAGAAAACAACAAAGGCCCGGCATGCGGGCCTTTGTTGTTGTGGCAAGCACTGATCAGTGGACGCTGCCGAAGGAGGGGTCGGCATTTCCCGCCGGCGTGGGCAGACCCGCCAGACGGCAGCCCTGGGTGACCGGGCCGCGGGGGAACAGTCGGTAGAGATATTTGCGGCCGCCCTCGGCCGCATAGGCCTCTTCCATCACCTTGAGCAGGGCGCGCGCCGAGGGGTCGGGCCCACATTCGGAAAAGTGGTCGCGCAGGAAGCAGATCACATCCAGATGGGAGTCGGACAGTTCGATGCCCTCCTGCCGGGCCTGATCCCGGGCCAAGTCCTCGTTCCAGGTGTCCAGGTCGTGCAAATAGGCGTCCGCGTCGCAGGGCGCCAGGTTTTCCGCCATCACGAGCTTGTTGATATCCAGCATGTTCCTTACTCCTCTTGTTCGAGACAGGCGATACGCGTGTCTGCTATGTCTCTAGCACGGACCGGAGAAAGGTCAATAAGCTGTTGATATATAAGACTTAATAGTCTTTTTAGGCGATTTCTCGGAGCACCCTGAAGCCCAGGTTCATGTCCAGTTCGTCCCACATGCGCGGCTTGCGGGCGGCGGAGCGGGATTGCCAGACGGACTCGAACCACGAGCCGCCTTTGGTGACGAACCACTGGCCCGGCCGGGTGGCCCGGTGCAGGGGATCGATGGGACCGATCCAAGGGTCCCCGGTGAATTCCCAGACGTTGCCGTGCATGTCGTGGAGGCCCCACAGGTTGGGCGGGTAGAGGCCCACATCCACGGCCTGCTGCATGGGCGCACAGAAAGGCAGAAAGCGGCGCCAGCCCTGGACGCCCCGGCCGGCCAGCTGGAAGGAGCCGGTGTTGGCCTCCGCGCAACTGAGGCTGTCGCCGAAGAAGAACCGGGTCGCGGAGCCGGCTCGGGCGGCGTATTCCCATTCGGCCTCGGTGGGCAGGCGGTAGCGTTGCCCGGACTTGTCAGACAGCCAGGCCAGGTAGGTTTCGGCGTCGCCCCGGCTGATGTTGATGACGGGCTGGCGGCCTTCCGCCTGGACCAGATGGCCGGGCCAGACGAAGCCGGCCTCGTCCATGAATGCCGCAAATTCACCGGCGGTGACGCAGAAGCGGCCCAGGGCGTAGGGCCGATCCATGGCCACATGCTGAAGAGTGAGCTCGCCGAAGCCCCGCTCTACGTCCCGCGCGCCCATCTCGAAGACGCCAGGCGGGATGAGGCACAACTCCGGCCCTTTTCCGCCATCCGCCAGCCCGTCCCGGAAGGCGATGTCGCAGCCCAGGGCGGTGGCGGTGTTGGCCTGGAGGGCGACCAGCTGGGCAGGGGTCAGGTCGTGGACAAAGGGCAGGGCGGTTTCGGCGGTGGCGTTCATTCGGACTTCCAGTGCCCGGACTTGCCCCCCAGTTTTTCCAGCAGGCGCACCGATTCGATGACCATGCCCCGATCCACCGCCTTGCACATATCGTATACGGTGAGCAGGGCGACGCTGGCGGCGGTGAGGGCTTCCATCTCCACGCCGGTGCGGCCCACGGTCTCCG
>DAOQNK010000226.1:0-3234 GCA_035332045.1 Thiobacillaceae bacterium | reverse complement strand
CCAGGCGGCGGGCGATGTCCAGCTTCTCGTCCAGGGTGAAGGCCACCCCGGCGCTCTGCTCGCCGTCGCGCAGGGTGGTGTCGTCGATGGTGATGGTGCGGGTCATGGCGCCGGCCTGGATTGTGCTGGGTGGTTTTCTGCAAGCCGCGTGCCACGCCGCTGTCGGCGCCCAAGTCAATGATATTTAAGTGTAAACAGGCTGGTTGGCGGCTCAACTCGGTGTTTGTTGGAGGACGCCACGGGGGGATTGTCGCGTTCGTGACAAGCAGGCGTGGCGGGACCTCGCCGCCGCCGGGCGTACTTGCGCCGGGCCTGGCGGCATGGCTTCATTCGCCGTCCTGCCGAACCATGCGCGCCGCCTTGATCCGCCCTCTCCTGCCCCATGCCAGCACGCCGCCTGGATTTCCCTGCGAAATCCACGTGGAAATCGGCCTGGGCCACGACGGGACCCTGGCCCTGACCTATCGCATCGGCGCGGACCCCGCCAGGCTGCGGATCCCCCCTGTGGGCGTTCCGGAACGGGCGGACGGACTCTGGCGGCATACCTGCTGCGAACTGTTCGCGGCCGGGGCCGGGGAGGCGTACCGGGAATTCAACTTCTCTCCCTCCGGACAATGGCAGGCCTATCTCTTCCACGGCTATCGGGACGGAGGCCCCCTGCCCAACCCGGTGGCGCCAACCCTCCTGACCACATTGGACAGTACCGGGCTGGTCCTGTCGGTGCGGCTGCCCGCCGGCAACCTGTCCGGCCGGCCCGCGCGATTGGGCATCACGGTGGTTCTGGAGGATGCCGCCGGCGGACTGAGCTACTGGGCCCTGGCCCATGCCGCCGACAAACCCGACTTTCATGACCCTGCTACATTCACGCTGATGCCCGAACCGGACAGCCCGACCCATGAAAACCGGCCTTGACCGACTCCTCGCCGAACCCGCCCTGCGCGCCCCCCTGGTGGGCAAGCGCGTCGCCCTCCTGGCCCATCCCGCTTCGGTGACGGCGGACCTGACCCATGCACTGGATGCCCTGGCCGCCTTGCCCGAGCTGCGCCTGGCGGCCGCTTTCGGCCCCCAGCACGGCCTGCGCGGCGACAAGCAGGACAACATGATGGAATCGCCGGACTTCCAGGACCCCGTCCTGGGCATTCCCGTGTTCAGCCTCTACGGCGAGGTGCGCCGCCCCACGGCCGCCATGCTGGACAGCTTCGATGTGCTGATGGTGGATTTGCAGGATCTGGGCTGCCGTATCTACACCTTCATCACCACCCTGCTTTATGTGCTGGAGGAAGCCGCCCGCCTGGGCAAGACCGTGATCGTCCTGGATCGGCCCAATCCCGCCGGCCGGCCCGTGGAGGGCACCCTGCTGCAAGCCGGCTGGGAAAGCTTCGTGGGCGCGGGGCCCATGCCCATGCGCCACGGCCTCACCTTGGGAGAAATGGGCCGCTGGTTCGTCCACCACTTCAAGCTGGACGTGGATTACCGGGTCATCCCCATGGAAGGCTGGCGCCCCGATGCCGCGCCGGGCTACGGCTGGCCCCTGGGCGAGCGGGAGTGGGTCAACCCCAGCCCCAATGCGCCCAATCTCGCCATGGCCCGCTGTTATGCCGGCACGGTCATGCTGGAGGGCACCACCCTCTCGGAAGGGCGGGGCACGACCCGGCCCCTGGAACTGTTCGGCGCCCCGGACCTGGAACCCCGCCGGCTGATGGCCGAGATGCGCCACCTGGCGCCCGCCTGGCTGGCCGGCTGCCGTCTGCGGGAGTGCTGGTTCGAGCCCACCTTCCACAAGCATGCGGGCCGGCTTTGCGCCGGCGTGCAGATCCATGTGGAAAACGGCTATGACCACGCCGCCTTCCGGCCCTGGCGCCTGCAAGCCCTGGCCTTCAAGGCCCTGCGCCGGTTGCGGCCGGACTATCCCCTCTGGCGGGATTTTCCCTATGAATACGAACGGGATCGCCTGGCCATCGACCTCATCAACGGCGGTCCCGCCCTGCGTGAGTGGGTGGAGGATGCCGAAGCCCTGCCCGGCGACCTGGGCGCCCTGGCCCGAGTCGATGAGGCGGCGTGGGCCGAAGAGCGGGAGGCCGTCCTGATCTATCGGAAATGACCGTCGCGGGCTTCAGCCCAGCCACTGGGCCAGCTTGGCCTGCAAGCGTTCCCATTCGACAGGCTTGCTCAGGTAGTCGTCCATTCCCGCCGCCAGGCATGCCTGGCGGTCCGTCTCGTAGGCATTGGCGGTCAGCGCGATGACGGGTATACGACGCCGGTTGGTTTGGTTTTCCCAGATGCGCAGGGCTTGGGTGGCCTCGTAGCCATTCATGACGGGCATCTGGCAATCCATGAGGATGAGGTCGGGAATCTGATTCGCCAGCAAGGCATCCAGGGCTATCCGGCCGTTTTCTGCCAGGGACGTTTCCAGGCCCATGCGGCGCAGAAAGCCGTCTATCACCCTGGCATTGACGGGATTGTCCTCCACGACGAGAACGCGCCTGCCGGCCAGGCCTGAGGCGGAGGGCGAGGCTTCCGGCTCCGCCGGAGCGGCAGGCGCCTGGCCAAAGGCGGACAAGTTGGACGGCTGGGCCCGGACACTGAACCAGAAGCGCGACCCCTCGTTCTCCCGGCTTTCAACGCCCACGTCACCCCCCATGAGCCGGGCCAGGCTGCGCACGATGGACAGGCCCAGGCCGGTACCGCCGTAACTGCGGGTGAGCGAGCCGTCCACCTGGGTGAAAGGCTCGAACAGTTTGCCCAGCATGGCCGCGGGGATGCCGATGCCGTCGTCCGCCACCGAGAAGCACAATTCGACACCCAGCTCGTCCTGGGAGCCTTCCCAGGCCTCGATGCGAATGCCGCCCCGGTGGGTGAACTTGATGGCGTTGCTGACCAGGTTGGAGAGCATCTGGCGCAGCCGGATCGGATCGGCCAGATAGCGGGCGCCGGGCTCGCCCTTCCAGGCGGCTTCCAGGCCGAGGCCCTTGTGGGTGGCCGGCTCCGAGAATAGCGCGCGGAGGTCGGCGATCATCTCGGCGGGCGAGAAATCCGCGGGCATGAGTTCCATGCGGCCCGCCTCCACCTTGGACAGATCCAGGATGTCATTGAGGATGGCCATGAGGGTCTGGCCGGAAGCCAGCAGGGTTTGCGCGTATTCCGCCATGGCCGCCGGGTTGCCCTTCTGCAGCAGCATGAGCTGGGCCATGCCCAGGATGCCGTTCATGGGCGTGCGGATCTCGTGGGACATGG
>DAOQNK010000225.1:1253-3242 GCA_035332045.1 Thiobacillaceae bacterium | reverse complement strand
TGTTCGACGGCATGGCGGGCTCCCGCATGCCCATCGTGGTGGCCCACGGCGAGGGTCGGGCGGTGTTCGACGCCAAGGCCCAGCGCAAGGCGGCCGAAGTCTGCCTGCGCTACGTGGACAACCGGGGCCGCAAGACCGAGGACTACCCCTTCAACCCCAACGGTTCCCCCAAGGGCATCACGGGGCTTTCCACGCCGGACGGCCGCTTCACCATCATGATGCCCCACCCGGAACGGGTGTTCCGCGCCGTCCAGCATTCCTGGCGGCCGGACGCGTGGCGGGAGGACGGCCCCTGGCTGCGCCTGTTCCGCAATGCGCGGAAGTGGGTGGGTTGAGGGTCCGGCCTAGAACAGTTCCACGGAGCCGCTGATCTCGGGCAGTTCGATTTCGCCCGCGGCGACGAGGGCCTGAAATTCCCGCACCTGGTCCCGGCCGTGGCTCTTCGCGTAGTAGAGGGCCCGGTCGGCTTCCTCGATGATCTGGGGCGGCAGGCGCTGGTGTTCCACCAGGGTGACGCCGATGCTGACCGTGACGTGGCCCACCTGGGGGAAGACGTGGTCGGAGACCCCGCGGCGCAGGCGTTCCATGATCATCAGGGCATCCTGTCGCGACACGTCCCGCAGGAGGACGATGAACTCCTCGCCGCCGTACCGATAGCAACGGTCCTCGTCGCGCAGGGTCTGACGCATGACGTTGGCGAACAGCAGCAACACTTCGTCGCCGATGAGATGGCCGTAGTTGTCGTTCACCGATTTGAAGCGATCGATGTCGAGCACCGCCAGGAAGTCCTGGCGGTGGTGATCATGATTCCGCCTGCCCAGGCGGCGGGACGCCAACAGCTCCGACAGGTGTTTTTCAAGGCGGCGTCGATTCATGAGGCCGGTGAGCGTGTCCTTCTCGCTGTCGTTGAGCAGCCGCACGAAATTCTGGTAGACCCGGAGCATGCCCCGGGCGATGTTGACGTCCGCGGACCGCCAGGTGGGCAGCCCCAGGATCAGGACCCGGCTGGTGTTTTCCGCCATGGCCTCGACGCCGAGCATCAACCATTCCACCCCCTCGGCGCCACCCAGGGCGCGGAATTCCGCCTTGAACTCCCGGGCCGCCTCCAGGATGCCGGGCGGGGGCCGGGGGTCGTTGGGGCGCTCGAGGACGACCCGGTAGGGGGTCTGGGCATCCGACCATTCCATGGCGAACAACACGTTGGGTTCGAGTGTGTCCTCCAGGGCGGCCAGCAGGCTTTCTTCCAGGGAGTGCTGATCCCGCTGTTCCGTCAGGGCGATGATGTTGGTCAGCAGCGAGTCGGAGCCGGAATCCAGGGGGAAAGCGGGCGGCATGGCGCGGCGCGGGAACCGGTCAGAGGAGCGGAATTAGCAGGATCAGCAGCCACCAGGGTACGGTCTGCTTGACGGTCAGCGCCACGGGCTCGCTGGCGGGACTTTCCACCCCATCGGCGCCCAAGGCCACCACCCTCAGCCAGTAATCCCCGGGCTCGGGCTTGGCGAGCGCGGTCCGGGCCTCGCTGGCGGAAACCTTGGCCAGAGGCTGGAGGAAGCGAGCGTCCCGAGCCAACTCCAGCCGATAGGCGCTCGCTTCGCCTTTCCAGTTGGCCCGTAGCTGGTCGCCTTCCACCTGGGCGGAGAGATCCCGGGGCCGGGGCGGCGGCATGACCAGGGGGCTGGGAGGGCTCCAGGCGCCCGCCTGGCCATCGCCCTCCACGCCCCGGGCGCGCCAGAAATACTTGCCCGGGGTCAGGTCGGCACTGGTCTGGGTCTTGTCCACTTCCCGGCTGAGCAGGGCATCGCGCATGTCGGCCTGGGCGGCCACCTCGAACCCATAGCGGGCCGCGCCCTTGGACGTGCCCCAGGCGAAGCGGGCCTTGCCTTCCTCGGCCTGGGCCTCGCCCCCCGCCGGCGCACCGGGTAGGGGCTGGATCTTGAAGCGGCGGCTGTCGCCCCACACATGGGGCTGGCCCTTTTCATCCAGGCTGGC
>DAOQNK010000225.1:0-1153 GCA_035332045.1 Thiobacillaceae bacterium | reverse complement strand
ATGGCCCGCAGGCGCAGGAAATAGGCGCCGTCCGGCAGGTCGTCGGGCCACTTCACGGCCGGTCCTTCCACCTTGTCGTCCAGGAGAATCTCCGCGAAATCGGCGGTTTTGGCGAGCTGGGCGCGATAGGCCCGGGCGCCGGGAACCGGTTGCCAGGACAACGCCAGGGGCAGCCGCAGCACTTTCGCCGGCAGGCCCTCGGCCGGCGGCGCGGCCAGCAGGGGCCGGGGCGGCAGCGGCGGCTTGCCGAGTTCGGCGACGGTGCCATAGCCCCCTTCGACCCTGACCTCGCCACCTTGCCCGGATACCGCGACGGCGCCTTCCAGGACTTCGTTGCGCAGGGATTTGCCATCTTCGGCCATGTTCAGGCGGAAGCCCGTGCCGCGCAGGCCGGCCACCGCCACCGGGGTGTTGACCTTGAATCCGCCGGCGGGGGCCAGCTGCTTGGATGCGCTGGCTTCGAGGCGGCCGCTGTCCAGGGACAGCTCGGTGGAAACCATGCCGGTCTTGCCGTAGGCCGCCAGACGGCCAAAGCTGAGTTTGCTGGAATCCTGCTGGGTGAGGGTGGTGCCGTCGGCGAACCGGTAGGCGGCGCTGCTGCGGGGCCCGGTCAGCACCGTCTCGCCCCCATGGAGCTGGGCACCGGCGGCCAGGGGCTGGAAAGCCCCTTCGGCGGTTTTGTAGCGGGTATTGCCGGTGACCGCGGTGACCGTGACCGGGGCCGGCGTCACCTTGAGCAGGGCGACCGGTATTCTTATCCGGGTATTGGCTGGCAGGTGTTTGGGATCATCCACCGTGTTGGCCACCTGGACCTTGGGCCAGTCGTTGGGATTCTTCAGATATTGCTTGCCGATCCCGATGAGGGTGTCGCCCGGGTAGGTAAGGTAGAGCCAGTCCGCGCCCTGGGCGGCGGAAAAGATCGTGGCGCCCAGCAGGGCCCAGAGCATGGAGTGGAAACGCATGACGGCCTCTTACGTTAAGCTTCACCCCCAACTATAAGCCCCACAATCACGATAGGCACCATTAGGGTGCCAGAGGAGTTTGGAAGCATGCATATCGGAACACCGCTATCGCCGTCCGCTACCCGGGTCATGCTGTTGGGCGCGGGGGAACTGGGCAAGGAAGTCATCATCGCCCTGCAACGCCTGGGCGT
>DAOQNK010000224.1:0-3254 GCA_035332045.1 Thiobacillaceae bacterium | reverse complement strand
TGGAGATCAAGAGCGGCGGCCGCCAGGTGGCGGCCTTTCCCAGCCTGGTGGAGGAGGCCGGCGGCGTCCGACTGAGTCTTCTGGACAGTCCGGCCCCGGCCCGGGACAAGCACCGGCGAGGCGTCTGCCGGCTGGTCTGGCAAAGCTTCCCGGACCTGCTGAAGCAGACCGAGAAGGATCTGGCCCAGCGCCTCAAGAGCGCGGCCTTGCTTTACCTCATGCTGGACAAGTCCCTGTCCGCCGAAGCGCTGACCCGGGATGTGCTGTTCGCCGCCGCCCGGCGCGCATTGACCCAGGACGCCGCCGACATCCGCAAGCAAACCGGTTTTGAGAGCGCCGCCCAGACCGCGCGCCCCCTTCTGGCGGAGGCGGCCCGGGAGACCGCGCGACTGGCCGCCGAATGCCTGGACCATGCCCACCGCCTCGGCCAGGCGCTGGCCAGACCCAACCCGGCCAAGGCAACCGTGGCCGACATCAAGACGCAACTGCGCGGCCTGGTCTTTCCCGGTTTCCTGGCCCGGCTGGAGCCCCAGCGCCTCGTCCATCTGCCCCGCTACCTGCGCGCCATGGAGCGCCGCCTGGACAAGCTCGCCAGCCACCCCGACCGGGATGCCCAGCAGATGCGGGCCATGGCACCGTTGATCGAACAGTACGAAGCCTGGGTGAAGCGCCAGGAAGTAGCCGGCGGCGTGGCCCCGGCCCTGGCGGACTTCCGCTGGCGCCTCGAGGAATTGCGTGTCTCCCTGTTCGCCCAGGAATTGAAGACGCCGGAGCCCGTTTCGATTAAGCGCCTTGAAAAACTCTGGGCTGAACTGCGCTTAGGTTGATCGAACTATTCAAGTTATCCACCGCGTTGCCGATATGGCGCCATAACTCACGCCAACATTGGAGACGCACGTGGGATTGAACAAAATCACCGGCACGGTCACCGCCAAGATCATGGCCTTCACGGCCATGCTTTTCTTGGTTCTGCTCACCGCCTCCCTGGTTCACTCCTTCTTCAGTGAAAATGGCTTGGCGGAAGAATTCACCACCGACAAGGTGAAGGACATCGCCGACGGCTATTTCGACGGCCTCAACAAGCTCATGCTCACGGGTGGCATGCCCACCCGGGAAGAATTGCAAAAGCAGGTGGCCGGCCAAGCCAACGTGGTGGAGGCCCGGGTCATCCGCGGCGATCCGGTCAGCACCCATTACGGGCCTGGCCTGCCCGCCGAAAAAGCCCAGGACGACCTGGACCGGAGCGCCCTGAAGGGCGAGGAAATCATTCGCTTCGGGGATTCCGACAAGGGCCGCCGGCTCACCGTGATCCGCCCCTTCAAGGCCACCGAGCACACCCGGGGCGTGAATTGCATGGGCTGTCACGCCGTGCCCCCCGGCTCCGTGCTGGGCGCCATCCGCGTCACCTACGACCTGGGCCCGGTGGACGCCCGCATCCGTAATTCAGGCCTGGAAAGCCTGGGCATCCACCTAGCCCTGTTCGTGCTGGGCATGGGCCTGCTGTCCGTGGCCTTCAAGCGCATCGTCGCCCAGCCCGTCAATCAGCTGAGCGAGACCATGAGCCGGATCGAGCGGCAGTCCGACCTGTCGCTGCGGGTCCCCGTCCAGGGCCGGGATGAGATCGCCCACGCCGGATCCGCCCTCAACGCCATGATGGAACGCTTCGCCCGCATCATCGACCAGGTGCGCGGCGCCACCCACAACCTGGCCCAGGTGGCCGGGCAGCTGGTGGATGTGTCCAGCCAGACCCAGTCCGGCGTGCAACGCCAGCTCAGCGACACCGAACATCTGGCCGCCACCCTTCACCAGCTCGCCAGCACGGTCCAGGAAGTGGCGCGCAACACCCGGGAAGCGGCGGGCGCGGCCAGCCAGGCCGACGGGGAGGCCCGGGACGGCGCCACCACCGCCACCAACGCCCTGGGCGCCATCTCCGCCATGTCCCAGCAGCTCGAGCAGGCGGTCCAGGTGATCCAGCGTCTGGATACCGACAGCCGTGACATCGGCCGGGTCATCGGCCTCATCCGGGAGATCGCCGAACAGACCAACCTGCTGGCCCTCAACGCCGCCATCGAGGCGGCCCGGGCCGGAGAACAGGGCCGGGGCTTCGCGGTGGTCGCCGACGAGGTGCGCACCCTGGCCCAGCGGACCCAGTCCGCCACCGAGGAGATCGAGACCATCATCGTCAAGGTCCAGGGCCGGGCCCAGGAAGCCGTGGGCGCCATCCAGAACGCCGAGCAGAAGACGGAGTCCAGCGTGAAGAGCGTCAAGGAAAGCGCCGGCGCCCTGGCCACCATTTCCAGTTCCGTGGGCGTGATCAACGCCATGAACGCCCAGATCGCCACCAGTTCGGCCGAGCAGAGCAACGTTGCGGAAAACATCTCCCGCAAGATTGGCGACATCAGCGCCGTGGCCCAGGACGCCGCCGGCCATGCCCAGGACACCCAGAACGCCAGCCAGCGCCTGGCCAATCTGGCGGAGGAACTGGAGAACCTGGTCAGCCAGTTCCGCGCCTAGTTTCTCACCGGTCTGCGCCTCTCCTCCCGCCGGCCGGCTGGAAGCCCCCCAAGTGGGGGCTTTCTTTTTTCCGCTAGAGGGATATGGGCTTGGTCCGTGCCCGGCCGCTCGCCCGCCCATTCCCATCCGGCTCCCATCAATTCCTGTTTCGCACCGGCCTTGCCAGCGCTATGCGCGCCCATATCCGGGCTAGAATGCGCCGATGCAGATAAAAATCGCTCTCGCTCAACTGAACCCCGTGGTCGGCGACCTGGCCGGCAATGCCGGGCGCATTGCCGACATGGCGCGTCAGGCGGCGGAAGCTGGCGCCAGCCTGCTGGTGACTCCGGAACTTTGCCTCTGTGGCTACCCCCCCGAGGATCTGGCCCTGCGCTCGGATTTCTACCTCGAGAACGCCCGCGCCCTGGAAAGCCTGGCCGCTCAATTGCCGGCCGGCATGACCGTGCTGGTCGGTCATCCTCTGGTGGAGGGCGATGACCGCTTCAATGCCGCTTCGGTGCTCCGGGACGGCGCCATCGTCACCACCTACCGCAAACAGAAGCTGCCCAACCATTCCGTCTTCGACGAGGTGCGCACCTTCCAGCCGGGCACCGAGCCCTGCGTCTTCGAGTGCGACGGCATCCGTTTCGGCATCAACATCTGCGCCGACATCTGGGAACCCGGGCCCGCAACTCAGGCCCGGGATGCGGGCGCCCAGGTGCTGCTGGTGCCCAATGCCTCGCCCTTCCACATGAACAAGC
>DAOQNK010000223.1:0-3305 GCA_035332045.1 Thiobacillaceae bacterium | reverse complement strand
GCGATGATTCATGATGTCCTCCTGTGACGTGGATGTGGCCTGACTGGCAGCCGGGCGAAGCCATTGGAACAGCGCGCCACGCGGCAATCCTCACGGGGACTTCAAATATTGTTTAACTTTGGCCGGGTCATGGGGCGCCGCGCCAGGCGTGCCTCGGCCGGGATGCCGCCGCAACCGGGCATGGAACAGGCTTTATCGCGTCAAGAAGGTGCCGCGCCGACGGGGGGCGGTGGTCTTCCCCCTTTCATAAAGGGGGATCGAGGGGGATTTGACCCGGGTTCGGTAGGTGCCAGCCTGGGAGAAATCCCCCCTCTCCCCCCTTTTCAAAGGGGGGGATGCGGCTTCCTGGCCTGCTCCGCCCATCCCTCGTTAACGCGAACCGGGCCGGGAAATCGCCAGGCGGCCCTAGGCGAACGGCACGATGTGCTCGGCCGCCACGGGCCGGCCCATGAAGTAGCCCTGGGCGGTGTCGCAGCCCGCTTCCCGCAGGAAATCCGCCTGGCCGGCGGTTTCCACGCCCTCGGCCAGGACTTCCAGGCCCAGGCTGTGGCCCAGGGAAATGCTGGCCCGGGTGATGGCGGCGTCGTTGGCGTCGGCGGGCAGGTCGTGGATGAAGGCGGCGTCGATCTTCAGCACGTCCAGGGGGAAGCGCTTCAGATAGGCCAGGGAGGAATAGCCGGTGCCGAAGTCGTCCACCGCCAGGCGGACGCCCAGGGCGGAGAGGCTGGCCAGGATTTCGCCAGCCGCGGCGGGATCGTGCATGACCGTGGATTCGGTGATCTCCAACTCCAGGGTGTTGGGGTGAATGCGTTCTTCTTCCAGCACCTTGGCCACCATGTCCACCAGGGCCGGGTTGCTGAACTGGCGGGCGGCCAGGTTGACGGCGATGCGGGGGGTGGCGATGCCGGCTTCCTCGAAGGCACGCCATTGGGCGCAGGCGTTGCGCAGCACCCATTCGCCCACGGGCAGAATGAGGCCGCTTTCCTCCAGCAGGGGGACGAACTCGGCGGGCTGGGCCAGGCGCCCGGCGCCGGGCCGGCGCCAGCGCAGCAGGGCCTCGCAGCCGACGATGCGGCGGCTGGCCAGTGAAAACTGGGGTTGGTAGTGGATTTCGAACTCGCCGCGCTTGAGGGCCTGGCGGAGGCTCGTTTCCAGGGTCAGTAGTTCCTGGCTGTGGGCGTTCATGTCCGGCGCGTAGAACTGGTGCTGGTTGCGGCCCCGGACTTTGGCCCGGTACATGGCCGTGTCGGCGTTGCGCACCAGGGTATCGGGGTCGAGGCCGTCGGTGGGGTAGAGGGCGATGCCGATGCTGAACACCCCGAAGAGATCCTGGCCGCTGACCGGAATGGCCGTATCGAAGGCGCTGCGCAGCTTGGCGATGATGGCGTGGACGCTTTCCAGGTTGTGCACATCGCTCAGGAGCAGGACGAACTCGTCGCCGCCATAGCGGGCGATGGTGTCGTTGGGGCGCAGGCAATCCCGCAGGCGGCGGGCGGTTTCCTTCAGCATGGCGTCACCGGCGGCGTGGCCCAGGCCGTCGTTGATCCGCTTGAAGTTGTCCAGGTCCAGGAAGATCAGGGCGAAACGGCCGTTATGCCGGTTGGCGCGGGCGATTTCCGCTTCCAGCCGGTCGGCCAGGAGGGTGCGGTTGGGCAGCCCGGTGAGGGCATCGTGGGTGGCCTGGTGGCGCAGCTCCGCTTCATGCTGTTTGCGTTCGGAGATATCCCGGGCGATGGTGGAGTAGAAGGCGAGGTCGCCATTCCCGTCGCGATGGGCCAGGATGACCTGGGAGACGGGGATGTCCGCGTCCGGATCGCCGCGCAGGCTGTTTTCGCCCTCCCACACGCCATCCCGGGCCGCCCCCGGCAGGGCGTCGCGCAGCAGGTGCTGGGCACCCCAGCCGGAAAAGCAGTCGGCCAGGCGCAGGCCGGCGATGTCGGCCTCCTCGCCCATGCCCAGCAGGTGCCGGCCGGCCCGGTTGAGGTAGAGCAGGCGGCCCTCGGCATCGGCGGTGGCGACGAAATCGGTGGTGGACTCCAGGATGGTGGTGAGCCGGGCCCGGGCTTCCTCGGAACGCACCCGGTCGGTGACGTCGCGGCCGGTGGAAATGAAATGGGCTATGCGGCCCGCCTCGTCGGCCAGGGGGGTGATGGTCTTTTCCTCGTAGAACAGGCTGCCATCCTTGCGCCGGTTCACCACGGTGTCGCGGAACACCTCCCCGGACAGCAGCACCGCCCACATGCGCTGGAAGTATTCCGGCGGGTTGCGCTCATATTTCACCAGGGAGGCGGGGTGCCCCACGGCCTCGTGGGCCTTGAAGCCCGACAGGCGCTCGAAGGCGGGGTTCACGTATTCGATGCGGCCGTCCGGGTCGGTGATGAAGATGCTGTCGGCGGTGTGCTCCACGGCCAGGGAGAGCTTGCGCAACTCCGCCTCGGCCCGATGCCGCTCCCGCCGGGCCCGGGTTTCCTCCAGTTCGCGCCGGACGATGGTGGGCAGCCGGGCGAGGCTGTGCTTCATGACGTAATCCTGGGCGCCGGCCCGCATGGCGGCCACCGCCGCCTCTTCGCCCAGGGTGCCGGACACGAAGATGAAAGGCAGGTCCGCGTCGTGGCGGCGCACCACCTCCAGGGCCCGGTCGCCCCGGAAGCCCGGCATGGTGTAGTCGGAGAAGACGATGTCCAGGGTGCGGCCCGCCAGGGCGGCCCGCAAGTCCGCTTCGCTGGCCACCAGTTGCCACTGGGTCCTGAAGCCGGCGGATTCCAGATGGTTCACCAGCAGCAGGGCATCGTCCTCGGAATCCTCGACGAGGAGGGCGCGTAAGGGGATGGGTTCCAGGTTCATTGTTTTTCTCCGGTAAAACGCTCAAGCGCCAGGGGGCCGGTTCAGCAGCAACCAGTAAAGTCCCAGCTGGCCGGCGGCCTGGATGAAATCGTCGAAGTCCACCGGTTTGCGAACGTAGCTGTTGGCGCCCAGGGCATAGCCCCGCAGGCGGTCCTCCTCCTCGTCGGAGGAGGTGAGCAGCACCACGGGCAGTAGCCGGGTCCGCTCGTCGGCGCGGATGCGGCGCAAGACTTCCAGGCCGTCGATCTTGGGCAGCTTGATGTCCAGCAGAACCACGGTGGGCAATTCGGCCTGGGTGCCCGCATGGGGGCCGGTGCGGAAAAGATAGTCCAGGGCTTCCACGCCATTGCGGGCCACCTGGACCACGTTGCCAATCTTGTTGCTTTCCAGGGCATGGAGGGTGAGGGCCTCGTCGTCCGGGTTGTCCTCCACCAGCAGGATGCTCTTCTCGGTCATGGCCG
>DAOQNK010000222.1:0-3322 GCA_035332045.1 Thiobacillaceae bacterium | reverse complement strand
CCTTCAGGAAAGCCATCAGGTCTTCGGGTTTGTCCTTGCGGAAGAAGGAAAACACAGCCGTGCCTAAGGTGCGTGGTCTAGGATGTTCAGCATATCAGATGCGGCCTTCCAATGCGGGTGAGGCGGATCACCCGGCTTCAGGGTACCGGATCATGCCCCCCGGCATTCCAGGGATGGCAACGTGAAATGCGCTTGATGGCGAGCCAACTCCCCCTGGCGGCGCCATGCCTGAGAACCGCCTCCCGGGCGTAATGGGAACAGGTGGGCGTGAAACGGCACTGGTTGCCGATGAAGGGCGACAAGGCCAACTGATAGACGCGGATGAGGCCGAGCAACACGCGTTGCGGGGGATTCATGGATATCCCTGTGGGAATGATGGATTACCGCTGATATCGATGTGCGACCCGTTCCGCCTTTTTCAAGTCCTCGGGGGTGTTGATGTTGAGGAAGGCATAGGGATCCTCTCCGAAATACAGGGTGTCGTTAGGGTGGCGGTCTTGCCAGGCTTTGACCTGACGGCCACCCTCCCGGACATAGTCTTCCAGGTCGCCCATGAGTTCCCGGCGGACCAGCATGAGGGCGTAATGAATGCCCGTTTCGTCGGCGGCCCGGACCAGGGGCAGATCGTTGGCCATGGCGTGGTCATGCAGGCGGCCGACCAGATCCAGGGGCAGGAAGGGGGCGTCCGTGGGTACGGTCAGAAGCCAGGCCTGCTGGGCGGTGCGAGCGGCCGAGAGCAGGCCGGCCAGGGGTCCGGGGAACTCGGGCAGATAGTCGGGCACCACGGGATAGCCCAGACGGGCGTATTCCATGAGGTGGCGGTTGGCATTCACCAGGATTTCCGCCGCGTGGCCCGCCAGCCCCCCGGCTACCCAGGCCGCCAGAGGCAGCTGGTTCAGGGTGATCAGTCCCTTGTCCTCGCCCTTGAAACGTCGGGCCATGCCGCCCGCCAGGATAACGGCAGTGACGGGCCGCGCCTCAGCGGCTTCCATGATGGATCAGCCGGTAGACCTGGGACTTGTAGCGGGGCCGGAAGCCTTCCCAGATCACATCCTCCGACTCGTCCGACGCCGTTTTCCGGGAAGCCAGCTTGAGCGTCCAGGGGCAGTCCGGGCTGGATGGGGCACCCAGGTGGTAGCGAAGCATCACTTTCATGGGGGCGTCCACCTGGGCCTTGAGGCAGGCGCCGGGCGGCAGCTGGGCGCGCAGGTCGTCGATGAGGGGGCGATAGCCCCAGCCGGCTTCTATCCAGGGCCGGAACAGGGCCGCGATGAGGGTCCAGGTCAGGATCATGCCCGTCGCCCAGACCAGCACCGGGCGGGTCTTGGCATGGGGAAAAAGCGGAATGGCGATCAACCAAAGCAGGGTGGCGCCGGCCGCCAGCACGATGGACTGGAACTCCACCGCTCCCGCGTGATACCCCGGCGTCAGGCGGCCCATGCGCAGCGCAAGCCGGATGGGAATGCCCCATTCAATGGCGGAAAAATAGACCCAGAACGCCACGGCGAAGAACAGGAAACACAGGACCCCGAACCAGTAGAAGGCCTGGGCGGCGCCCCGCCGCAGGTGTTCCAGCGCGAAGGCGGAAAGCAGGGCCAGGGGCAGGAGGATCGGCAGCAGGCCGCCATCCCGGGACCAGGCGGGAAAAAGGGCGGCCAGCAGCAGGGCGGCCAGGGCGGCCAGGGCGGCGTGGATTTCCGGGGTTCTCGGGAGGCGACGGTGGGTGTGCCAGAGCGTCCAGGCGGCCAGGGGCCAAAGTGGCCAGGTGAACCAGGGCAGCTCGGCGTAGGCCGCGTCGGGCTGGCGGGGATGGAGCAGGCGTTCCAGCCCGTGCCGGGACCACCAGCCTTCCAGGCTGCCGGATTGCCAGAGCAGAGCGAGGCCGGCGCCAATGAGCAGGGTGGCTAGAACCAGCCCCTGGAGCAGGGCGCGACGGTAGCCACGTTCCCGGCCATGCGTGGTCGCGAGAGGCAGTGTCAGGGCCAACAGGGAAGCCAGGAGATCGGGCAGCCCCCTTAACCCGAGGAAGAGCAGAGCCACGGCCATGCCGATGGCCATGGCGCCCCGCCGGGGATGCTTCCCGGCGACGGCCATGCCATAGAGGAGGCAGGCCCAGGTGGCCAACAGTGCGGTTTCCGGCAGCAGGGCATGGGCCCTGAGCATGAGCCCCAGGCTGCCTACCAGGGCCAGCACCGCGGCGGCTCCGTAGCCCGGCCCCAACAAGGACCGGGCGCCCATGCCGGTGAACAGCAGCGCGGTGGCGGTGAACAGGCCGCTGGCCAGGCGGGCGCCGTCCTGGAGGTCCCAGAGCCCCTGTGTCGCATGGGCGCAGAGCCCGGCCAGGAAGGCGTACAAGGGCGCGGGTGCCTGCCAGAAATTGATCTTACCGGCCAGCAGGTCGAGGATGGGCGCCAGGGCCAGGGCTTCCTCGCCTTTCCAGGCGTCCCGGCCGATTAGGCCATAGAAGGCCCAGAATACTGCCAGCAGGACGAGCCAGAACTGATTGGCGCGAGGGGTGGGGTTCATGGGGCCGGAAGGTTAAACAAAAAAGGCAGCCCGTGGCTGCCTTTTGCAGGGCGTCGAGGCCGGATTACTTCTTGGCCATGCCGTATTTCTGGCGGAATTTCTCGACGCGGCCGGCGGTGTCGACGATCTTCTGCTTGCCGGTGTAGAAGGGATGGCAGGCGGAGCAGACTTCCACGTGCAGGGCCTTGTTCATGGTGGAACGGGTGGTGAACGTGTTGCCGCAGCTGCAGGTGACGTTGATCTCGTTGTAATCGGGATGGATGCCGGATTTCATGGTGCGCGTCCTGGATAGGAAACCTGGAAAGCGCTGGATTATCCACAAAAAACGCTGATCGGGCAATCAGTTAACGCATTCATTTCACCACCGCCAGCAGGCGGTCGATCATGACGCAGGCCTGGCCGCCGTAGCCACCGCCGAACAGGTTGTAGTGGTTGAGGACATGGTAGAGGTTGTAGAGGGTCTTGCGGGTGGCATAGCCCGGCTCCAGGGGCCAGGCCTCCCGGTAGGCGGCGTAGAACTCGGGCGGGAAGCCGCCGAACAGCTCGGTCATGGCCAGGTCCGCTTCCCGGTCGCCGAAGTATACGGCCGGGTCGAAGAGCACCGGCTCACCCCCGGCGTAGCCGAAGTTGCCGCCCCAGAGGTCGCCGTGCAGCAGGCTGGGGGAGGGGGTATGGCCGGGGAAGAAATCGGCGAGCCGGGCGTGAAGTGCTTCACCCCTTTCCACGATCTGCCGGCCGATACCGTTGCGGGCGGCCAAGTCGAGCTGATAGCCCAGGCGGTGGGCGGCATAGAACG
>DAOQNK010000221.1:0-3342 GCA_035332045.1 Thiobacillaceae bacterium | reverse complement strand
AGGGGCAGGCCGGCGCCGATCTTGGCGCGGATGAGGTGGCGGCCCCGGGGGGTGCAGAAGCTGCCCCGTTCCTCGCCGGCGCCGTTGGCGGCGGTGGAAACCGGGTAGACGGCCAGCACGGCGCCCGCGTCGTCCAGCACTTCCAGGGTCTGGGCCGGCAGGCTCACCCGCAGTCTCATGGTCCCTCCCCGTTCTTCCCCTTGCCCCGCCGGGCGGCGAAGAAGGCCGAGAGCAGGGCGCCGCATTCCGCCGCCAGCACGCCGCCTTCCACCGTGGCATGGTGATTCAGGCGAGCCTCGGCGAACAGGTTCACCACGCTGCCCACGGCGCCGGTCTTGGGGTCCCGGGCGCCGAACACGATCCGTTCCACCCGGGCATGCATGAGGGCGCCGGAACACATGGCGCAGGGTTCCAGCGTCACGTACAGGGTGCTGCCCGGCAGACGGTAATTGCCCAGCCTGCCGCCCGCGTCCCGCAGGCACATGACTTCGGCATGGGCGCTGGGGTCCCGGCTGGTGATGGGCTGGTTGTAGCCCCGGCCGACGATCTCGCCGTCCAGCACCAGCACCGCGCCCACCGGTACCTCGCCCAGGGCTTCCGCCCGCTTCGCCTCGGCCAGGGCGGCGCGCATGAAGTCGGCATCCCTGCTGACGGGATCGGCGGACGGGGTGTCGGGGCGGGCATCCATGGCCGGCAAGTGTAGTGCCTGGCGGCCCGGCGCGTATCCATCCGGCCCGCCTTTCCCTATGCTGAATGCCATGGACTGGAGGAGGCGACCATGCGACTGCTGACCTGGAACATCCAATGGGGCCGGGGCCTGGATGGCCGGGTGGACCTGGCCCGCGTCGCCGGTGAAATCGGCCGCCTGGGGGATTTCGATGTGATCTGCCTCCAGGAGGTGGCGGTGAACTTTCCCGGCCTGCGGGGCAACGACGGGCGGGATCAGGTGGCGGAGCTGGCGGGCCTGTTGCCCGCCTACACGCCGGTCTATGGGCCGGCCACCGATCTGCCGGATGGCCGGGGTGGCCGCAAGCAGTTCGGCAACGCCGTTTTTTCCCGTCTGCCGGTGGGCCAGATCTGGCGCCATCCCCTGCCCTGGCCGGCGGACCCGGCGGTACCCAGCATGCAGCGGGTGCTGCTGGAAGTGGTGGTGGAAGCGGCCTTCGGGCCGGTGCGGGTGATGACCACCCACCTGGAGTACTACTCGCGAGAACAGCGGCAAGCCCAGGTCGACGCCCTCCGCGCCCTGCACCGGCAGGCCTGCGCCCACGGCCGGACGCCGCGCCGGGGTGAGGGGGAGGCGGGCGGTAGCTTCGAGGTGTTTCCCCGGCCGGTGTCCGCCCTGCTCTGCGGCGACATGAACTTTCCCGCCGGCGCGCCGGAGCGGGGCCGCTTGCTGGCACCCTTCGGCGACGCCACGCCGGGCTTTCGGGACAGTTGGGATGTGCTGCATCCGGACGAGCCCCACGCCCCCACGGTGGGCGTGCATCCGGTGGATTTCGTGGACGCCCCGGCCTGCTACGACTTCGTCTTCGTCACCGAGGACCTGGCGCCCCGCTTGCGGGCCCACGGTATCGACCGGGACACCACGGCATCGGATCACCAGCCGGTGTGGGTGGAACTGGTTTGAGGCTTCACCACGCCCGGCCAGGCATTTTTCCGACAGGGTCGAAACGATGGGGTGGAAGGCGCGCTTCCCCCGTATAATCCGCGCCTCGCCGCGCGCCTCACCAATCAGTTCGCGGCGATTCCTCCCTATCTGATCCTTCCGATCACTTACACGTCTGCCTCGATTGGTGCCGCTGCTTGCGGCAGGCCGTCGCAGGAGTTGTACCCCTTATGTCTTCCCCCGTTGTTCCCCAAGGCGGCGCTTTGCCCGCCGGCCCCGCCGTGACCGTCAAATTCACCGAGCTGGGCCTCTCCGATCCCCTGCTCAAGGCCGTGGCCGAGACCGGCTACACCACCCCCACCCCCATCCAGGCCCAGGGCATTCCCCTGGTGCTCAAGGGCGGCGACCTGCTCGCCGCCGCCCAGACCGGCACCGGCAAGACTGCCGGCTTCACCCTGCCCATCCTGCACCGGCTCACGGAAAAGCCCCTGACGCCGAAGAACGGCCGGCCCCGCTGCCTGATCCTGGTGCCCACCCGGGAGCTGGCCGCCCAGGTGGAGGAATCCGTGCGCACCTACGGCAAGTACGTGCACCTGAAATCCATGGTCATGTTCGGGGGCGTCAACATCAATCCCCAGTTCGCCGCCCTCAAGGGCCGCGTCGACATCCTGGTGGCCACCCCCGGCCGCCTGCTGGATCACGTGGGCCAGAAGACCGTGGACCTGTCCGGCGTGGAAATCCTGGTGCTGGACGAAGCCGACCGCATGCTGGACATGGGCTTCATCCGCGACATCAAGAAGGTGCTGGCCCTGCTGCCCAAGCAGCGCCAGAACCTGCTGTTCTCGGCCACCTTCTCCGACGACATCAAGGCCCTGGCCAACGGCCTGCTCAACAATCCCGGCTGCATCGAAGTGGCCCGGCGCAACACCCCCACCGAGCTGGTGAAGCAGTCGGTGCACCTGGTGCCCCAGATCCACAAGAAGGACCTGCTTTCCCACCTCATCCGCCAGCACAACTGGCAGCAGGTGCTGGTGTTCACCCGCACCAAGCACGGCGCCAACAAGCTGGCCGAGAAGCTGGTGAAGGACGGCATTCCCGCCGCCGCCATCCACGGCAACAAGAGCCAGGCCGCCCGCACCCGGGCCCTGGCCCAGTTCAAGGACAGCACCCTGCAGGTGCTGGTGGCCACCGACATCGCCGCCCGGGGCATCGACATCGACCAGCTGCCCCAGGTGGTCAACTTCGAACTGCCCAACGTGCCCGAGGACTATGTCCACCGCATCGGCCGCACTGGCCGGGCCGGCAGCGAGGGCGCCGCCGTGTCCCTGGTGGACGCCGAGGAGATGGGCTACCTCAAGGACATCGAGCGCCTCATCAAGCGCGGCATCGCCCGGGTGGAAGTGGAAGGCTTCGTGCCCCCCGAGCGCCCCGCCGGCCACCTGCCGGACCGGGACGATCGGCCGCCCCGCCAGGGCCGGCCCGGCGGGCAGGGCAGGGGAGACGGACGCGGCCAGGGTCGCGGTCAGCGGTCCGGCAAGCCCGGGGGCAACGCGCCCCGGGCCAGCGCCAGCACTGCCAAGCCGGCCATGCCCAAACCCGCCGGCCCCAAGCCTGCGGCGAGCCCCCAGGTGCCCCGCCCCGCCAACACCAGCGGCGCTCCCACCCCCAGCCGGCGCGAGTCCCACCAGAACCGTGGCCGGCCTATGGCGGCGCTGTTCAGTCCCAAGGGAGGG
>DAOQNK010000220.1:0-3344 GCA_035332045.1 Thiobacillaceae bacterium | reverse complement strand
AGACTCGTGGGCACTTTGGCCGTTGCCGGATTCAATGAATGAAGGCGTGAACTGCGTCATACCTTGCCCGTGGGGGTTTGGCGGATATCAATGGCCTATCATCGGGCAGATTCTGGCGAAACTTTAGTGGCGCCCCACGCTTGCCGCGGACTGTTCGAGTCGGCTCATGCGGGGTCCGGCCCCAATGCGAACGCCCCCGGCCACGATACGGTACCGGCGTGAACCCGCAAGCCTCGGCGTTTCATGACGACATGGGTCGCCTCTCGGCTCATACCCGGTTCGGAAACGACACCTCCAGCACCACGCACCCCTCTTCGGTCCTGAACGGTCCATGCCCCTCCCAGGGTGGCCGGCTGGCGTAGTGGCCGGGTTCCAGCCAAAGACCGAAGGCGGCGTCGTAAAGGCGGCCGCTGACGATGAAGACTTCCTCCGGATAGGCGTGGCACTTGCCGCCGATGGAGGTGGTGTCGGCACCAGGCAGGAAGCGGGTCAAGCGGGTGTATTCGCCGGTGTCCGGGTCGATGCTGAGGGTGATGAACTCGGCCTGGCCTTCCAGGCCGGGGACGGGTTCCCAGCGGTGGCGGTTCGCGGGGTCGAGGGGGTTCCAGTAGGGCTCGGTGGTCTTGCTCATGTCTCCTCCTCGAATGGGTTTGTCGACGCTATGGGCTGGCGTCCTCCGCGAGTAGGGAATCCGCCAGGGCGCGCAGCAGCGATTGTCCATCGCCGCGCCAGGCGCTGCCATGCATGCAGGCCAGCATCGTCGGCTTCGCCAGGGCCAGCTTCTCCAGCATCTCGCGGGCATGCCGGGTGTGGGAAAAGTAGTCCATCTGGTGGCGGAACGCCTCGCTGGGCCCCAGGATGTCCGATTCGGTGACCGCCGGATTGTCGGCGCCGCCCTGGGTGAACAGGTCGCCGCACAACAACGTGCGGGTCATTTCCTCCATCAGAAAGCCGCATTCCCAGGCGTGGGGCAGGTGGGGCGTGTCATACCAGCGGACGGTGTGCCTGCCGAGGCTGATCGCCTCGCCGTCGGCCAGGGCCCGGGGTGGCCGGTCCGCCAGATCGGAGATGGAGACCATGGCCGCGATATTCCCGCACAGGGGCGCGGAGCGGGGGGCCGCCGCGAGCCACTCGTTCAGCGACCCGCACTCGTCCGCCTCCACGTGGGAGAAGGCGATGTGGCGCAGCCGTTCCGGCGGCAGGACGCTGGCGACCGCCTCGCGCACCAGGGGAAACATCCGGCGCGGCCCCGTGTGGAAGAGCAGGGGCTCGTCGTCGACGATGAGGTACTGGTTGAAGCTGAAGCCGCCGCCCGGCAGGGCGACGGGGGTGTTGATGCGATAGATGCCTTCCACGATCTCGGTGACGTTGGTTCCGGATTGGGTGTTGGTGATCTTCATTTGGCGCTCCTTGTTTGAATGATGCGGCCTCCCTCTCCCCCAGCCCCTCCCCCGCATGCGGGGGAGGGGTGCGCGGCAGCGCGGGAGAGGGAAGGACCTTTGCCTTTTCGGGCCGGACCAACGGTTGCCCCACAATCGCTCAGGCAGCAACGCCTGCCATGCGGCCGTCCTCTTCCTGAATTCGCACCCGGGAAATCTGGCCATCCATGAGATCCACCACCGCTTCAATGACCGCCTCCGGCTTGGGCACGCCAGCCTGCTCCAGCACCCAGGACGACGGCGCCGGCGCGTCCGGGCCGGTGATGCGCACCACCGGCGCGCGCAGGCTGGAGAAGGCCTTGGTGGCGGCGAGGGCGGCGATCTCGGCGGCGAGGCCGCACAGGCCGCTGGCTTCATGGACCACCACCAGGCGGCCGGTCTTGCGCACCGAGGCGAGCACCGTGTCCTCGTCCAGGGGCTTAAGGCTGCGCAGGTCGATGACCTCGGCGGCGATGCCCCGGGCCTCCAGCTGCTCGGCGGCCTGGAGGCACACGCCCACGGTCTTGGCGTAGCTCACCAGGGTGACATCCGTGCCGGCGCGGCGTATCGCGGCCTTGCCCAGGGGCACGACGAAGTCCGGGTCCTCGGGCACCTCGCCGGGGGCGTACAGCAGCCCCAGGTCGGAGAAGAACAGCACCGGGTTGTCGTCGCGGATGGCGGCCTTGAGCAGGCCCTTGAAGTCCGCCGGCGTGCTGGGCATGACCACCTTGAGGCCCGGGGCGTGGACGAACATGGCCTCCAGGTTGTGGTTGTGCTGGCCGCCCACGCACCAGCCGGAGCCGGTCATGCCGATGGCCACCAGGGGGAAGCTGAACTGGCCGCCGGACAGGTAGCGCAGCTTGCCGGCGCTGTTCACCAGGGCGTCCATGGCGTAGGTCATGAAGGGGGCGAACAGCAGGTCGATGACCGGGCGCAGGCCGCTGGCGGCGGCGCCCACGGCGGTGCCGGCGATGATGGCTTCGGCCAGGGGGGTGTTGCGCACCCGCTCGGGGCCGAAGGCTTCCACCAGGTCGTGGTGCTTGGTGGCGCTGCCCTCGCCCATCAGCAGCACGGCGGCGTCCCGCTGCATCTCCTCGCGCAGGGCCAGGTCGATGGCCTGGGCGGCGGTCAATGTGATCGTCTTGCTCATGGCAAATCCTTTCAGGCGTAGACGTGGTGGGTGAGGGTCTCGGGGGCCGGCCAGGGGCTGGCCTGGGCGAAGGCCAGGGCGGCGGCAACGCGCTCCCGGGCCGCCTGTTCCAGCCGCACCAGGCCCGCATCGTCCAGCAGGCCCTGGGCCTTGAGGCGTTCGGCCTGGCGCTGGACCGGGTCCCGGGCCAGCCAGTACTGGAGTTCCGCCTTGTCCACGTAGGCCTGGTCGTCCGGCTCGAAATGGCCCCGCTGGCGATAGGTGGCGAGCTCCAGGAAGGCGGGACCGCCGCTCCCGCGGATGTGGGCGACGGCGCGGGTGGCCGCTTCCAGCACCGCCTCGGCGTCGTTGCCGTCCACGGTCTCCACCGGCAGGCCATGGCCCCGGGCCCAGTTGGCGATGGCGTCGTCGGCCATGGTCTCCAGGCGGTGGACGAAGGCCTGCCACTGGTTGTTCTCGCACACGAACAGCAGGGGCAGCTTCCAGTGCACGGCCAGGTTCAGGGCCTCGTGGAAGATGCCCTCGCAGGCGGCGCCGTCGCCGAAGAACACGGCGACGATGCCCCCCTTCTCGCCCCGCCCCATCTGCTGGGCCAGAGCCACACCGGGGGCCAGGGACAGTTCGCCGCCGACGATGGTGGAGGTGAGCACCACCCCCAGCTCCTTGGCGGAGATGTGCAGGCTGCCACTGTGGCCACCGCAGTAGCCGTCCACCCGGCCCAGCACCTCGGCCATCAGGCGGCCCGGATCGGCGCCCCGGGCGATGAGGTGGCCGGC
>DAOQNK010000219.1:0-3368 GCA_035332045.1 Thiobacillaceae bacterium | reverse complement strand
CCGTCGTCTCCGCGCGCCACCAGGCGCGCAAATTGTTTGTGACCCTCCAGTCCGAACAGGCCCGTTCCCGGGACCTGGACGTCGAGTGGGGGCAATTGCAGTTGGAGATTTCCACCTGGTTGATGCACAACCGGGTCGAGGAGGTTGCCCGGGGTCGGCTGGGCATGAGCCTCCCCGAAGCGGGGCGGGTGTATGTCCTCAAAGCGGAGGGCGCGCCCTGATGCGAGCCCGGGCCCATCCTCTTCTGCACCTGGATCTGCAGCGCTGGCGCATGCGCCTCACCCTGGCCCTGTTATTCGGCGGCTTCGTCCTGCTGAGCGGCCGGGCCGTCTATCTGCAAGTCCTGCAAAGCGACTTCCTGACCGATCAGGGCGAGAAACGGGTGCAACGGATCGCGCCCATTTCCGCCTATCGAGGCATGATCACCGACCGCCGGGGCGAGCCCCTGGCGGTCAGCACGCCCGTGGAAACCCTCTGGGTCAATCCCCGGGAGGCCAGTCCCACGCCGGCCCAGCTCCAGTCATTGGCCCATATCCTGGAGCGGAATCCGGATCAGCTGGCCAAGCTGTTCGCGGACAAGAGCAAGGCCTTCGTCTACGTGGAACGCCTGGTGGAGCCACCCAAGGCCGAACAGGTGAAAGCCCTCAAGATCGCGGGTCTGCACAGCAAGCCCGCCTACCGTCGCTACTATCCCGCCGGTGAAGTCACCGCCCACGTGCTGGGCATCACCAACGTCGAGGACAACGGCCAGGAAGGCCTGGAGCTCGCCTACCAATCCTGGCTGGCGGGCGAGCCCGGCGCCCAGCGGGTGGTGAAGGACCGGCCCGGCAATGTCGTCGAGGTGCTGGAGCGAATCAAGGCGCCCAAGCCCGGCCGGGATCTGGTGCTCTCCCTCAACCAGCACATCCAGTACCTGGCTTACCGGGAACTCTCGGACGCGGTGGCCAGCAACCATGCCAAGGCCGGCGCGGTGGTGGTGCTGGACGCGAAGACGGGCGAGATTCTGGCCCTGGCCAATACGCCCAGCTTCAATCCCAACAGCCGATCCACCTTCGAGGCCGCCCGCCTGCGGAACCGGGCGGTAACGGACACCTTTGAACCGGGCTCCACCATGAAGCCCCTGTTCGTGGCCTCCGCCCTGGAGGCGGGGGTGGTGACGCCGGATACCCGCATCGATACGGGTCCAGGCTGGTACCAAGTGGGGGAAAAGAAGATCACCGACACCCACCCCAAGGGCGTCATGAGTGTGGCCGAAGCGGTGCAAGTGTCCAGCAACGTGGCGGTGGCCAAGATCGCCCTCACCATGAACATGCGCGGTGAGGATTACTGGAAGCTGCTGAATCGCGCCGGCCTGGGCGCCGCCCCCAAGTCAGGCCTGCCGGGGGAAGTGGGCGGCCGCCTGCGGCCCGCCAACACCTGGCGGCCCATCGAAAAAGCCACCATGGCCTTCGGCCACGGCCTCTCGGTGAGTCTTCTGCAACTCGCCCATGCCTATACCGCCTTCGCCAACGAAGGGGTGATGCCTGGCCTGACGGTCCTGCGCCGGGAAAACTCCGCCACGGGAACCCGGGTCATGAACCCGGCTACGGCGAAGCAGGTGCTATCCATGCTGGAGCTGGTCACCCAGGATGGCGGCACCGCGCCCATGGCCCGGGTGGCCGGCTACCGCGTCGCCGGCAAGACCGGCACCGCCCACAAGCTGGTGGATGGCAGCTATGCGGGCGACCGCTACGTTAGCTCCTTTGTAGGTCTGGCACCGGCCTCGGATCCGCGGCTGGTGGTGGCGATCATGATCGATGAGCCCAACGGCCGGGATTACTACGGCGGCCTGGTGGCCGCGCCGGTGTTCTCCCGGATCATGTCGGGCGCCCTGCGCTTCATGGCCGTCCCCCCCGATGCGCCCTTCGACCGGCAAAGCGCTCCTCCGGGCGCGGCCCCCATCGTTCCGGAGTCGGTATGAGCGCCGCCCTGGAACTGGCCGCCGAATTGCGTGCCCTGGCGCCCGCCGCCAAGGGAATGACCGCCGACAGCCGGCGGGTGGGCCCGGGCGACGTGTTCCTGGCCTTCCCTGGCGTGGTCCATGATGGCCGCGCCCATATCGCCCAGGCCATCCACGCCGGCGCCGCCGCCGTGGTCTGGGAGCCGGAAGGCTGGAGCTGGAATCCTGACTGGCGCGCTCCCCACCTGCCCGTGGCCGGCTTACGCCAACGCACCGCCAGTCTGGCGGCCGCCTGGCACGGCCAACCCTCGGAACACCTTTGGATGACCGGCGTCACGGGCACCAACGGCAAGACCTCCGTCGCCCAGTGGCTGGCCGCCGCCTGGACGGATCTGGGCCGCCGCACCGCCACCATCGGCACCGTCGGCAACGGCTTCATGGATGCCCAGGGCCGGGTGGTGGACGCTGACGCCCCCGTCCATGCCACCCACACCACCCCTGATCCGGTCACGCTCCAGGGCCTGTTGGCGCATTACCGGGACGCGGGTGCCGCCGGCGTGGCCATGGAAGTCTCCTCCCACGGCCTGGACCAGGGCCGGGTGGAAGGCGTGGCCTTCGATGTGGCGGTGTTCACCAACCTGTCCCGGGACCATCTGGACTACCACGGCGACATGGCCGCCTACGCCGCCGCCAAGGCCCGCCTGTTCCGCTGGCCGGGCCTGAAATGGGCGGTGCTCAACGAAGACGATGCAACCGGCGCCGCCCTGGCCGGCGAACTGCGCGGCGGCCCGGCCCAAGTGCTGGGCTACGGCTTCGCCGCCGGCGAACTGCGCGCCGAAGCCTGCCACGCCGACCGCCTGGGCCTGCGCCTGGAGATCGTCTCCCCCTGGGGCCGGGGGCAATTGAACTCGCCTCTGCTGGGCCGCTTCAACGCCTACAACCTGCTGGGGGCCCTGGGCGCCATGCTGGCCGGCGGCGCCCAGCTGGACGCCGCCCTCGCCGCCCTGGGACGGGTGCGGCCCGCCGCCGGGCGCATGCAGAAGGTGGACGGCCCCGCCGACACGCCCACGGTCATCGTCGATTTCGCCCACACCCCGGACGCCCTGGAGAAAGTGCTGGCGGCCCTGAAACCCCTCGCCCCCGGCCGCCTGGTCTGCGTGTTCGGCTGCGGCGGCGGTCGCGACACCGGCAAGCGGCCCCTGATGGGCGCCGCTGTCGCCGCCGGGGCCGATGCCGCCATCGTCACCAGCGACAACCCACGCAACGAGGATGCCATGCACATCATCGCCGGCATCCTGGCCGGCATGCCGCCGGGCCAGCGGGTCGAAGCCGACCGCCGGGCCGCCATCCGCGCCGCCATCCTGGAAGCTGGACCCGAGGACATCGTGGTCCTGGCCGGCAAGGGCCACGAGGACTACCAGGAAATCCA
>DAOQNK010000218.1:1310-3387 GCA_035332045.1 Thiobacillaceae bacterium | reverse complement strand
ATGTTCTGGCCGTATTCCGAATAGGACTCCAGGTAGGCGGTCTGCAACTCCTTCTCGATGAACTCGGCGTAGTGAGGCGCCAGGTATTCCTTCAGGTAGGCGATGTAGCGCTGCTCGGTCTCGGGGGGCAGCTGCTCCTGCTCGATCTGCTGTTCCAGGATGTAAAGCAGGTGCACCGGGTTGGCGGCGATCTCGCTGTGGTCGAAGTTGAACACCCGGGACAGGATCTTGAAGGCGAAGCGGGTGGAGATGCCGTTCATGCCCTCGTCAACACCGGCGAAGTCCCGGTACTCCTGGTAGCTCTTGGCCTTGGGGTCGGTGTCCTTGAGGTTCTCGCCGTCGTAGATGCGCATCTTGGAGTGGATGCTGGAGTTTTCCGGCTCCTTGAGGCGGGTGAGGGCGGAGAACTGGGCCAACATCTCCAGGGTGCCGGGGGCGCAGGGCGCTTCCGACAGGGAGCTGTGCTGGAGCAGCTTCTGGTAGATCTTCACCTCCTCGGACACCCGCAGGCAGTAGGGCACCTTGACGATGTAGATGCGGTCCAGGAAGGCCTCGTTGTTCTTGTTGTTGCGGAAGGCGGTCCACTCGGATTCGTTGCTGTGGGCCAGCACCACGCCGTCGAAGGGAATGGCGCCGAAGCCCTCGGTACCCTTGTAGTTGCCCTCCTGGGTGGCGGTCAGCAAGGGGTGCAGCACCTTGATGGGCGCCTTGAACATCTCCACGAACTCCAGCAGGCCCTGATTGGCCAGGCACAGGCCGCCGGAGTAGCTGTAGGCGTCCGGGTCGTCCTGGGAGAATTTTTCCAGCTTGCGAATATCCACCTTGCCCACCAGGGAGGAGATGTCCTGGTTGTTCTCGTCGCCGGGCTCGGTCTTGGCGATGCCCACCTGGCCCAGCACCGAGGGCCAGCGCTTGACCACCCGGAACTTGGTGATGTCGCCGTTGAACTCGTGGAGCCGTTTCACCGCCCAGGGAGAGAGTACCCGGCCCAGGTAGCGGCGGGGAATGCCGTATTCCTGATCCAGGATGTCGCCGTCCTCGTCGGCGGAGAACAGGGACAGGGGCGAGTCGTTCACCGGCGAGCCCTTGATGGCGTAGAAGGGGGCCTTTTCCATGAGGTGCTTGAGCTTTTCCGCCAGGGAGGACTTGCCGCCGCCCACCGGGCCCAGCAGGTAGAGGATCTGCTTCTTCTCCTCCAGGCCCTGGGCCGCGTGGCGGAAGTAGGAGACGATCTGCTCGATGGTGTCCTCCATCCCATAGAAGTCCTTGAAGGCGGGATAGAGCTTGATGACCTTGTTGGAGAAGATGCGGGAGAGGCGCGCATCCTGGCGGGTATCCACCATTTCCGGCTCGCCGATGGCGGCCAGCATGCGTTCGGCGGCGCTGGCATAGGCCATGCGATCCTTCTTGCAGATGTCCAGGAATTCCTCCAGGGAATATTCCTCTTCCACCCGGCGGTAACGTTCGATGTACTGGTTGAACAAGCTCATGGCCGTCTCCTGGTCGATGATCGTGGACTTCCTGTCAGAGCTATAGCAACGCCCATGCCACTGGCAAGATCCATCCTATAAGACGCTTTCGGTCCGAAATGGTGCCACGAGCTAGGAATATCATGGCCCTTACCGGATCATGGTGACCATTGGTGCGCCAATATGGTGCATTCTTGGCCAGGCCTGGCGAGATTCCAACGCTGTTGCCGGTATTGGCGGTGCTCACGCATTCCACAACCAGGCCGCGCCGCGCACGCCGCCCGAGTCGCCATGGAGCGGTGCCGCCAGACGGGTGGCCACGTGGTCAGAGAACACGTAGCGGCCCCACAGCCGGGGCACATTCTCGTAAAGGCGGGTGATCCGGGACAAACCGCCGCCCAGCACGATGACGTCCGGGTCCAGAATGTTGATGATCTGGGCCAGGCCCCGGGCCAGCCGATCTTCGTAGCGCATCAGGGCCGCCTGACATTCCACGTCACCCCTTTGCGCCCCGGCGGCAATGGCCTCGGCCGGCAGGTTCTTGCCGGTGGCGGCAAGAAAATCCCGCGCCAGGCCCGGCCCCGACAGCCAGGTTTCCAGGCAGCCGT
>DAOQNK010000218.1:0-1210 GCA_035332045.1 Thiobacillaceae bacterium | reverse complement strand
TTCAGGGGCTGGCCGATGAGGCAGGTGGAGTTGGCGTTCTTGATGAGGCCGGTGACCCGGGATTCGGCGCCCGGCATGCCGATGCCCACCGTGCCGCGCTGCTGGAGTTCGTTCTCCACCTCCTCCACCAGGGCCGCCACCGTGCCCACCGTGGCCCGGTAGTCGCCCTGGGGCGTGGCCACCCGGCGGCGCAGGCGCTCCCGGCCGTCGCCGTCCAGGGCGACGATCTCGATCTTGGTGCCGCCCAGGTCGATGCCCAGTCTCAACATGTCGGTCTCCGCTGTGTACGCGACGGATTCTATTGGCTTTCGGGGGGTGGGGGCCGGTGGTATCCTGCCCGGTCTTCCGCACCGCAACGTAACCGAGATGGATTCCTCAGCCCCCCGCACCGATGTCGAGCGCCTGCTCCTGGAAATGCTGCAAGGCCAACTGGATCCGGAAAGCTTCGCCCGCCGCCTGATGGACGTGGAAGTCTTCATGCCGGTCAAGGACGAGAAGCACCAGATCGCCGGCTTCCAGCTCAGCACCAAGGCCCAGCCTCTGGTGGTGGAGGACGAGGACGGCAACCGGGTGCTGATCACCTTCAGTTCGCCGGAGCGGGCCAAGGCCTTCGTCGCCGGCTATCCCGGCTTCGGTGGCGGCCTGCTCACCGAGATGTCCTGGATCCTGCGCCGCATGGGCGAGAACATGGGCCTGTCCATCAACCCCGGCGAGGAACTGGGCTACGACTTCGATCCCGACATGGTGGCCATGCTGGCCTCCGTGTTGCCCGAGGAGAACCAGTGATGAGCATGACGCGTCAGGTGGGCGAAGTCTTCGACCCGGCCTACACGCGTTATGACGAGGGCGCCCGCTACGTCTATGCCGGCGAGGGCCACGAGTTGGTGCTGTTCTGGCGCGGTCCGACGCCGGCCGAGGTGGACGGCTTCCGACTCCAGCCGGTGGAGGTGGGCCTGTTCAGCCACGGTCCCGCCGCCTTCCTGCTCTACAAGATTCTCAACGTCTGCGAATGGTCCGAGGTGGCCTTCAACGTCCACCTGGTGCCCGAGGCGGAGCGGGAACTGCCCGGTGAGGAACCGGGCGACCGGGGCCGCCTGCGCATGATCCTGGTGGACGCGGAGGACGGCGTGGTGCGGGCCAAACGCATCGTCTCCCTGGACAAGGTCATGACCCAGGCCCTCAAGCACGCCATGCACGAACAGCTCGCCAG
>DAOQNK010000217.1:0-3400 GCA_035332045.1 Thiobacillaceae bacterium | reverse complement strand
TGAATCTGTTCGCGCATTTGTTCGATCAGCACCTTGAGTTCCACCGAGGTCTGGGTGAGTTCCAGGGAGACGGACTTGGAGCCCAGGGTGTTGGCCTCCCGGTTGAGCTCCTGCATGAGGAAGTCCAGGCGCTTGCCGGCGGCGCCGCCGGCGTCCAGGACCCGGGTGACCTCGTCCAGATGGGTGAGCAGACGGTCCAGCTCCTCGTCCACATCGATCTTCTGGGCGAACAGGGCCACCTCCTGGTGAATGCGGTCGTTGTCCGGGGAGGGCAGCAATTCCTCCAGACGCTTGGAAAGTTTTTCCCGGTAGGCGGCGACGATCTCCGGCGTGCGGGGACGAATGCGGGCCACGTGTTCGCGCATGGCTGCCACCCGTTCCAGAATGACCGCCTTCAGCTTGTCGCCCTCCCGGGTCCGGCTGGCGTTGAACTGGGCCAAGGCGGCGTCCATGAGTTTGAGCGCGGTGGCGTGGAGCATCTCCAGGTCGGGGCCGGCATCGCCCAGCATGCCGGGCCAGCGCAGGATCTCCGCCACCCCCAGGGCCCGGGCGCCGGGCAGGGCGGCTTGGGCGGCGCTCGCCAGGGTCTTCAACTGATCCAGCAACGCCGCGTTCAGGTTGGCGGGCAGTGCGACGTCTTCCCGGGGGGCGAAATTCACCCGGCATTCGAGCTTGCCGCGCCGCACCCGCTCGGCGATGCGTTCCCGCAAGGCCGGCTCCAGGGCACGGAAATCCTCGCCCATGCGGAAGGCGAGGTCGAGAAAGCGGGAGTTGACCGCGCGCAGTTCCAGCGACAGCTGGCCCGCGGAAATGTCCGCCGTTTCCACGGCATAGCCGGTCATACTGCGCAGGTTTTCCTTTCTTGGTTCCTTCATGGCCGCCACAATCTTGGTTATCCTTCAATGACCCGACATCACTTCGCATCTTAACCCGCCGCTACATGGCTGCCCAATTGACCGAACCCCTGGCCCACGGCTATCACCTGGGCGAGTACGTCATCGATCGCCGGATCGGCGGCGGCGGGTTTTCCCTGGTCTACCTGGCCTTCGACGCCAACGGCCAGCCGGTGGCCATCAAGGAATATCTTCCCGGCGGCGTGGTGCGGCGCGGCGAGTTGGGCACGGTGGTGCCCTTGTCGAGCGACAAGCAGGCCTCCTTCCGCTATGGCATGAAGTGCTTTTTCGAGGAAGGCCGCTCCCTGGCGGGCATCCGCCATCCCAACGTGGTCAAGGTGCTGAACTTCTTCCGGGCCAATGACACGGTCTACATGGTGATGAAATACGAGCAGGGCAAGACCCTGCAAAAGCACATCACCAGCCTGGAGGAGCCCATGCGCGAGACCTTCCTGCGCAGTGTCTTCATCCAGCTCCTGAACGGTTTGCGCGAGGTCCATGCCCACAAGATTCTGCATTTGGACATCAAGCCTTCCAACATCTACATCCGGGCCGACGGTTCCCCCGTGCTCATCGACTTCGGCGCGGCCCGCCAGGCCCTCACCGAAGACCTGCTGGTGGCTTCGCCCATGTACACCCCCGGCTTCGCCGCACCGGAGCAGTACAACCAGCGCGACCGCCTGGGGCCCTGGACCGACATCTACAGCGTCGGAGCCACTCTCTACGCCTGCATCGTCAAGGGCCCGCCGCCGCCGGCCAACGAGCGCATGGACCGGGACAAGCTGCAGCCGGTCGGCAAGACCCACGCCGGTCTCTATTCCAAGGGGCTGCTGGAAATGGTGGATTCCATGCTCAAGCTCAACTATACCGAGCGCCCCCAAAGCGTCTTCTCCGTGCAGAAGCGGCTCATCGCCATGGCCCAGGCGGCCCGCAACCAGAAGCCCACCCTGTTCGCCCTCATCAAGGAAAGGCTGACCCGGGAGCTATGAAATACGTCGTGTTCCAGGCCAGCCGCCGGGGCGGACGGCCCTACAACGAGGACCGTGTGGCCTATGCCTACACCTCCGACGCCATGGTCATGGTGCTCTGCGACGGCATGGGCGGCCACAACCAGGGCGAGGTGGCTTCCCAGCTCACCGTCCAGGTCATCACCAGCCTCTTCCAGTCCCGGGCCAAGCCCGTCCTGCCGGACATGACGTCCTTTTTGTTGGATGGCATCTACGCGGCCCATGACGCCATCAACGAATACGCCCTGCGCAACCGCATGCCGGACCCGCCCCGCACCACCTGCGTGGTCTGCGTGGTGCAGCGGGGCATGGCCTGCTGGGCCCACGTGGGTGATTCCCGGCTCTACCAATTCAGCCGCCGGGCCTTCCTGTTCCGCACCCGCGACCATTCCGCCGTCCAGCAACTCCTGGACGAAGGCCTCATCCAGGAAGCCGAGATGTCCGTCCACCCGGACCGCAACAAGCTCTACAACTCGGTGGGCGGCTACATGCTGCCGGATATCGAAGTGGAGCAGCCGGTGAAGCTCCAGGAAGGCGATGTGCTGTTCCTCTGCACTGATGGCGTCTGGCCGGAACTGACCCCCGACGAAATGCTTGCCACCCTGCGCGCCTATCCCCTGGAGCGGGCCGTCAAGCACATGATGGACCACGCCGAATTCCGCGCCGGCCAGTACGGCGACAACCTCTCCGTGGTGGCCATGCGCTACGGCGAGGAGCGCTTCGACAACGAGGAACTGGTGCTGGGCGACGACATGGGCCTGGACGGCTTCACCACCCAGTTGCGGCGCCTGGGCAACAAGGACGAGGATCGGCCGGAACCCACCGACAGCGACCTGGATCGGGCCGTGGCCGAAATACAGGCCGCCCTGGCCCGTTACCCTGGCAAGCGCTGAGACAGAATTATCCCCACCCTCCAAGGAAGGCCATGAATCAGCAAACCCGTCCCTCCGGGCGCGCCCCGGACCAGTTGCGCACGGTCCGCCTGACCCGTCGCTACACCAAGCATGCCGAAGGCAGCGTCCTGGTGGAATGCGGCGACACCAAGGTGCTGTGCACCGCCAGCGTGCTGGAGAAGGTGCCTCCCCACGTGAAAGGCAGCGGCGGCGGCTGGCTCACCGCCGAATACGGCATGCTGCCTCGCGCCACCCACACCCGGGGCGACCGGGAAGCGGCCCGGGGCAAGCAGTCGGGCCGCACCCAGGAGATCCAGCGCCTCATCGGCCGTTCCCTGCGCGCCGCCGTGGACCTGGGGAAGCTGGGCGAGCGCACTGTCCACGTGGACTGCGATGTGCTCCAGGCCGATGGTGGCACCCGCACCGCCAGCATCACCGGCGCCTGGGTCGCCGTCCACGATGCCGTGGAATGGCTGGTGAAAGTGGGCAAGATCCCCGCCAGCGTCCTCCGCGATCAGGTGGCCGCCATCTCCGTGGGCATCTGGAACGGCACCCCCGTGCTGGACCTGGACTACGCCGAGGACGTGGCCTGCGACACCGACATGAA
>DAOQNK010000216.1:0-3432 GCA_035332045.1 Thiobacillaceae bacterium | reverse complement strand
GACTTCTGGCCGGATGTGCTGAAGCGCGGCGGTATGGGCGTCCTGGGCGGCCTGGTGGCCTGGCTGCTGCTCCATGCAGTCCTCCTGCGAGGCGGGCGGCGCGGGGCGGTGTCCTTGACCCTGCTGGGCATTCTGGCCACCACGGGCCTCCTCATCGCCCTGGCGCCCCACTACCACGTCCTGGGCACCGACAAGGTGGGCCAGGACGTGCTCTACCTTTCCCTCAAGTCGGTGCGCACCGGCCTCCTCATCGGCACCCTCACCACCCTGGTCATGCTGCCCCTGGCCATCGGACTGGGCATCGCCGCCGGCTACCTGGGCGGCAAGGTGGACGACCTGATCCAGTACGTCTACACGACCCTCAACTCCATCCCCGGCGTGCTGCTCATCGCCGCCGCCGTCCTGGTGGTGCAGGTGCAGATCGAGGCCCATCCGGAACTGTTCGACACCGCCGCCGCCCGCTCCGACGTGCGCCTGCTGGCCCTGTGCGCCATCCTGGGGGCCACGGGCTGGACCGGACTGGCGCGGCTCCTCAGGGCCGAGGCCCTGAAGCTGCGGGAGCTGGAATTCGTCCAGGCGGCCCGGGCCTTCGGCGTCACCCGGGGCCGCATCCTGTTGCGTCACCTGCTGCCCAACGTCATGCACATCGTCCTCATCACCGTGGTCATCGACTTCTCCGGCCTGGTGCTGGCGGAGGCGGTGCTGTCCTACGTGGGCGTGGGGGTGGACCCGGCCATGATCAGCTTCGGCAACATGATCAACGGCGCCCGCCTGGAACTGGCCCGGGAGCCGGTGGTGTGGTGGCAACTGGCCGCCGCCTTCCTGTTCATGTTCGCCCTGGTGCTGGCGGCCAACCTGTTCGCCGACCAGGTACGGGACGCCCTGGATCCGAAAGCGAAGGGACGGGCATGACCGGACTCCGCGTCGACAACCTGAGGGTGGAGATCGCCGGCGCCGGCGGCCGCCGCTTCGTTCCCGTGGACGGCGTGGATTTCGCCGTGGAGGCCGATCAGTGCGTGGCCCTGCTGGGGGAATCCGGCTGCGGCAAGTCCATGACCGCCCTGGCCCTGATGCGCCTGCTGCCCGAGGGTGGGCGGGTGGCGGCGGGGGCCGTCAAGCTGATGGGCGAAGACCTCTTCGCCCTGCCCGAAGCGGCCATGGGCGGGGTGCGGGGTGGCCGCCTGGCCATGATCTTCCAGGAGCCCCAGACCAGCCTGAACCCGGTCATGAGCGTGGCCGAACAGATCCAGGAAGCCCTGGCCGCCCATCGCGGCCTGGCCGGCGAGGCCGCCCGCGCCGAGGCAGGGCGGCTGCTGGAGGCGGTGGGCCTGGGGCCGGACAAGCTGGACACCTATCCTTTCCAGCTTTCCGGCGGCCAGCGCCAGCGGGCCCTCATCGCCATGATGTTGGCCGGCGAGCCGGAGGTGCTCATCGCCGACGAGCCCACCACGGCCCTGGACGTGACCATCCAGGCCCAGATCCTCGATCTCCTCCGGGACCTGCGGGCGCAACGGGGCATGGGCTTGCTGCTCATCACCCACGACCTGGACGTGGCCCGGGACATGACCCGGCAGCCCGGCGACCGGGTGGCGGTCATGTACGCCGGCCAGATCGTAGAATGGGCGCCCGGCGCCGGGCTCCAGGCCGCCGCCCGCCATCCCTACACGCAAAAGCTGTTCGCCGTGCTGCCCCGCCTGGACCGGCGCGGCGAGCGCCTGGACAGCCTGCCGGGCCGGGTGCCGGCGGCGGACGCGGCCTTCGTCGGCTGCCGCTTCGCCGAGCGCTGCCCGGTGGCGTTCGAACGTTGCCGGCAGGAAACGCCGGGCTTCCACGAAGTGGCCCCCGGCCATTTCGCCCGCTGCCATCTGGCCGAAGTCTCCGCCATTTCCCCTTTTCCAAAAGGGGAAGCAGGGGGGATTTCAAGCGGTGCGGAGGGGAAGGCCATTGAAAATCCCCCCCAGCCCCCCTTTGAAAAAGGGGCGGGCGAGCATCCGGTACTCGAAGTCTCCGACCTGGCCGTCCACTTCCCCATCCGCAAGGGTCTGCTCCAGCGCACCGTGGGCCACGTGAAGGCGGTGGACGGCGTCAGCCTGTCGCTGGCCCCCGGGGAGACCCTGGCCCTGGTGGGCGAATCCGGCTGCGGCAAGACCACCCTGGCCCGGGCGGTGCTGCGCCTCATCGAACCTACGGCGGGGGAAGTCCGGCTGCTGGGCGAATCCCTGGCGGGCCTGGCCGGCGAGGCCCTGCGCCGCAAGCGGGCCCAGATGCAGATCGTCTTCCAGGATCCGTTTTCCTCCCTCAACCCGCGCATGCGGGTGGGCGCCATCCTGGAGGAGGGCATGGCGGCCCTGCTGCCGGAGCTGGACCGGGCCGGCCGGGGTCGCCGATCAGCGGAACTGCTGGATCAGGTGGGCCTGCCGGCGGACGCGGGGCTCCGCTATCCCCACGAGTTCTCCGGCGGCCAGCGCCAGCGCATCGCCATTGCCCGCGCCCTGGCGGTGAATCCGAAATTGCTGATTCTGGATGAACCCACCAGCGCCCTGGACGTGTCGGTCCAGGCCCAGATCCTCAACCTCCTCGCCGACCTGCGCCGGGAGCACGGCCTGGCCTACCTGTTCATCACCCACAACCTGTCGGTTGTGGGCTACTTGGCGGATCGGGTGGCGGTGATGCGGGGCGGGCGGATCGTGGAGAGCGGCCCGGCGGAACAGATCTTCAGCCGGCCGGAAAACGACTATACGAAGTTGCTGCTGGCCTCGGCCCCGGGCGGGGCGGGCTGAAGAAGCCTCAGCCCGGCAGGACCGGGATTTCCAGCTTGGTGCCGGGCACGAGGGGCTCGGCGTGCTCGTTCCAGCGGCGGATGTCCGCCACCTTCACCTTGTAGTGCTTGGCCAGCCTGGCCAGGGTGTCGCCCTTGCGCACGGTATGGGTGCGCATGGCGGGCTTCCTGGCGGAGGCCGGTGGAGGTTCGGCCTGGGATACTTTGGGGGTGGCGGCTTTCCTGGCTTCGCCGCTGCCCGCCATGGGCACCACCAGGGTCTGGGGCTGGGCCACCTTGCCCTTGCTCAGCTTGAGGGGGTTGTATTCCTTGAGCCAGTCTAGGCTGACGCCGAATTTCGCGGCGATGCCGCTGGCGGTTTCGCCCGGGCGGGCGTTGTAGGTCTGCAATTGCCGGCCGCCATCCTGGCGGTGCAGGTTGAATTGGAAGGTTTCGACCCGGTCCATGGGCAACAGCAGGACATTGCGGCTGTCGCTGTAGATGACCCGGCGATGGAAGGCCGGATTGAGGGAAAGAAACTCCTCCAGATCCATGTCCGCCAGCTTGGCCGCCTGGCGGGCCTCCATGGGACGGCTCAGGGTCACCTGCATGAAATAGGCTTCGTCGGCGATGGGGTCCAGGTTCAGGCCGAAGCGCTGGGGGTCCTGGATGAT
>DAOQNK010000215.1:0-3444 GCA_035332045.1 Thiobacillaceae bacterium | reverse complement strand
GCGGGTCCTTGCCGACCATGATCACGTTGCCGGCGCGGAGTTCTTGAGCGGTTTTCATCGGGAGTTCCAGAGAGGGGAAAGGGAAAGCCCGCTATTCTAGCTTTTTTTTGCAAAAAATCAGCAGGTTGGATGCCAGATCGGATTGCATGGCGAGGTGTTCCCACCACACGCCGGCGTGCCGGGCCAATTCCGGCAGGGCGGCGCGCCAGGCGGGCCAGAGGGTTTCCAGGTCGGTCTCGCTGTTCCAGGCCCGCCATACCCGCCGGGTGAGGTCGGCCAGGGCCGGCGCCATGCCGGCGCAATAGCGATCCAGAAAAGCCTCCAGCTTGGCCAGATGGGCGGATTCTTCCTGTCGGTAAGCCTGCCAGACCAGGGGCCGGGTGGCGAACTGGGCTCGGGTGAAGGAATCCTCGCCGCGCACGAAGTTGAGGTCGCAGGCCCAGAGCAGCCGGTCGTAGTCATCCTGGTCCAGCATGGGCAGGACATGCAGGCTCAACCGGCCCCGGGCCGCCACCGAGCCTGGCGCGAGGGGCATGCCCAACCAGGCGGCGATTGCCGGCAACGCCTTGCCTTCCGGCACCAGCACCCGCACCGGCGCGGCATCCCCCGCCCAGGCCGACAGCAGGCCGGGCAGGGCCCCATTCTCGTAGCTGAACAGGGACACCAGGGTTTCCCCCGTGTCGGTGCCGGTCACGCCCAGGCTGGCCAGGAATGCCGTCCGGGCGGCGAGGTCATCCTGGAAGCCATGCCGTCGCGCCGGCAGCCAGGCTTCCCGGGTCAGGCCGCCGGTGTCTGGGGTATAGCCGGGCATGAAGAAATATTTTGTCAGGGGCAGGCGCGGATGGGGTGACGGCAGGCCGTGCACGCCCCGGGCCCAGTCTTCGGCGGTGAGGTATTCCAGGTTCAGCCAGAGGGGCTTGGGTTCCCGGGCCGCCATGGCCGCCACGAACGCCTCCGGCAGATTGCAGGCCAGGGCTTCGATGACGACGTCGCCGGGCGCCGCGTCCGGTGGCGTGGCGCCCCAGCGGCGGACTTCCACACCCTCCAGGCGCTGGGTGTCCCTCGACGGGTCGACCTCCGGGCGGATGCGGCGGAAGGCCGCCAGATCGTCCACCCACAGGCGCACCGTCTGGCCGTGTTCGCCGGCCAGTTGCCGGGCGAGGCGCCAGGTGACGCCGATGTCGCCGAAATTGTCGATGACGGTGCAGAAGAGGTCCCAGTTCATGGCGTGGCGAAAAGAAAAAAGCCGGCCCGGAGGCCGGCTCGGCGGGGTCGGGAAATCTTACTTCACGGTCACGACCAACTGGTCGCTGGCGGTGGCGCCGTCGTCGTCGGTCACCGTCAGGGTGAGGGTCACCGTGGAGCCCACCCGGGCCTTGGGGGCGGCCTTGATGGTGGGGGCGGCGGTGCTGGCGCCGGACATGATCTTCACCACCGAGGGCTTGGCGCTGACCCAGGAATAGGCCACCACGCTGCCGTCCGGGTCGGTGGAGTTGGCGCCGCTGAGCACGGCCGTGGCGCCCCGGGCCAGATTGAGATCGGCCCCGGCGTTGGCCGCGGGCGGCAGGTTGGCGGGCGGCGGGGCGCTCACCGAGGCCAGGGCGGCCTTGAGGTTGAGGCGGCCGCCGGTGACGCTCTTACCGGCCATGGCGGCATTGGCATCGACGTGGTCGAGGATGGCGCTTTTCACCTGGGCATAGGTCAGGGCGGGGTTGGCGGCCAGCAGCAGGGAGGCGGCGCCGGCCACGTGGGGGCTGGCCATGGAGGTCCCCGAGAAAGAGGCGTAGGTGGCGCCGGGAATGCTGGAGAGGATGGCATCGCCGGGGGCGGCCAGGTCCACGGCGGTGGCGCCGTAATTGGAGTAACTCGCCCGGGCGTCGGTCGAGGTGGTGGCGGCCACGGAAACGATGTTGGCGTGGGTCATGGCCGCGGGATAGCTGGGGGAGGTGTCGATGTTCTTGCCGTCGTTGCCCGCCGCTACGACCATGACGATGTTGGCGTTCTGGGCGGCGGTGAAGGCGTCGGCCAGGGACTGGGAATAGGCGCCGCCGCCCCAGCTGTGGTTCATGACCTTGGCGCCCTTGTCGATGGCGTAGTAAATGGCCTCCACGGCGTCGGAGGTGGCCCCGGTGCCAGCGGCGTTGAGGAATTTCAGCGGCATGATGCGGGCCAGCCGGTTCACGCCCACCACGCCCTGACCGTTGTCGCCCTGCGCGGCGATGGTGCCGCTCACGTGGGTGCCGTGGTCGTTGTCGTCCATGGGGTTGTTGTCGTTGTTGGCGAAGTCCCAGCCCCGGACGTCGTCCACGTAGCCGTTGCCGTCGTCGTCGATGCCGTTGCCGGCGATCTCGCCCGGATTGGTCCAGATGTTGGCGGCCAGGTCCGGATGGGTGTAGTCCACGCCGGTGTCCACCACCGCCACCAGGACCGCGCCGCCAGCCAGGATGTCCCAGGCTTCCGGCGCGTCGATGTCGGCGTCGGCGGTACCGCCGGTCTGGCCGGTGTTGTTCAGGCCCCAGAGTTCGGAAAAGCGGCTGTCATTGGGAATGCCCGTGGCGCGCACCGGGTAGTCGGGCTCCACCGATTCCACCCCGGGCAGGCGGGCGACGCGGTCCATCATCCGGGCCAGACTCTCCTGGCTGGAGAAACCCATGACCCGCCAGCGCCGGGCAACGGCGGTACGGGCGTTGTCGCCGCCCCGCAGGCGCCTCACCTCGCTGACGCCCTGATCCCGCGCGCCGGTCTCGGCGGCCACGGCGTCGGCCTCGGCCTTGAACTTCACCAGCAGGCGGCCGGGAATCGGCGCCGTGTCGTCGGACTGGAGCCCCTGGACGGCGTGGGCCTGACCGGTCCAGGCCAGGGCCAGGGCGAGGAGCAGGGGGGCAAGGGCGGGTATGGGGCGAGTGGGCATGGGGCGCTCCGATGCGAGAGGGTGGGGACGGCGGTAGCCGTGGCATGACCTTGCAACACAGCAAGTCGCATGCCCGGAACGGGGCCGCGCCGGCAAAGGGATCAGGGCAGGGAATCCGCCCCGGGTGTCAGGGCTCGGACGGCGCCGTCGAGGGCTCGACAGTTTGAGCGGGGTGCCGCTTCAGGCGGGCAAGGCGATGCGGCCGTCCTTGCTGAACTGGTAGTCCTTGAACACGTGCTCGGCGGAAAGGAGGGCGTAGTCGCCGTCGGCTTGCTTCACCGTGGTGTCCTTGAGCCGGTAGGTATAGTGGCCGCAGGTCCAGATGTCGAAGTCGCGCATGTGGGTGCACAAGCAGGTCTTGTCCATGACCTTGATCTTCTTGTCGCCCGGATGGGCGGCCACTTCCCGGTTGTAGGCATCGATGTAGGAACAGCGGCCGTTGGCATCCAGCAGGTAGCCGAAGGACTCGCAGTTGGGGTGGGTGCCGGCGCCGATCCCCGGGCTGCTCTTGATCATGCGCATGGGGTAGCCGG
>DAOQNK010000214.1:0-3496 GCA_035332045.1 Thiobacillaceae bacterium | reverse complement strand
AGGCTGGGATGCCAGAGCAGGCGGATGCCGGCGTCCTCCAGATGGGTGAAGAGATCGGGATGCTCGGCATTGAGCAGGGACAGGGTGCAGCCGCCGCAACCGCCGGACTGGAGCCAGAGGAGGTTGAGGGGGCTAGCGGGCATGGCGGTCCTTGAGGGAATGGTCAGGGTTGCTAAATCCCCCCCAGCCCCCCTTTACAAAAGGGGGGAGCAAAACCGCATCGACTTGAAATGAGCGTTCCCCCCTTTCGTAAAGGGGGGACAGGGGGGATTTCACCCGGGCGACAACCACGCTAGGCATCCGCTTCCTCCTTCCCTTTCCCCGGCCGCTCCACCCCCAGCCGCTGCATCTTCTTGGCCAGGCCCAGGCGGGACAGGCCCAGCTCCCGGGAGGTCTTGGAAAGATTGCCCCGGTTGCGCTCCAGGGCCTCGACCAGCAGGCTGATCTCCAGGGCATCCACCCGGCCACGCAGGCCGCCGGCGGTGTGTTCCAGGGCCTCCGCCAGGCCCGACTGGCGGATATGGGGCGCCAGCAGCTCCGGGGTCAGCGTGGGGCCGTCGGAAAGCACCAGCATGCGCTGGATCTCGTTCTGCAACTCCCGCACGTTGCCGGGCCAGCCATAGGCGGCGAGACAGTCCAGGGTGGCGGGGGCGAAGCCTTCCACGCGCCGGCCCAGGGCGGCGCCGGTCCTTTCCAGGATGGCCTTGGCCAGGGCGGGAATGTCCATGGGCCGTTCCCGCAGGGCCGGCAGGCGCATGGGCACGGTGGCCAGGCGGTAGAACAGGTCCTCCCGGAAGCGGCCGGCCTTCACCTCCGCATCCAGGTCTCGGTTGGTGGCGGCGATAACCCGCACGTCCACGGACACGGGCCGGCTGCCCCCCACGGGGCGGAACTCCCCTTCCTGGAGCACCCGCAGCAGCTTCACCTGGAAGGCGGGGGTGGTCTCGCCGATCTCGTCCAGGAACAGGGTGCCGCCGTGGGCCTGCTGGAACAGGCCGACCCGGTCCTCGAAGGCGCCGGTGAAGGCGCCCCGCTTGTGGCCGAACAGTTCCGACTCCAGCAGGGTGTCCGGCAGGGCGCCGCAGTTTTCCACCACGAAGGGCTTGTCGGCGCGGCCGCTGGCGTAGTGGATGGCCCGGGCCAGCAGTTCCTTGCCGGTGCCGGATTCGCCGGTGAGCAGGATGGCCACGTCGAAGCGGGCGGCCCGGGCCACCAGGTCGCACACCTCGTTCATGGGGCTGCCCGGCGCCCGCACCACGTTGCCCACCGCGAAGGCCTGCTTCACCCGGGCGCGGCTGGCTTCCACCCGGCCCCGCAGCACCGGCTCGGCGGCCCGCAGTTCCACCGCCAGCTGGCAGTTTTCCTGTTGCAGCTTGTGGAGCTCGGCGGCCCGCTTCAGGGTCAGCAGCAGCTGTTCCGGATGCCAGGGCTTGAGCAGGTACTGGTAGATGCCCGCCTCGTTGATGCCGGCGATGATGTCCTCGCTGTCGGTGTAGCCGGAGATGATGATGCGCACCGTGTCAGGCCAGGCCCGGCGCACCTCCTTGAGGAACTCCACGCCGCTCACCTCGGGCATGCGCTGGTCGGTGAGCACCACCTGGATGCTCTGCCGCTCCATGATGCCCCGGGCCTCCGCCGCGCTCGATGCGGTGAAGACCTCGAAGTCCTCCTCCAGTGTGCGGCGCAGGGCCTCCTGGGAGCGGACCTCGTCGTCGATGACCAGGACGGTGGGGAGCGGGGTCATGAGGGTGCCGAGGACGATACGAGCGCTGACGTGGAAGAAATCCCTCCTGTCCTCCCTTTACAAAAGGGAGGCACCCTTCGGCCCACGTCGCGGCCACTCCCCCCTTTCTTAAAGGGGGGCTGGGGGGGATTTAGCAACACTAGCCTCACCCGGAAACCTCTCCGATATCCACCGGTACCACCCACCCCAAATCCCGGTGGATCGCCAAATGCCTGGGCGTCCAGGAATGGGGCGTCTTGCGCACGAAGTGGTGGCGGGCCACGTGGTAGCTGGGGTCGAAGCCGTAGAAATTGCGCTGCATGTGCTTCAGCTCTTCTGCGCGATAGGCCGCCAGGGGCTTCGCGGCCTCGTCCTCGGCGCGGCGGCGGTTCTTTGCCCCCAAGTGATCGGCGAAATCGGCGGCTTCGGCCAGGGCCTCGGCGCGTCGGCGGGTTTCCGTCTCGAACCCGGCCAGGTCTTCACCGAAAGCCTCATCGAGGAACCCCATTTCAGCCGCCGCTTCGGCACCCAGTGGCAATCGGTGGCGCAGGATGGCGGCGGCCTGTTCCGCCCCCACCCGGCGCGGCAGCAGGTAGCTCCAGTACTCGGAGCCGTACAGGTTGCCCATGTTCTTGTAGTGGGGGTTGAGGATGACGCCCCGGCGCGCCCACACCCGGTCCGCCGCCAGGGCCAGGAAGGCGCCGCCGGCGCCGGCGTTGCCGCGCAGGGCGCTGACGGTGAGGTGGGACTCCGTGCCCAGGATGGCCCGGCACAGGTCGTCCATGGCGTTGATGTTGCGCCAGGATTCGTCCGGCGGGCTGTCCGCCGCCTCGATGCGGTTCAGGTCCAGGCCGTTGCTGAAGAAGTCGGCGCCGCCCAGGAGGACGATGACCTTGGTGGGGCGCTGCTTCGCGGCTTCATAGGCGGCCAGCAGGCGCTCGCAGGCGGCGGTGCCCATGGCGCCGTTGTAGAAGTCGAAGTGGAGGTAGCCGACGCCGGCGGACTCCTCGTAGCGGATGTCCTCGGCCGGGCCGTCCAGTTCCGGGAGTTCCCCCGCGAGCGGGAAGGCGGCGCCCACCGGCAGCTTGATCCCGCCTTCCACCTTGCAGTGCCCGATCCAGACCGCCCCGTCGGCGGTGGCCCGCACCACGCCCTCCCCCGCCCGGCCCAGCAGTTCGCCGGGCCGGCCCTGGGCCGGAAACGCCCGGCCGTCGTAGAGCTGGCAGGTCTGGCCGAACAGGCTGTCGCGCACCCCGGGAAAACCGTCGGCGCAGTTGAGCTTGGCGAGCACCGTGGCGGTGGCGTCCCTTCCCCAGGCGATGGCGCGGTCGCCCTGCTGCATGAGGGCGTGCATGGGCTTCAGGGGCACCGCCCTGGGCTGCCAGGTCCCGGCGCGGTAGTCCGGCAGCCGGGCGATGGCCGACTGCACCGCCCGCACCGCCGCTTCGGTGACCTCGTTGCGGTACAGGCTGGATTTCTTCGCCGCCCGCGTGGGAAAGGTCTCGCTGGCCCACACCGGCCCGGCGTCCATCTCGGCTTCAGCCTGGAGGACGGTCACGCCCCACTCGGCCTCGCCCTTCAGGATCGCCCAGTCCAGGGCCGACGGCCCCCGGTCGCCGACGATGCCCGGGTGCACGATGAGGCAGACATGCTCGCGCCAGATGGCTTCCGGAATCGCCCGGCGCAGGTAGGGGGCGAGGATCAGGTGGGGCCGGAACAGGTCCACCGCCTCGGTGGTGACGCTGTCGTTGATGTCGAACTCGATGGAGATCT
>DAOQNK010000213.1:0-3505 GCA_035332045.1 Thiobacillaceae bacterium | reverse complement strand
GGCATCGAGGAAATCCTGGTCAAGGTGCTGGCGGAGCGGGGCGAGACCTTCAACCCCATCCCGGTCAAGGCCAAGAAGGCCGACGACGGCTCCAAGATGACCAACCTCCAGCGCATCAAGCGCATCGAGATGATCCTGGATTCCATCCGGCCCCAGCTCCAGCGGGACCACGGCGACATCGAACTGGTGGACGTGGACGGCAAGACCATCTACGTGAACATGATCGGCGCCTGCGCCGGCTGCCAGATGGAAGCCATGACCCTCCAGGGCATCCAGCAGCGCCTGATGGAAGACCTGGGCGAGTTCGTGAAGGTGGTGCCCAGCCGGGCCGGTTCCTACGCCCGCGCCGCGAGCCACGTGTGAAAGACAGTCCCCTCTCCCGCAAGCGGGAGAGGGTTAGGGAGAGGGCCGGTTTCCACGGATTGATGACCCTCTCCCCCGGCCCCTCCCCCGCTTGCGGGGGAGGGGAGCAAACCGAAAGGATCTGATATGGACGGCATCTACCTCGACAACAACGCCACCACCCGCGTCGACGACGCCGTGGTGGCCGCCATGCTGCCCTTCTTCACCGAGCAGTTCGGCAACCCCTCTTCCATGCACAGCTTCGGCAACAAGGTGGGCCTGGCCCTCAAGAAGGCGCGCATGCAGGTCCAGGAACTGCTGGGCGCCGAGCACGAGTCGGAGATCATCTTCACCTCCTGCGGCACCGAGGCGGATTCCACCGCCATCCTGTCCGCCTGCAAGGCCATGCCCGACCGCAAGGAGATCATCACCACCGCCATCGAGCATCCGGCGGTGCTGAACCTGTGCGACCACCTGGAGAAAGAGGGCTACACCATCCATAAGCTCAAGGTGGACAACAAGGGCCGCCTGGACCTGGATGAGTACAAGAAGCTGCTCACCGACAAGGTGGCGGTGGTCTCGGTCATGTGGGCCAACAACGAGACCGGCACCCTGTTCCCGGTGGAAGAGATGGCCGACATGGCCTCGGAAGCCGGCATCATGTTCCACACCGACGCGGTGCAGGCCGTAGGCAAGGTGCCCATCAACCTCAAGGCCACCAGCATCGACATGCTGTCCCTGTCCGGCCACAAGCTGCACGCGCCCAAGGGCGTGGGCGTGCTCTACCTGCGCCGGGGCGTGCGCTTCCGCCCGCTGCTGCGGGGCGGCCACCAGGAACGCGGACGCCGGGCCGGCACCGAGAACTCGGCGTCCATCGTCGGCCTCGGTCTCGCCTGCGAGCAGGCCATGCAGCACATGCATTTCGAGAACACCGAGGTGAAGCGCCTGCGGGACAAGCTGGAAGCCGGCATCCTCTCCAAGGTGCCGCGCGCCTTCGCCACCGGCAACCCGGAGAACCGCCTGCCCAACACCAGCAACATCGCCTTCGAGTTCATCGAGGGCGAGGCCATCCTGCTGCTGCTCAACAAGTTCGGTATCGCCGCCAGCTCCGGCTCCGCCTGCACCTCCGGCAGCCTGGAACCCAGCCACGTCATGCGCGCCATGGGCATCCCCTACACCGCCGCCCACGGCACCATCCGCTTCTCCCTGTCCCGCTACAGCACGGAAGCGGAAGTGGACCGGGTGATCCAAGTGGTGCCCGAGATCATTGCCCAGTTGCGCAAGCTGTCGCCCTACTGGGGCGAGAACGGCCCGGCGGAGGAACCGGACAAGGCATTCGCGCCGGTGTATGCCTGAAGCTTGCGCGCCCACTGACAGTTCTTCTCCTCATAGAGCCGGCTTCGTCCAGCCGGCTCACAAGACCGGCTGGGAGTCTGCCAAGCGGCAGCCAGCCTGGTCGGCGCCATACCGGGAATTCAAGTCCCGCTGACCAAGGCCGATAATCGGGTCACACGAGGGTGGCCCCTGGTTCGGTGATGTCGGCTGCCCTGCTCCCAACTTCTTGGAGCGGAGCCTACAGCCCATGGTCTCTTCGCCACGCATTACGTCTTACCTCCCGCGTGCCCCAGTGCGCCATGCGCTCCCCACCCTGGCCACCGGCCCCCTGGCGCGTCATGACTGAAACCCAGCCCGTCCCTCTCTGGCGGCGCGTCCTGCGCCACCCCGCGACGGCCTGGATCATTCTGCTGCTTTCCTTCGTCCTGACGGGCCTGGCCTGGTATATCTCCGACAGCGCGGTACGCAAGCGGGCGGCGGAACGCTTCCAGTTCCAGGCCCAGGACGTGGCCAATGCCATCATCAAGCGCATGCTGGACTACGAGATGGTGCTGCGCGGCGGCGCGGCCCTGTTCGATGCGTCCGAGGACGTGAGCCGGGAGGAATGGCGCGCCTACGTGGACCGGCTGCAATTGCAGCGTCTGTATCCGGGCATTCAGGGGCTGGGCTATTCCAGAATGATCCAGCCTGGCGAGTTGAATTCGATCACCCGCGGCGTGCGGGCCGAAGGCTTTCCGGACTTCGTGGTCAAGCCCGTAGGCGAGCGGGATGCCTACAGCGCCATCCTCTACCTGGAACCCTTCAACTGGCGGAACCAGCGGGCCTTCGGCTACGACATGTTCTCCGAGCCCACCCGCCGCGAGGCCATGGAGAAAGCCCGGGACACCGGCGAGCCCGCCCTCTCCGGTCGCGTCACCCTGATCCAGGAAACCCGCGCCGACGCCCAGTATGGCTTTCTCATGTACATGCCCGTCTACAAGAAGGGCATGCCCGTCGGGACGGTGGCGGAACGGCGGGCCGCCCTCCAGGGCTTCGTCTACAGCCCCTTCCGCATCAAGGATCTGATGCGGGGCATCCTGAGCGCGGACCAGGGCGGCATCCTGTTCGAAATCTACGACAGCGCCACGCCGACGCGGCAATCCCTGCTCTTCAACAGCGTGGACAGCCAGGCGCCCGTCTACACCCCCGGCGCCGAAACCGGCTGGCTCCACGGCCTCAGGCAGGTCACCATCGCCGGCCACGGCTGGAGCGTCTTCCTCTACGCCCGCCCCGATTACCTGTCTGGCACCGAGGAAAACCTGCCCCTGCTGGTGGCGGCGGCTGGCGTGACGGTGGATGTGCTGCTCTTCATGATCATCGGCGCCCTGTCCCGACAACAGAAACGCGCGGAGCGCCTGGCGACCCGGATCACGGCCCGGCTCGCGGAAAGCGAGGCCCGCTACCGGGCCTTGTTCGAAAAAGCCAAGGCCCCCATGCTGCTCATCGACCCGGCGGCCGGGAGCATCGTCGAGGCGAATGACGCGGCGGCGGCTTTCTATGGCTACGAGCGGGCCCGGCTGGCGGGCATGCGGCTCGCCGACATCAACGAGTTGCCGGCCGAAGCGCTCCAGGCCGAGATGCGGCTCGCGGAACGGGAAAGCCGGGACTGCTTCTATTTCTCCCATCGGCTGGCCAACGGCGAAACCCGCCGGGTGGAAGTCCGCTCCGGGCCCCTCCATCTGAATGATCGCCAGCTGCTTTTTTCCATCGTCTTCGACGTGACCCAGCGCTGGCGGGTGGAGGAAGCCAAGCAGCGCCAGCTCTCCAGCCTGCGGGCCCTGAACGAGGT
>DAOQNK010000212.1:0-3510 GCA_035332045.1 Thiobacillaceae bacterium | reverse complement strand
GGCGAAGGGCACGCCCTTGGCCAGGTTGCCCGCCATTTCGAGGATCTCGCCGTCGGTGAGGCCCTTGATGTCCTCGGACTTGCCCGAGGCGTTGTAGATCTTGTCCAAGAAACCGCGAACCTCGGCGGCCTTGGCCTGGGCCTCCAGCATCTCGTCGATGCGCTGACCCAAACCGCGAGCGGCCCAGCCCAGGTGGGTTTCCAGAATCTGGCCCACGTTCATCCGGGACGGCACCCCCAGGGGGTTCAGCACGATATCCACCGGGCTGCCGTCGGCCATGAAGGGCATGTCCTCCACGGGCACGATCTTGGACACCACGCCCTTGTTACCGTGGCGGCCGGCCATCTTGTCGCCGGGCTGCAGGCGGCGCTTCACGGCCAGGTAGACCTTGACCATCTTGATGACGCCAGGAGGCAGTTCGTCACCCTGGGTCAGCTTCTTCTTCTTGTTCTCCTTCATGCGGTCGAACTCGAGGCGCTGCTTGTCCAGGGCGTCCTTGACGCCTTCCATCTGGCGGGCCAGATCCTCGTCGGCGACACGGATGTCGAACCAGTCGTGGGGATCCAGGCCATCCAGGTAGTCATCGCTGACTTCGGCGCCCTTCGCAAGCTTCTTGGGGCCGCCCTTGACGGCCTTGCCCACCAGCATGCGGCGCATCCGGGCGAAGGCGTCTTCCTCGACGATGCGCATCTGGTCGGCCAGGTCCTTCTGATACTTGCGCAGCATCTCGTCGATGATCTGGTTGGCGCGGGTGTCGCGCTCGATGCCTTCCCGTGTGAACACCTGCACGTCGATGACGGTGCCGCTCATACCCGTGGGCACGCGCAGGGAGGTGTCCTTCACGTCGGAGGCCTTCTCACCGAAGATGGCGCGCAGCAGCTTCTCTTCCGGGGTGAGCTGGGTCTCGCCCTTGGGGGTGACCTTGCCCACCAGGACGTCGCCGGCGGTGACCTCGGCGCCCACGTAGACGATGCCGGCTTCGTCCAGACGGCCCATCTGCACCTGGGACAGGCTGGAGATATCCCGGGTGATTTCCTCGGGGCCCAGCTTGGTGTCCCGGGCCACCACCGAGAGTTCCTCGATGTGGATGGAGGTGTAGCGGTCCTCCGCCACCACCCGCTCGGAGATCAGGATGGAGTCCTCGAAGTTGTAGCCGTTCCAGGGCATGAAGGCCACCAGCATGTTCTGGCCCAGGGCCAGCTCGCCCTTGTCGGTGGAGGCGCCATCGGCCACCACGTCGCCCTTGGCGATCTTGTCGCCCAGGCGCACCAGGGGACGCTGGTTGATGTTGGTGTTCTGGTTGGAACGCTGGTACTTGGTGAGGGTGTAGATGTCCACGCCCACCTCGCCGGCCAGGGCCTCGTCGTCGTTGACCCGGACCACCACGCGACTGGCGTCCACGTAGTCCACCACGCCGCCGCGGCGGGCGGTGACCACGGTACCGGAGTTGACGGCGGCGGTCCGCTCGATGCCGGTGCCCACCAGGGGCTTGTCGGGCCGCAGGCAGGGCACGGCCTGGCGCTGCATGTTGGAACCCATCAGCGCCCGGTTGGCGTCGTCATGCTCCAGGAAGGGAATCAGGGAAGCCGCCACGGACACGATCTGGGAAGGCGCCACGTCCATGTACTGGATGCGGTCGGGGGTGGCCAGCGTGAATTCGTTGCGATGCCGGCAGGACACCAGATCGCCGGTGAAGCGGCCCACGTCGTCCAGTTCCGCGTTCGCCTGGGCGATCACGTACTGGGCTTCCTCGATGGCGGACAGGTACTCGATCTGGTCCGTCACCTTGAAATCCACCACCTTGCGGTAGGGGGTCTCGATGAAGCCATACTCGTTGGTCCGGGCGTAAAGGGCCAGGGAGTTGATCAGGCCGATGTTCGGGCCTTCCGGCGTCTCGATGGGGCACACCCGGCCGTAGTGGGTCGGGTGCACGTCACGCACCTCGAAGCCGGCCCGTTCCCGGGTCAGACCGCCGGGACCCAGGGCGGAGATGCGCCGCTTGTGGGTGATCTCGGACAGGGGGTTGGTCTGGTCCATGAACTGGGACAGCTGGCTGGAGCCGAAGAATTCCTTGATGGCGGCGCTGATGGGTTTGGCGTTGATCAGGTCATGGGGCATCAGGTTGTCGGACTCGGCCTGGTTCAGGCGCTCCTTCACGGCCCGCTCGACCCGCACCAGACCGGCGCGGAACTGGTTCTCGGCCAATTCACCCACGGAACGCACCCGGCGGTTGCCCAGGTGGTCGATGTCATCGATCTCGCCACGGCCGTTGCGCAGTTCCACCAGGATCTTGATGACCTCGACGATGTCCCGGGGGGACAGGGTGTAACGCTCTTCGACCCGGGCATTGAGGGCCTTGGGGTCGAAACCGGCAGCCTTCAGGTGCTTGTTCAACTCGTGCAGCCTGGCTTCGGCCTCCTCCTGGCTGGAAATGTCCTCCAGGCTCGCCTTGGACAAACTGGCCTCGGGGCAGACGCCGTAGAACTCGCGCAAGGCGGCGGCCAGCTTGTTCTCCCGATGATGGGGCGGGAAAACGATCTGCCAGCTCACCTTGCCGGGAGCGGCGATGCGGCGGTTGAATTTCATCCGGCCGACCTTGGACAGGTCGTAGCTCTCATCGCTGAAGAACAGGCGGTTGAACAGGGCCTCCACGGCATCCTCGGTGGGCGGCTCGCCGGGACGCATCATGCGGTAGATGGCGACGCGGGCGGTCCACTGGTCCACCGTCTCATCGGTGCGCAGGGTCTGGGAGACAAAGGGACCGTGATCCAGCTCGTTGGTGTACAGGGTGTCCAGGCTGGAAACCTTGGACTCCAGAATCTTGGCCAGCAGGGTCTCGGTGATCTCGTCGTTGGCCCGGGCGATCAACTCACCCGTCTCCTCGTCCACCAGGTTGCGGGCCAAGATCCGACCCAGGACATAGTCGTTGTCCACCAGCAGTTTCTTGATGCCGGCGGTCTCCAGGTCGCGAATGTGCTTGGCGGTGATGCGCTTGTCCTTGGCGACGATGACCTTGCCATCCTTGCCGTGAATGTCGAACTTGGCGGTCTCGCCCTTCAGACGCTCGGGGCGCAGGCTGAACTCGATGCCCTTCTTGCCGATGTGGAAGGTATCGGTCTCGAAGAACATGTCCAGGATCTGCTCGATGTTGTACCCCAGGGCCTTGAGCAGGATGGAGACGGGCAGCTTGCGGCGGCGGTCGACGCGGAAATACACGAAGTCCTTGGGATCGAACTCGAAGTCCAGCCAGGAGCCGCGATAGGGAATGATGCGGGCGGAGAACAGCAGCTTGCCGGAGGAATGGGTCTTGCCCCGGTCATGTTCGAAGAAGACGCCGGGCGAGCGGTGCAACTGGGAGACGATGACCCGTTCCGTGCCATTGATGACGAAGGAACCGTTGGGGGTCATGAGGGGCATCTCGCCCATGTAGACCTCCTGCTCCTTCACCTCCTTGATCTTCTCCTTGACGCTTTCCCGGTCCAGGATGACCAGGCGCACCCGGGCGCGCAC
>DAOQNK010000211.1:0-3530 GCA_035332045.1 Thiobacillaceae bacterium | reverse complement strand
AGGCCGATTTCGCCGAACTCGTTCATGACCACGGCGGTGAGGGGCTGGTGGCGCAGCAGATGGTTGAGCAGGGTGGTCTTGCCACTGCCCAGAAACCCGGTAAGCAGGGTGACGGGAATCAGATCGAAAGAAGGGGGGGGCATGGCCGGTACGAACCAGGGAGATCGCCCATTCTACCGAGGGCGTCGTTCAGAACCGCCAGCGCGCCTGGATATAGCCCCGGCGTTCGATCACCACGGGGACGGTGAGAAAGATGTCGCTGGCGTATTCCTGATGGGCGGCATCCAGGAGATTCTGGCCCACGATGCTGAGTTCCAGGTCCTTGCGGGGTGCCCAGGTCAGTTGCATGTCCAGGCTGGTGTAGGCGGGAATGCTGCGTTCTGGCACATGGGTGGTGTGCCGGGCGCCGACCCGGCGCAGCCAGAAGTCAAGTTTCAGGCGTTCGCTCAGGTCGTGGCTGGAACGCAGGGAGAGGATATGGCGGGGGAGGGAGCCCTCCAGGTCTTCGACGATATCCAGATCGTCGTCGCTGACTTTCAGGCGTGCCTGACTGTACGCGGCGGCCAGGCGCCAGTCGTCGCGCGGGTGCCAGTCCAGGCTGGCCTCCAGGCCCAGCAGATGGGCGGCCAGGGCGTTTTCGAGCGTTGTGTTGGCCATGAACACGCCGCCGCCCAGGTCGGTAAAGCCAGTAAAAACCGCCGCTCTCAATTTATCGTAATGATGGGCAAAGGCCGCCAGGTCCAGGGAGAGCCTGGGCGTGATCTGGCTGCGCCAGCCCAGTTCGAGGGCGTCCAGTGTCTCGGCATCCAGGCCGGCACTGCCGAACAGGGAGGCGGTCACAGCGGTACTGCCGAGGGGGCTGGGGAAGGGATTTGTCGGGTCTGTGGAGGCGTAGGTCTTCATGAACAGGAAACTCGCGTCCCGCTCCGTCCGGTTGGGGGTTCGCACCGCCCGGGAAACCGAAGCCCAGGCGCTGCTTTGCTCGTTGACGTGCCACAACAGCCGGGCGTTGGGCTGAAACGCCCAGCCGGTATACGTATGGTTTTCCAGGCGCGCGCCGAGGGAAAGCAGCCAGCGGTCCTCGGCCAAGGGGGTGTCCGCCTGGGTGTAGAGACTGAAGGTGGAGAGGGTGCGGTCCAGAGGGGCATAGGCGATGGTCAGGGTGGGTGCGCCCATCTGGTCATCGGCAACCCGGTAGCCCAGGCCCCAGGTCAGATCGGGTCCCGCGTCGAACTGGCGATGCTCGTGGTAGTCCAGATCCAGGGTGTTGCGTTGCATGCTCCAGCCCAGGGTGTTGCTGTTGCCGACATGCTCCAGGGTGGCTTGCAGGCTGGATGTCACGCCCCGGCCGTCACGACCTTCCCGCCGCGCCAGCAGAAAGGCGCCTTCGATGGCGGTGCTGTAGGGGACCTCCATTTCGAAAGGCGCCACCGGCGTGGGCAGGCCGGTGATGTTGGTGCTGCTTTCCCAGTCGCGCCAGGCCTCGCCGATGAGGGTGTAGTCGGTGCCGCCGGCCAGCTTGTCGAGGCGCAGGCCGCCCCGATAGCGGTGGGCGCCGGTGTTGGAGGGGGCGCCTCCCACGGCCCGATCGTTGGCGCCGATCTCGTCACCGGTTCCATAGACCCTCAGATGGGTGTCGGCATCGATGGCCGTGCCCAGCCAGGCGGTAAGGGCGCGGAATTCCTGGCTGCCGGCGGAGACTTCTAGTTCCGAGCCCTGGGTGGCCGCGGCGGGAAGGGTGATGATGTTGATGACGCCGCTGACCGCGTTGGCGCCCCAGGTGGCGGCGGCCGGGCCCCGAATCACCTCGATGCGCTCGATGAGCGAAAGGGGAATGTTCTCCTGTTCCCACTCCACGCCGGAGTAGAGGGGCGTGTACAAGCTGCGGCCATCCACCAGCACCAGCAGCTTGTTGGCCCAGCGTCCGCTGAAGCCGCGAATGGAGACCGACCATCGGTTGTCGGAAATCCGCGCCGCGTCGACGCCGGGGGCCAGGCGCAGGACTTCCGGCAGGCTGGTGGCGCCGGAGCGGCGGATATCCTCCCGGGTGATGACGTGCACGGCGGCGGCCACGTCGGCCAGCCGCTGGGATTTCTTGGAGAGGGAGGTGATTTCCACCTGGAGCAACTCCTCCAGGGACATCTCCACGAGCCGGTCGAGGGTGGCGTCCGCGGCCCGGGCGGCGGGGACGGCCAGCACACCGGCGAGCAGAAGCGTCGGAAGGACATGCGAAAGCTGTGGCGGGCGGTTCATGTTCAAGCGGGGCTCCAGGCCCCACTCTGTCCGTAAGGCCGAAATCACGCAGTGGCCTGGGTCACACATCCGCCCTAAAGGCGAGAGGTTTGCCCGAGTCCCTGTCTCGTACCCAGGCTATCGGACAAACTCCGCCAAACTTGATGGTCAGGGATGAATTCGCCTTCGGACGGTCATTTGCCGGAGCGCGCGCCCTTCTTCGCCTTGGGGGCCGGGGCGCCTCCATCCTCGAGCAGCACCCGCAGCATCCAGGCGTTCTTCTCATGGACCTCCATGCGCTGGGTGAGCAGGTCCGCGGTGGGCTGGTCGTCGGCGGCATCGGCGATCTTGAAGGCGGCGCGGGCGGTGCGGGCCACCGCCTCCTGGCCGGCCACCAACTGCCGGATCATGTCCTTGGCCGAGGGCACACCGTCCTCTTCCTGGATGGACGACAGTTCCGCATAGCGCTTGTAGGAGCCGGGAGCCGGATGGCCCAGGGCGCGGATGCGCTCGGCGATGAGGTCCAGGGCGTTCCACAATTCCGTGTACTGCTGCATGAACATGACGTGCAGGGTATTGAACATGGGGCCTGTCACGTTCCAATGGAAATTGTGGGTTTTGAGATAGAGGATGTAGCTGTCCGCCAGCATCTTGGAGAGCGCCTCCGCGATGCGGGCCCGGTCCTTGTCGCTGATGCCGATATCGATGGCCATGATGTGTTCCTTTCAGTCAGGGGATGAGTGGAGTGTCGAAGGCCGATCAGCGCCGGCCGGATGGACCGATGTCGGCACCGCAGGCGATGCCGGCGAGACCGATGCCCAGGCGGGAGAGGGCCTCGTATATGGGAGACGCGGCCCGCCCGCCGGCGGAAGCCTTCTCGGCTCGGATGTCGCGCCGCCAGGCACGGAGGGTGGAGTAGAGGCACAAGGTCATGATGGGCTCCTGTATGGCTTGGGTTGAGTGCATTAAATGCCATTCCGAAGCGAGCGTGAATTGAATAATTTCATTAATATCGATCTAAATAGTCGATCATGAATGGCGGCTTCCGTTCCGCTCATCGCCGTCCAGGCCAGCCGGCTGGAATGGACGCGGCGGCGGGCGGCCATCCGGGTGGGCTCGCTGCCCGGGATTGCCTAGAATCCGTCCATTCCCATCCAGGATGGAACGCACCATGACCCTGCAAGAGCTGCGCTATCTGGTGGCCCTGGCCGATACGGGCCACTTCGGCCAGGCGGCCGAAGCTTGCTTCGTCAGCCAGTCCACCCTGTCCACCGGCTTGAAGAAGCTGGAGGACTACC
>DAOQNK010000210.1:0-3536 GCA_035332045.1 Thiobacillaceae bacterium | reverse complement strand
CCCTGCGCGGCGGCAGTCTGGACAACAAGGTGGCCTGGACCCTGGCCCGGGCGGCCTTGAGCGGCGGCCTGGTGGCCGTGCGCCCCAACTTCCGGGGCGTGGGCGACAGCGAGGGCGAGTTCGATCACGGCGTCGGCGAGACCGAAGACCTGCTGGCCGTGGCCCGGGCCGTGGAAGCCCACTATGGCCGCTTGCCCTGGACCCTGCTGGGTTTTTCCTTCGGCGCCTACGTGCAGCAGCGGGTCGCCCAGTCCATGCATGCCCAGCGCCTGATCATGGTGGGTCCGGCGGTGTCCATGTACGAATTCGAGCCCACCCAAATTCCCGCCACCATCATCCACGGCGACCAGGACGAGGTGATCCCCTTCGCCGCCGCCCGGGACTATGCCCAGGCCCACGCCATTCCCCTCATCGTGGTGGAGGGCTGCGGCCACTTCTTTCATGGCCGCCTGCGGGAATTGCAGGCCCATGCGGAGGCCCTGTGTCACCCCTGAGCCTGCGCGGCCTCAGCAAGCGCTATGGCGGCCAGCCCGTCGTGGACGGCTTCGACCTGGACCTGGAACCGGGCCGCTGCCATGGCCTGCTGGGCCCCAACGGCGCCGGCAAGACCACCACCCTGCGCTTGAGCCTGGGCCTCATCGGCGCCGATTCCGGCACGGTGGAACTGCTGGGCCACCCCATGCCGGCGGCGGCGAAACAGGCGCGGCGCCGGGTGGGCGTGGTGCCCCAGGTGGACAGCCTGGACCCGGATTTCACCGTGGCCGAGAACCTGCACACCTACGGCCGCTACTTCGGCCTGTCCGGCAAGGCCATCGCCGAACGGATACCCGGCCTGCTGGAGTTCGCGGGCCTCGCCGGCAAGGCCGACGCCCCCATCCTCACGCTTTCCGGCGGCATGAAGCGGCGCCTCACCCTGGCCCGGGCCCTGGTCAACGATCCCGACCTCATCATCCTGGACGAGCCCACCACCGGCCTGGACCCCCAGGCCCGCCACCTGATCTGGCAGGGCCTGCGCCGGCTCATCGCCCAGGGCAAGACCCTGCTGCTCACCACCCACTTCATGGACGAGGCGGAGCGCCTGTGCGACGTCATCAGCGTCATGGACAAAGGCCGGGTCATCGCCCGGGGCAGTCCCCGGCAACTCATTGCCGGCCACATCGAGCCCCACGTGGTGGAGATCTATGGCGACGGCATGCACGAATGGAAGGCCTGCGCCGCCGGTTTGTGCCATCGCTGCGAGCAGGCCGGCGAAACCCTGTTCTGCTACACCGACGACCCGGAGAGGGTGGTGGCGGAACTGGCCGCCCGGCCCGGCCTGCGCTACCTGCATCGGCCGGCCAACCTGGAGGACGTGTTCCTGAAGATCACCGGGAGGGATTTGCGTGATTGAGGGCGGTGAGGCGTCAGGTGTGAGGCGCGAGGGTGAAAACCCCGGGGTATTGGGTGGGCAGGGCTCACGCGCTGAAGTTGAGTCGTCAGCCGTGATGCGTCGGGAGAAAAGCCCGGAGCCAGCCGAAGCCGCCCACGCCTCACCCCTCACGCCTCACCCCTTGCTGTCCTGGTTCCCCGTCTGGCGCCGCAACTTCCTGGTCTGGAAGAAGCTGGCGATCCCCTCCCTGCTGGGCAACCTGGCCGATCCCATGCTCTACATGCTGGGCCTGGGCTACGGCCTGGGGGGCTTGCTGCCGGCGGTGGACGGGGTGCCCTACCTCACCTTTCTGGCCGCCGGCACCCTGGCCTACAGCGTCATGAACAGCGCCACCTTCGAGACGCTTTACTCCGCCTTCTCGCGCATGCACGTGCAGAAGACCTGGGACGCCATCCTCAACACCCCCCTGGACCTGCAAGACATCCTTCTGGGGGAACTGTTCTGGGCCACGGCCAAGAGCCTGCTGTCGGGGGTGGCCATTCTGCTGGTGGTCTGGGCCCTGGGCCTTTACACGGAGTTCATCCTGACCTTCGCCCTGCTGCCGGTGGCGGTGCTGACCGGCTTTTGCTTCGCCGGCCTGGGGCTCACGGTCAACGCGGTATCGCCCAACTACGACTTCTTCCTCTACTACTTCACCCTGGCCATCACCCCCATGATCCTGCTGGGCGGGGTGTTCTATCCGCCCACGGCGCTTCCTGGCTGGCTCGCCGCCATCGCCGCCTGGCTACCCCTGACCCATGCCATCGACATGGCGCGGCCCCTGCTCCTGGGGAAGGCGCCGGAGAACCTGCTCATGCATGTGCTGGCCCTCCTGGCTTACGGCACGGCGGGCTTCGCCGCAGCCTTGAAACTGACCCGCCGTCGCCTCTTGCGGTAAACCGACCACGGCGGGCACACAGCCCGGGGGCGTGGGGCCTGCTGGCTGTCCTCGGCGGGCCATCCGGCAGGTCCGCAATGCGGCGATCCTGGGTGTATCCCAACCGAGCTAGACTCAGATCGAGAACCCGGCGCGAACTTTCGCCATCGATCGGATAGCCGACATGCCCGTTTCCCGCCACTCCTGGCACAGCCTGGATGCCCAGGCCGTCGCCACCCACTTGGCTGTGGATAGTTCCCGCGGCCTGGACGAGGCGGAAGCGACCCGCCGCCTGGCCCTGCACGGTCCAAACCGCCTCCCCGAGCCGCGGCCTCGGCCCGCGTGGCGTCGCTTTCTCGACCAGTTGCTGCAACCCCTGGTGCAGGTACTGATCGTCGCGGGACTCGTCACGGGCGTTCTCGGGCAGTGGGTCGACATGGGAGTGATCCTGGGGGTGGTGTTCGTCAATGCCGTGGTGGGTTTCATCCAGGAAGGCCGGGCCGAATCCGCCCTGGCGGCCCTGGCCCGGGCATTGGCCAGTGAGGCCACCGTGCTGCGGGAAGGCCAGCGCAAACGGCTGGATGCGACGGAGCTGGTTCCCGGCGATGTGGTGATGCTGTCCCCGGGTGATCGGGTGCCGGCCGATCTGCGACTGTTGCATGGCAAGGAACTGCGCCTGCTGGAAGCCGCCCTCACGGGCGAGTCGGTGCCGGCCGGCAAACTCGCCGACCAGCCCCTTGCGGCCGACACGCCGCTGGCCGAGCGCCGCAACATGGCTTACGCCGGTACCCATGTGGCGGCAGGCCAGGGCCAGGGTCTGGTGATCGCCACCGGACAAGCGACCGAAACGGGGCAGATCGCCCGCCTCATCGCCGCCTCACCTGAACTGTCCACGCCCTTGACCCGGAAAATGGGGCATTTTGCCCGCTGGCTGCTCCTCGCCATTCTGACATTCGCCTCGTTGACCTTCGTGGTCGGCGTCGCGCGGGGTGAGCACGCCTACGCCATGTTCATGGCGGCGGTGGCCCTGGCCGTCGGCGCGATTCCCGAGGGCCTGCCCGCCGCCATCACCATCACCCTGGCCATCGGTGTCGCCCGCATGGCCCGGCGCCAGGCCATCATCCGTAAGTTGCCGGCGGTGGAGACCCTGGGCAGCACCACGGTAATCTGCTCCGACAAGACCGGCACCCTCACCGAGAACGCCATGACCGTGCGCGCCGTCTGGGCCGGCGGGCGGCGCCACCAGGTGGG
>DAOQNK010000209.1:0-3575 GCA_035332045.1 Thiobacillaceae bacterium | reverse complement strand
CAGGGGCCGGGCTGGGGCGAGAAATCGTGCCCTGGTGTCCGGAATCAAGCCGGGCAACGCTGTCCGGCATTTCGGCAGCGCCTACAATTCACGAATCATTTTTCGTCCTACCGCCATGCTTGACCAGCAAACCATCCTCGACGCCTTCCAATTCCGCCATGCCTGCAAGACCTTCGACCCGGCCAGACGCATCAGCGACGATGACTTTCGCTTCATCCTGGAAACCGGTCGTCTCTCTCCCAGCTCCTTCGGCCTGGAGCCCTGGCGCTTCCTGGTGATCCAGGACATGGCCCTGCGGGAGAAGCTGCTCACCGTCACCTGGGGCGCCAAGGGCCAGTTTCCCACCGCCAGCCACGTGGTGGCCATCCTGGTTCTCAAGGAGGATATGGCGGCCGGTTCCGACTTCACCCGACGCTTCATGCGGGAGGTGCAGCATCATCCGGAGGAGGTCATTGCCAGGCGCACGGCGGTGCTGCGCCAGTTCCAGGACGGTGACTTCAACATGGACAGTCCCCGGGCCCGGTTCGACTGGAGTTGCCGCCAGGCCTACATCGCCCTGGCCAACATGATGACGGCGGCGGCCATGATCGGTATCGATTCCTGCCCCATTGAAGGTTTTCATCAGGCGGGCGCCGACGCCATCCTGGAAGCGGCTGGCGTGCTGGAGAACGGCCGTTTCGGCCTGGGGGTGATGGTGGCTTTCGGCTTTCGCGTCAATCCTCAGCCCGCCAAGACCCGCCAGAGCCTCGAAGAGGTGGTGCGCTGGATTTGAGGCGCTGGGCGAGGCCGGTCGCGGCCTGGCACCCCGCCACTTCACGGATCCCACGGATGATTTCGGCGCTGGCGTTGGCCGGGGCGGCCAAGTGAGGCGTATCCGGCGCCCGTGAGCGCCTGGGCCAGGGGCGCCGCCCTTGCCGTGCATGAGCGCGAACCCGAGTTCCGGGCAGGAGTTCGTCCCCCCGGGCCGGGCAGGTCCAGGCCGGCGGCCGGGCCAGCAGGCAAAGGCAGGCGCATGGAACGGCTCCGTCAGGTGGGTCGGGACAGTCTAGCCAGATACACCAAGGGTCGAACAGCGGGAATCCAACGCCGGGGACACTATCTGTCCCCCCCGGCCCGGTTTTCCTGTTCCCTCGGATGGCGGCCGGGAATAATCGGCGTCGGTTTACCACGATCCGGAGTCCCCCATGAACCCGTCCCGTCGCGCTTTTTTGGGCGCCTCGGCTTCCCCGTCCCTGCTGGCCGTGGCGATCGCCGCCGGGCTGTTGCGGCCGGGTGCCGTGCTGGGGGCGCCTGGCCCGGTGCCGGCCATGCTCCAGGACCTGCGCCGGGCCGACCCGGCCATGTCCCCGGCGATCCGCCTCCAGGTGCCGGAAATCGCCGAGGACGGCGCCAGCGTCTTCGTCACCTGCGACTGTCTGCTTCCCGATGTGGACGCCCTGGTGTTCTTCGTGGACCGCAACCCTCAGCCCCTGGTGGCGGCCTTCGTGCTGGCCCCGGAGGTGGTGCCTCACCTGCAACTGCGCCTCAAGGTGGCCGAGTCGGCCAATATTTGGGTGGCGGCCCGCAGCCAGGGGCGATTCGTCAAGGCGGCCAAGGCGGTGAAGGTCACCCGGGGCGGCTGCGGCCTGGGCCTGAACTGAGCATGATCGCTCTCCTGCAAAGGGTCCTGGAGGCGTCCGTGACGGTGGAGGAGCGCACCGTCGGCGCCATCGGTCCGGGCCTCCTGGTGCTGGTGGGCGTGGAGAAGGGCGACGGCGCGTCCCAGGCGGAGCGGCTGCTGGAACGCCTGCTGGGCTATCGGGTGTTCCCGGACGACCAGGGGCGCATGAACCGGAGCCTGGCCGAGGTGGGCGGCGGCTTGCTGCTGGTCTCCCAGTTCACCCTGGTGGCGGATACCCAGAAGGGCACCCGGCCCAGTTTTTCCTCAGCGGGCGCCCCGGAGGAGGGGCGGCGCTTGTTCGACCACCTGGTGGCCCGGGCACTGGCTGTCCATCCCGATGTGGCCACCGGCGAATTCGGCGCCCACATGCGGGTGGCCCTGGTCAATGACGGGCCCGTGACCTTCTGGCTGCGGGCGCGGCCGGACTAGCCGGACGGGGCCCGCCGGCTTTCGAGCATGGCCCGGAAGGACTCCACGTCCTGGCGGGGGCCGATGACCACCAGCACGTCCTGATAGTCCAGGTGGTGGTCGATGCCCCGGGTGCTGAAGATGAGGTCCTTGCCCCGCTCCAGGTCCACCACCCCCAGCAGGATGACGTTCTGGAGCATGTGCCGGCGCAGTTCCGAGAGATGCACGCCGTGGAGCCAGGAGCCGACGGGAATGGTGACTTCGGCGATGTTGAGGTCCTGAAGGCCGAACACGGTCTGCTCCATCAGTTCCACCACCTCGGGCCGCTCGATGAGCTCGTGGACCCGGGCACCGCTGATCTCATAGGGGTCCACCACCTTGTCGGCGCCGGCGGCCAGGAGCTTGGCGGCGGCCTCCCGGGCCTGGCAGACGGCGACGATGCGCAAGCCGGGGTCCAGGGCTCGGGTGGAGATGGCCAGAAAGACGTTCTCGGAATCCTCGCCCAGCAGGCAGAACACACCCTGGATGTGACCGCCGATGCCGACGGCGCGCAAGGCGTCGTCGTCCGTGTAGTCGATCTGCTCGGCGACCAGGCCTTCCTCCCGGGCGTGGGCCACGAGGGCCGGGTCCCGGTCCAGCATGATGAAGGGCAACTGGACCATGGTCAGCCGCCAGGCGACCTCGATGGCGAGGGGATTGCAGCCAAACAGGGCATAGCGGGGCGTCATGGTTCGGGTCGGCTCCTCTTCCTGCCGCGACCGGCCAGTTCGCGGAACCGGGTCAGGCTGGCCTGATAGCCGATCAGCATCAGCACGTCGCCCTGACGCAGCAACAGGTCGGGGCCGGGGTTGAAGTAGAAGTGCCTGCCGGGCAGATCGTAGCGGGTGTGGCCGTTGGCCCCGGGGGAGGCGTGGGGGCGGATGACGCCGAAGAGCAGGAGGTGCTGGGCGGCGAAATCGATCTCGCCGACCCGTTGCTTCTCCAGCCAGTCGTTCTGGCGCACGGCGAGGGGCTCCAGGTGAATGCCGGTGGCGCGGGTGACCACGTCATAGAGGGCATCGAAGGCCACCGGCTGGCCGATGAATTCCGAGGCCATGCGGGCCACTACCTCGTAGGGCCGCACCACGTGGGTGGCGCCGGCCTGGGTCAGCTTGCGCACCGTCTCCGCCTTGTTCGCCCGGGAAATGATGAGAATGCGTGGATCAGCCTGGCGGGCGGTGAGGGTGATGTAGACGTTGCTGACGTCATCATGGGTCAGGCAGAGGATGCGGCTGGCCTGGCGGCCCAGTCCCAGATTGGCCAGCAGGCCGCCGTCGGTGGAATCGCCGGCCACGGCCAGGTAGCCCTCCTTGCGGGCCAGTTCCACCGCGGCCGGGTTCCGGTCGACGATGATGAAATCGTCCCCGGCGGCGGCCAGGCGCGCCGCCACTTCCTGGCCGATGCGGCCATAGCCGCAGACGATGGTGGTGTCCCGCTGCCGTTCCACGGCCGCGAACACCCGGTTGTC
>DAOQNK010000208.1:0-3576 GCA_035332045.1 Thiobacillaceae bacterium | reverse complement strand
GTAGGGCGCTACGGGCGTGGGCCAAGTCGCCATGGCCGGTGAGGAAGACGATGGGCAGGGTATTGCCCTTGTCGGCCAGGGCCTGTTGCAGGGCCAGGCCGTCCATGCCACCCATGCGCAGGTCCAGGAGCAAGCAGCCCCGCCATTCCGAATGCCAGGCTTTCAGGCAATCCTCGGCGCTGGCGAAGGCGCGGGTCCGGTAGCCCCGGAAGTTCAGGAGCAGAGCCAGGGAATCCCGGACGGCTTCGTCGTCGTCGACGATGGTAATGAGGGTGTCGGGCATGGGGGAAATGGTCAGGCCAGGTTGGCCGAATCATCGCCCAATGGGGCGCCGTCTTCCAGCCAGTGGACGCAACCGTCGCCGAAAGCCAGGGCGACGCGGACAGGTTTCCCCGGATGCAGGGCCGCGGCGGCGGCCCGGTAGGCCGCCATCTGCTCCAGATGGGGCAGCGCCCGGCGGGCCAGGTCCGGCTCGTCCAGGCCGCCGGTCTTGTAGTCCAGGACCCAGACCTGGTCGGCGAATTCCACCAGGCGGTCCATGCGGTTGACGCGGCCCGTTGGATCGAGGAATTCCATCTCGTTGCGAGCGGCGAGATGCAGGCGGGTGTCGAAGGCGGGGGTCAGGGACGGCGCTTCGAGAATGCGGCGGGCCATGGCGGTCACCCGCGCCCGCGTCGCGGCATCCAGGTCCAGCCGGCCGGCCAGCTCGGCCTCGTCCCAGCCCTCCGTGAGGCCCTCCAGCCAGGCATGGACCAGGATGCCGAAATCGGCCTCGGGTCCACCGGGGTCGAGGCGGGCGCCGATGCCCATCTCCCCCTCCCCGCCTCCCCCGCTCGCGGGGGAGGAGTGGGCTCCCTCTCCGCCGGCGGGGGGGGAGGCGACAACTTCCCCTCCCCCGCTCGCGGGGGAGGTAGGGAGGGGGAGGGCGTCCCATCGCATCTCCGGCAGCCCCGCCAGCGCCGCCCGGTCCAGCGCCTCCCCGCCCATGGCCAGCCAGGAATCCGCCTTGCCGTCGTCGATGCCGGAAATGAACAGGGCCTGTCGCGCCCGGGTCATGGCCACGTAGAGCAGGTTCAAGCGTTCCCGCTGGGCCTGGGCCTTGTCCCGCTCGAACAGGTCGTCCCGGCCCGGGCCGCGCCATTCGGCGCCGCCATGCAGGGAGAAGTGGACGGGCCGGTCCGCCTCCGGGGGCCAGTCCAGGGCCACGCCGTAGGCCCCGTCGCGGCCCTCGGTCTGGTCGGCCTTGATGAGAAACACCGCCGGTGCCTCCAGGCCCTTGGCGCCGTGGATGGTGAGCAGGCGCACCGCGTCGCCATGGGCGTTGGGGGGCTCGTCAGGCCCGTCCTGGCCGGCCTTGTCCCGGAGTTGTTTCAGTTCGTCGAGGAAGCGGGACAGGCTGGGGTAGCGGCCGCCGGACAGGGCCAGGGAGAGGGACAGGTAGCCGTCGAGATTGGCCAGCACCGTGGCCCGCAGGCGTTCGGGCACGGCGATGGCGTAACGGGCGGGCAGGTCGGCTTCGTGGAAGATGCGATCCAGCAGATCGTGCACCGGCAGCGTGCTGGAACGGGCCCGCCAGGCCGCGAGGAGCCGGGCGGCCCGGTGGACGCGGTCGGGCGCTCCGACATCGGCGGCCCAGGCGCCCAGCCGCCCCCACCAGGGACCGGTGCCCCGCGCCAGATGCTGGAGGTCGGCATCGGTACAGGCGAACACGGGCGATTTCAGGCTGTGGGCCAGGGCCAGATCGTCCAGGGGGGAGGCCAGGGCGGTGAGCAGGGCGGTGAGGTCCGCCGCCTCCAGGGTGTCCAGCAGGCCGCCACGCCGGCCGGTGATGAAGGGGATGCCGGAAGTCTTGAAGGCCGCCTCGAAAACCTCCAGGTCGCCACGCTTGGCATAGAGCACCAGAATGTCGCCGAAACCCAGAGGCCGGCCACCCGCCTCGTCCACCCGCATACGGCCCACCGCTTCCCGGATGCGGGTCGCGACCCACTCGGCTTCCCGGGTGCGCTTGTGGGGCGCGACGGAGGGTGGATTTTCCAGGGGATTGCGGAAAGGCGTGGCGGCCACTTCCTCCGCCTCCGCCGGAGCGGCATGGATTTCGCACCAGCCGGGCAGACTGGCGCGGTGAGCGGTGTGGGGCGAGAACAGGGGATAGTCGGGCCGTTCCGAAAACACCGCGTTTACCCAGGCCACCACCCGGGGGGCGCAGCGCCGGGTCTCGTTCTGGGGAAAATGGCGGGCGCCGAATTCCCGCGCCAGCCAGTCGGCCGCGACCCGGAACAATTCCGGCTCGGCACGCCGGAAGCGGTAAATGGACTGCTTGGGATCGCCCACCAGAAAGACGCTGGGTCGGGAGCCATCGGCGCCGTAGGCGGAAAGCCAGCTCTTGAGGATTCGCCACTGGAGGGGGTTGGTGTCCTGGAACTCGTCCAGCAACAGGTGCTTCCAGCGGGCGTCCAGCTTCATCAGTACCGCCCCGGCGGCCGCCACATCCTCAAGCAAGCGAGCCGCTTCCAGTTCGGCGTCGCCGAAGTCCAGGCCGCCCCGCTCGATCTTCAGATTCTGGTAGGCCTCCAAGAGCGTTTCACCGGCCACGAGGCCCAGGCGGTTGAGGCGCAGGGCGCGCTGCTCGGCGAGGCGGTGGGTAGCGGTCTGAACCTGCCCGCCCAGGCGGTGGTGGAGTTCCAGGTAGCGGGCCGAGGCTTCGGCGCCCAGGCGCTTGTCCTGTTCCTTGCCCGGTTTGCGCACCAGCAAGGTGTTCTTGAGAGTCAGGAAGACGGACCGCAGCGACTCAAAATCCGCCTCTACGGCGTATTTCTCCCGCTCCACCTCTCCCTCCCCCTGGGGCAGTATCACCCGCTCCAATATCCCCGCCCGCTCCACATCCCCCTTTAGTCCACCCACGCCATTGCGCGCCACCAGCGCCGCATACTCCCGGCACTCGGTGAGAAAGCCCGGCGCCGCGAACAGACTGGCAAGCACCGTCTCGTCTTCTCGAACGCCCAGCTTCTGCTCCAGGTCGCGGCAGGCCGCCGCCAGGTGATCGGGCGAATCCAGCCCCGCCGCCCACCATTCCCCCCGGTGCGCTACGAAACTGTCCAGCAGCTTGCGCAGACTGTCCAGGGGCAGGTCCCCAGCCAGGGACATGAAGGCCGACTCCGCCGGACCACCCCGACTCCGGGCCAGTTGCTCGACAAAGGCATGCCAGGCCTCTTCCCGCAACAGGACACCATCCTCGATCACCTCGCCCGGCAGGCGCAGGGAAAGGGGCGCCCGGGCCAGCAGGTGAAAGAACCAGCCGTGGAAGGTGGTGATCATGGGTCCGGGCCGGGCCGCCAGCACCTGCTCCAGCAAACCTCGCGCCCGGGGCAGCGCGGCTCTCGCCTCGTCAGGGCTCAACCCCCGCTGGGTCAGGAAATCGACCACGTCCTCATCCGCCCCCAGTGCCAGTTCAACCAACCACTGGTCAAGCCGCGCCCGCATTTCCGCCGCCGCCTTGCGGGTGAAAGTGATGGCCAGCAACTCGGAAGGATCAGCGCCGGCCAGTAACAGCCGGAGCATGCGCGACACCAACAGCCA
>DAOQNK010000207.1:0-3596 GCA_035332045.1 Thiobacillaceae bacterium | reverse complement strand
CGGCCGATGAGGCCCACCCGCTCGCCCTTGTCCACCACCAGGGAGGCGCCATCCAACAGGGGCCAGTGGCCGTAGGCGAGTTCCAGCTTGTCGAGGATGGCGAGGGGCATGGCGGGCAACGCGGCGGAAAGCCGGGATTATCCCGGAAACGGCTTCGGGCCGCCCTGTCAGGGCGCGACGTGGCGGGCCACCGTGGCCAGCAGGTCCTGGGCGTTGAAGGGCTTGGCGATGAAGTCGTCCATGCCCGCTTCCAGGCAGCGTGCCCTGTCCGCTTCCATGGCGTTGGCGGTCATGGCCAGGATGGGCACCCGGGGCCGGCCCTGCTCCGACTCCCAGCGCCGGATGCGGCGGGTGGCTTCCAGACCGTCCAGGCGAGGCATTTCCATGTCCATGAGCACCAGGTCGAAGGTCTCGGCCTGATAGCGGGACCAGGCCTCGTCGCCGTCATTGGCGATGAAAACCTCATAGCCGCGCTTGCTCAGGAGGGTGTCCACCAGGCGCTGGTTCACCGGCGTGTCCTCGGCCACCAGGACGCGGGCGCCGGCCCGGTGGGCCACGGCCGGGATTTCCGGGAGGGGAACCCGGACCACGGACACCCCGAGCCGGGCCGTGAAGCGGAAGGTGCTGCCCAGGCCTTCCCGGCTTTCCACCCAGATGCGGCCTCCCATCATTTCCACCAGCCGGCGGGCGATGGCGAGCCCCAGGCCGGTGCCGCCGAAGCGGCGGGTGATGGTGCTGTCGGCCTGGGAGAAGGGATCGAAGATGTGTTCCAGCTTCCCGGCGGGTATGCCCACGCCGGTGTCCGTGACGCTGAACCGGGGGGTGAAGGTGCCCGGAGCGCCATCGCCCTCCTCCTCCACGGCCAGGGTCACGCCGCCCCCCTCGGTGAACTTGATGGCGTTGGACAGCAGGTTGCTCAGCACCTGGCGCAGGCGCACCGGGTCGCCTTCCACCAGGGCCGGCACGGCATCCGCCACTTGCATCTCCAGGCGGACGCCCTTGCCTTCGGCCTGGGCCGAGAACAGGCCGACGGTCTGGCGGATGAGTTCCCGGGGGTCGAAGGACACGTGCTCCAGGTCCAGGCGGCCCGCCTCGATCTTGGAGAAGTCCAGGATGTCGTTGAGGATGGCCAGCAGGCTTTCCGCCGAGCTGTGGACCCATTTCAGGTATTCCCGCTGCTCCTCGGTGAGCTCGGTTTCCAGGGCCAGGGCGCTCATGCCGATGATGCCGTTCATGGGCGTGCGGATCTCGTGGCTCATGGTGGCCAGGAAAGTGGCCTTGGCGGCGTTGGCGGCCTCGGCGGCCTCCTTGGCGGCCTTGAGCTGCTGGGCGGTGTGGCGTGACTGGGTGACGTCGACGAAGGTCCAAAGGCGGCCGATGGTCAGGCCGTCGCCCATGGTCACCGGGTAAGACCGGGTGGTGAGGGTGCGCTCGCCGGCCAGCGTGAATTCGTTCTGTCGGTCCTGGGTGGCCAGCAGTTCCACCAGCATGGAGGCGTCGGCCGGCGGCTTGCGGGCCAGCTCCAGGGCGTTGCGCAAGGTTCGGCCGTCGAGGCTGGCGTCTTCCGGAATGCGCCACAACTGACGGAAGGCGGGGTTGGCGTAGATCACCCGGTCGCCGGGGCCGAGGAAGAGCACCCCGAACTCCATGGCGGAGAGCAGGGCGGCCAGCCGGGCGTGTTCCTGTTCCAGGGTGTGGGCCAGGGTGGATTGTTGGTCGCGGGTGGCCGTCAGCTCCCGGATGCGCTCGGTAACAGCCCGGGACATGGCGTTGAAGGCGGTTCCCAGCTGGCCCACGTCGTCATCGCCCTCGGCCACCGCCGCCGGCGTGAAATTGCCCTGGGCCACCTCGCGGCTCACCCGGGTGAGTTCGGCCAGGTGGCGGGTCAACCAATACCCCAGCAAGGCGAGCAAGCCGGCGGAGAGCAACACCTCGCCCAGGGCGATGGCGACGCCCTGGGTGAATAATTGCTGCCGGGCCTTGATGATGTGGGACTGGTCCAGCCCGTATCGCAGGGTGCCCAGATTCTGGCCCGCCAAGGCGATGGGGCTGGCCACGTCAAAGCGGGGCCCGGCGCCGTGGTCGTCCAGGGTAAAGCGCTTGTCGACCTCGGGCAGGGGCTTGTCCCGGGGCCAGCCGCTGATGGCCACCATCCTGCCCTGGCTGTCGGTCACCGCCAGATAAGCGATGCCGGCCACCGCGCTGCTTTCGTTGAGGATCGCCTGAACCGTGGCGTAGTCGCTCTGGGCCATGGGAGCCACCAGGGCGGCGTTGAGCACCGGCGCCATCTGGGCGGCGTGAATCTCCGCCTGCTCCCCCAGGCTGCCTTGCAGCAGCCGCAGGCTGTTGCCCACCAGCAGGGTGAGCATGACGGTCTCCACCACCAGAGCCACCAGCAGCAGGCGGCCGCGGACGGTGCGGGGCAGGGGCATGCGCCGGGCCATCACTTGTGCAGGACCTGCCTGACTTCCTCCGCGTAGCGATCCATCTTGTCCAGTTCCCGGGGGCGCAGCTTGCGATAGCCATCGAGCTTGTTGGCCTCGAAATATGTCTTGCCCTCGGCGGAATCGGCGAAGGCCCAGAGGGCCTTGTCGACATCCTTCTGACGGGCCGCCAGGCGCTTGTTGAGGAGGTAGACCCGGCCGGTGATCGAATCGCTCTCCTCCAGCACGCGCAGGCGGGCCTGGACCTCCGGCGCCAGTTTGCTGAAGTTGGCGGTGGACATGAAGCCGGCCACGGCTTCGCCGGACAGGACCAGTTGGGCCACGCTGTCGGCGGCGCTCACATGGCGGACGCTCACGTCCTTGGCGACGCCTTCGTCCTTGAGCCAGTGCAGGCCCCACAGGGTCACCAGGGACGAGGGGCTCAGGCCCAGGACGGTGCCGCCCTTCATGTCCCGGGCGGCGCGGATCGGGCTGTGGGCGGCCACTACCGCGATGGCCTTGAAGTCAGCCTTGTAGGTGAGCAGGGGCAGGTAATCCGCGTCGGTTTGCAGCAGCCTGGCCTGGTGGCCGGTGGTGATGGCCAGGTCGTAGTCCTGGGCCACGGCGCGGCGGGCGTATTCGGTGAAATCCGGGGCGGTGACGATCTCGACGCTCATGCCCAGGGCTTTCTCGAGGAACAGCCGGAGGGGCTGGTACTGCTCCAGGATGACCCGGGCGCTGGTATGGGGCGCGACACCTATCCGGAGGCTCTCGGTGGCCCTGACGGCGGTGGCGGCGAGGGTGGCGACAAGCCCTAGCAGAAAGGCGAAGGTGGTGAGGCGACGCATGGGAGGCTCCGTCCCGTGGCAAACAACCTCTTATCGGCAGCGGCCGGCACCTCTTGAACGGCCGGCGGGCGCCCCGCGCCTCAGACCAGTTGCGGCTTGCCAGTGAGGTAGCCCTGGCAGAGCTGGAAGCCCATGTCCAGGCAGAGCCCGGCTTCGCCCTCGGTCTCGACGCCCTCCGCCAGGGGGGTGGAACCGATGTCGAGGACGATGTTCACCAGGCGGGCCACCATCTGCTGTTTTTTCTCCGAGGCCCGGTGCAGGTCGCGGATGAGGGCCATGTCGAACTTGACCACGTCGGGGGGAACCTCGGCCAGCTCGTTGAGGC
>DAOQNK010000206.1:0-3598 GCA_035332045.1 Thiobacillaceae bacterium | reverse complement strand
AGCCAGTCCCGCACGTTCATGCCGTCGCCGTAGATGGGCAGGTTCTTGCCCCGGGTGGCGTTGAGGATCATGAGGGGGATGAGCTTCTCCGGGAACTGGTAGGGACCGTAGTTGTTGGAGCAGTTGGTGGTCAGGGTCGGCAGGCCGTAGGTGTGCTGGTAGGCCCGCACCAGATGGTCGGAACTGGCCTTGCTGGCGGAATAGGGGCTGTTGGGGGCGAAGGGGGTTTCCTCGGTGAAGGGCGCATCCTCCGGGCCCAGGGAGCCGTAGACTTCGTCGGTGGAAACATGCAGGAAGCGGAAGGCGGCCTTCTCGGCATCGGGCAGGCTCTGCCAGTGGCCCCGGGTTTCTTCCAGCAAATGGAAGGTGCCCACCACGTTGGTCTGGATGAAATCCTCGGGACCATGGATGGAGCGGTCCACGTGGGACTCGGCGGCGAAATTGACGATGGCCCGGGGCCGGTGCTCGGCCAGCAATCTGCCCACCAGGGGCCGGTCGCCGATGTCGCCCTGGACGAAGAGGTGGCGGGAGTCGCCCCGCAGGCTTGCCAGGTTCTCCAGATTGCCCGCGTAGGTGAGCTTGTCGAGATTCAGGACCGGCTCATCGTTCACCTTCAGCCAGTCGAGGACGAAGTTCGCGCCAATGAAGCCGGCGCCACCGGTGACCAGGATCATGACTTGCTCCGTTCGTTCAGTTGTCGCCGAAGCCCTGGGGATTCCGGGACTGCCAGCGCCAGGTGTCCTCGCACATGGCTTCCAGGCCCAGGTTCGCCTTCCAGCCCAGTTCCCGCTCCGCCTTGGCCGGATCGGCCCAACACTGGGCGATGTCGCCCGCCCGGCGGGGCGCGAAACGGTAGGGTACGGGCCGGCCGGACGCCTGGGCGAAAGCCTTGGCCATTTCCACCACGCTGTAGCCCTGGCCGGTGCCCAGGTTCCAGATGCGCACGCCGGGTCCCTCGGCCAGTTTCGCCACCGCCTTCACGTGGCCCTGGGCCAGGTCCACCACATGAATGTAGTCGCGCACGCCGGTGCCGTCCGGCGTGGGGTAGTCGTTGCCGAAGACGTTGAGATATTCGCGCCGGCCCACCGCCACCTGGGAAATATAGGGCATCAGGTTGTTGGGAATGCCGCGCGGGTCTTCGCCGATGCGGCCGCTCTTGTGGGCGCCCACGGGATTGAAGTAGCGCAGCAGGGCGATGGACCAGGCCGGATCCGAGAGAGCCTGATCCTGGAGGATCTTCTCGATGAACAGTTTGCTGGTGCCGTAGGGGTTGGTGGTGCCTCCCACCGGGAAATCCTCCCGGATGGGCACCGAGGCCGGGTCGCCATAGACCGTGGCCGAGGAACTGAAGACGATGGTCTTCACGCCCGCCGCCTGCATGGCCTCGAACAGGTTCACGCTGCCGGCGATGTTGTTGTCGTAGTAGAGCAGGGGCTTCTCCACCGACTCGCCCACCGCCTTGAGGCCGGCGAAGTGGATGACCGCGTCGATCTCGTGGTCCCGGAACAGTGCGTCCAGGCAGGCCCGGTCGCGGATGTCGCCTTTCACGAAGGGAAAGTCCCGGCCCGTGATCTCCCGTACCCGGTCCAGGGACTGGGCACTGCTGTTGCTCAGGTTGTCCAGCACGACGATGTCGTAGCCGGCTTCTAGGAATTCCACGCAGGCGTGGGAACCGATGTAGCCGGCGCCGCCGGTGATGAGGATGGTTTTCATGGAGCCTCCGTAGCTGCGTCCGGTATCGGAATTTTTTCGCCCCGTCTTGAGCGATTTTTCCTGGTCAGTCGAATACCACCGTCTTGTTGCCGTAGACCAGTATGCGGTTGTCGATATGCCACTTCACCGCCCGGGAGAGCACCACCTTCTCCAGGTCGGCGCCCTTCTGGACCAGGTTGTCCAGGTCGTCCCGGTGGCTGATGCGGGTCACGTCCTGCTCGATGATGGGGCCGTCGTCCAGCACTTCCGTCACGTAGTGGCTGGTGGCGCCGATGAGCTTGACGCCCCGCTCGAAGGCCCGCTGATAAGGCTTGGCGCCGTGGAAGGCGGGCAGGAAGGAGTGGTGGATGTTGATGATGCGGTTGGGGTAGTGGGCGATGAAATCCTGGGACAGCACCTGCATGTAGCGGGCCAGGACGAAGAAGTCCACGTGGTGGGCTTCCAGCAGGGCGCGCTGCTGGGCCTCGGCCTCGGGCTTGTTCTCCTTGGTCACGTGGATGTGCTGGAAGGGGATCTTGTAGGCCTCCGCCAGCCAGTGGGTGTCCGGGTGGTTGCTGATGATGAGGGGGATGTCGCAGTACAGCTCGCCGGCGTGGTGGCGGTAGAGCAGGTCGGCCAGGCAGTGGTCGAACTTGCTGACGAAGATGGCCATGCGCGGCTTCACGCTCGAAAGCGACAGCCGCCACTTCATCTGGTGTTCGGCGGCGATGGGGCCGAAGGCCTCGTCGAACTTGTGCAGGCCCAGGTCGAAACCCTCCAGGGCCCACTCCACCCGCATGAGGAAGAGGCCCGCCTCGCTGTCCTGGTGCTGGTCGGCATGGAGGATGTTGGCGTTGTGCTTGAGCAGGAAGTTGGCGATGGCGGCCACCAGCCCTTTTTTGTCGGGGCAGGCGATGAGCAGGACGGCGGTGTTGCGCATGGTGTTTGTGGGTCGCTGTGCGGTGCAAAAAACGAGCCGCAATGATACCCGAGACAGCCTGTGGACTCTGTGGATAAGTCCTGAATATGCAATGAATACGAGGGCTTCGGGCGTGCCCGGTCTGTCGATAAGCCGGTGGAAAAACTGTGCATAAAAAAAGTGTTGACGAGTTGAAGTCGGACACTAGAATTAGTGCCAACAAAGCAGCCAAACACTAGATTTAGTGTTTTCTAATAAACGAACGGATGTTCGACCCAGCCCGGGCATCCACGCCAAAGGAGACGCACCGATGCAATCCGCCGCCGATTTCCAGCCCGCTTCCGGCCTCACCCCCGTCCCCTCCCTGTCCCTGGAAGAAACCCCCGCCGCCTCGCCCTACGCCGGCCACAAGATCATCCGCCGCAACGGCGCCGTGGTGGCCTTCGAGCCGTCCAAGATCTCCATCGCCCTGACCAAGGCCTTCATCGCCGTGAACGGCGGCCAGGCCGCCGCCAGCGCCCGCATCCGCGACCTGGTGGAGAACCTGACCGGCAACGTGGTGAACGCCCTGATCCGGCGCCAGCCCGAGGGCGGCACCTTCCACATCGAGGATATCCAGGACCAGGTGGAACTGGCCCTCATGCGCTCTGGCGAGCACGAAGTGGCCCGGGCCTACGTGCTCTACCGCGAAAAGCGCAATGAGGAGCGGGCCAAGCAGAAGCGCCAGCAGGTCCAGGACCACGCCCTGTTCTGCACCGAGAACGGCGAGCGCCTGCCCCTGAACCTGGACCACGTCTCCGCCATCGTCGCCGCCGCCTGCGAGGGCCTGCCGGAGACCAACCCCCAGGCCATCCTCCAGGCCACCCTGCGGGACATCTACGACGGCGTGCCCATGGACGAGGTGCGCAAGTCCCTCATCCTCTCCGCCCGTTCCCTCATCGAGAAGGACCCGGACTACACCTACGTCACCTCCCGCCTGCTCATGCA
>DAOQNK010000205.1:0-3599 GCA_035332045.1 Thiobacillaceae bacterium | reverse complement strand
CTGCTGGCCGGCCTCAAGCCCCTGGGCGTGGCCGGAGTCTCGGCGGAGTTCCGCTACTTCGTTGAACTGGAAGCGGAACTGGACGCGGAAGCGCTGGCCTTTCTGGACGAACTGCTGCACGCCCGGGCCCATGCGCCGGAAGCCGACGTGGTGCTGGTGGTGCCCCGCCTGGGCACCGTTTCCCCCTGGTCCTCCAAGGCCACGGACATTGCCGTCAATTGCGGCCTGAAGGGGGTGGTCCGGGTGGAGCGCGGCATCCGCTGGGCGCTCACCGGCAAGAAGGGCCGCCGCCTGTCTCCCGAGGCCATCCAGGCCGCCTTGCCGCAACTGCACGACCGCATGACGGAGAGCGTGCTGTTCGACGAGGCGGGGGCCGAGCAATTGTTCCACCACGTGGAGCCGCCGCCGTTCCAGAGCGTGGATGTCCTCAAGGGCGGCAGGAAGGCCCTGGAAAAAGCCAACGCCGAGTGGGGTCTGGCCTTGTCGGCGGATGAGATCGACTACTTGGTTAAGAATTTCAAGGCGGTGAAGCGCAATCCCACCGACGTGGAACTGATGATGTTCGCCCAGGCCAATTCCGAGCACTGCCGGCACAAGATCTTCAACGCCGAGTGGGTCATCGACGGCAAGAAGCAGGACGAATCCCTGTTCGCCATGATCCGCCACACCCACCAGGTGCGGCCGCAAGGCACCCTGTCCGCCTATTCCGACAACGCCTCGGTCATCGAGGGCGCCCGCATCGGCCGCTTCTACCCCGACGAGAAGGGCGTCTACGGTTTCCATGAGGAACCCACCCACATCCTCATGAAAGTGGAAACCCACAATCATCCCACCGCCATCTCCCCCTTCCCCGGGGCCGCCACCGGTTCCGGCGGCGAGATCCGCGACGAGGGCGCGGTGGGCCAGGGCTCCAAGCCCAAGGCCGGTCTCTGCGGCTTCACCGTCTCCAACCTGAACATCCCCGGCTTCGAGCAGCCCTGGGAGAAGGACCACGGCCGGCCCGGACGCATCGTCTCGCCCTTGCAGATCATGCTGGAAGGCCCCATCGGCGCCGCCGCCTTCAACAACGAATTCGGCCGGCCCAACCTGACCGGCTACTTCCGGACCTTCGAGATGGACACACCGGATGGCCAGGTGCGGGGCTACCACAAGCCCATCATGCTGGCGGGGGGCGTGGGCAACATCCGCGAGGACCACATCCACAAGAAGCGGTTCAAGGCGGGTGCCCTGCTGATCCAGCTGGGCGGTCCCGGCCTGCTCATCGGCCTGGGCGGCGGCGCCGCCTCCAGCATGGGCGCGGGCAGCAACGCCGAGGCCCTGGATTTCGACTCCGTGCAGCGGGGCAACCCGGAGATCCAGCGCCGGGTCCAGGAGGTCATCGACCGCTGCTGGCAGATGGGGGCGGCGAATCCCATCCTCTCCATCCACGACGTGGGCGCCGGCGGCCTGTCCAACGCCATGCCGGAACTGGCCCACGGCGCCGGCCTGGGGGCGAAGTTCGAACTGCGGGACGTGCCCAGTCTGGAGCCGGGCATGGCGCCCAGGGAAATCTGGTGCAACGAGGCCCAGGAACGCTACGTGCTGGCCATCGCCGCCAAGGACCTGCCCCTGTTCCAGGCCCTCTGCGAGCGGGAGCGCTGCCCCTTCGCCGTGGTGGGCAAGGCCACCCGGGACGGCCAGCTGGTGGTGGCCGACCGACACTTCGGCAACAAGCCGGTGGACATGCCCATGGACGTGCTGCTGGGCAAGCCGCCGCGCATGACCCGCAAGGTGGCCCACGTGGCCCCCAGCCTCAAGCCCTTCACCGCCGAGGGGCTGGACCTGGTGGACGCCGCCTACCGGGTGCTGCGCCATCCCACCGTGGCCAACAAGAGCTTCCTCATCACCATCGGCGACCGCACCGTGGGCGGCTTCACCGCCCGGGACCAGTTCGTGGGCCCCTGGCAGATGCCGGTGGCGGACGTGGCCGTGACCACCCTGGGCTACGACACCGACCTGGGCGAGGCCATGGCCATGGGCGAGCGCAGCCCCGTCGCCCTCATCGACCCGGCCGCCTCCGGCCGCCTGGCGGTGGGCGAGGCCGTCACCAACCTGGCCGCCGCGGCGGTGAACGATCTTTCCGACCTGCGCCTGTCCGCCAACTGGATGGCCGCCGCCGGCCACCCGGGCGAGGACGCGGCCCTGTTCGATACGGTGAAGGCCGTGGGCAAGGCGCTGTGCCCGGCCCTGGACATCAGCATCCCCGTGGGCAAGGACTCCATGTCCATGCGCACCCTGTGGGAGGAAAACGGGGAGAAGAAGGCCGTGGTCTCGCCCCTGTCCCTGATCATCACCGCCTTCGCCCCCTGTTCCGATGCCCGCCACACCCTGACGCCGCAACTGCGCACCGACCAGGGCGAGACGGACCTGATCCTCTTCGACCTGGGACGGGGCCAGAACCGCCTGGGCGGCAGCGTCCTGGGCCAGGTCTACGGCGAACTGGGCAATACCTGCCCGGACCTGGAGGAGCCCGTCCGGCTGAAGACCTTCTTTGCCCTGATCCAGAAGCTGAACGCCGAGGGCAAGCTGCTGGCCTACCACGACCGGGCCGACGGCGGCCTGTTCGCCACCCTGTGCGAGATGGCCTTCGCCGGCCGCTGCGGGGTGGACCTGGACGTGGACGAGCTGCGCTACCACCGCATCCACGACGACATCATGGAAGACGTGGTGGATGCGCCCGATCCCCACGAGCCCTATACCAGCCGCCTGTTCGGCATCCTGTTCAACGAGGAACTGGGCGCGGTGGTCCAGGTTCGCAAGCGTGACACCCCGGCGGTCATGAACGCCATTCTCGAGGCCGACCTGCGCGACGAGTTCTACATCATCGGCAGTCCCAACAAGGCGGACCGGGTCCGCATCTTGCGGGAAGGCGTGGCGGTGTTCGACGCGGCCCGGGCCGACCTGCTCGCCGCCTGGTCCGAAACCAGCTACCGCATGCAGGCCCTGCGGGATAACCCGGCCTGCGCCGAGCAGGAGTTCAAGGGCCTGGCGAAGAAGAACAATCCGGGCCTGCACGCCAAGCTCGCCTTCGACCCCGACGAGGATGTGGCCGCGCCTTTCGTGAAGAGCCGGCGCGCCCGGCCGAAGGTGGCCATCCTGCGGGAGCAGGGGGTCAACGGCGAAGTGGAGATGGCGGCCGCGTTCCACAAGGCTGGCTTCAACCCGGTGGACGTGCACATGAGCGACATCCTGGCCGGCCGGGTGAAGCTGAAGGGCTTCAAGGGTCTGGCCGCCTGCGGCGGCTTCTCCTACGGCGACGTGCTGGGGGCGGGGGGCGGCTGGGCCGCGTCCATCCTCCACAACCCCCGGGCCCGGGACGAGTTCCAGGCCTTCTTCGAGCGGGCCGACAGCTTTGCCCTGGGGGTGTGCAACGGCTGCCAGATGATGAGCCGGCTGAAGGCCATCATCCCCGGCGCCGAGCACTGGCCCCGCTTCGAACGCAACCTGTCGGAGCAGTTCGAGGCCCGTTTCGTCATGGTGGAAGTGCCGGAAACCTCCTCGATCCTGTTCGACGGCATGGCGGGCTCCCGCATGCCCATCGTGGTGGCCCACGGCGAGGG
>DAOQNK010000204.1:0-3621 GCA_035332045.1 Thiobacillaceae bacterium | reverse complement strand
AAAAAACCGGGCGCCTTGTGAGCGCCCGGTTTCGTGAGCCTGCTGATGCTTAGTGAGCGGCGGGCTTGAACAGCTTGGACTTGTCCACCAGGTCGACGTGGCGACGCTTGAAGTTGGTCCACTTCTTGGTGGTCTTGTCGTAGATGGAGTTGCCGAAGACTTTCCAGTTTTCCTCATCGACGAAGTTCTTGTCGGTGCGGTAGTAGAAGCCGGGGTAACGGCTCTCTTCGCGGAACTGGATGTGCTTCATGTGGGCTTCGGCCGTCAGGATGCGGTGGTAGTTTTCCCAGGCACGCAGCAGTTCATGCAGATCCTTGGCGCGCATCTTCATGGCGTCTTCTTTCAGCATTTCCAGCTTCTGCTCGGCGACTTCCAGCATCTTGTCGTTGGTGTTGTAGTAGGTGGCCACACCGGCAACGTACTCGTCCATGATCTTCTGCAGACGGAACTGCAGCATCTTGGGGGTGATGTAGTTGGGGTTGACGTCGATGGCGGTGGTGTAGTCCTTGAACTCCAGGTAGGTACGGACCGGACGGTAGATCTCTTCGACCAGGGTGTCGACGGGGGTGTCGAGCTCGACCTTCAGATCCTTGTTGTCCAGGCAGTACTTGACCATGGCGCGAGCGGCCAGGCGGCCTTCGGTGTGGGAACCGGAGGAGAACTTGTGGCCGGAAGCGCCCACGCCGTCACCGGCGGTGAACAGACCGTTCACGGTGGTCATGCCACGGTAGCCCCAGCTCCAGCCTTTGGGCAGGTGAGCGGGCACGCCGTCGATCTCGGGATCGGCAGCGGTGGGGGCGCCCACGTCGGTGGGACCGGAAACCCAGATGCCGCAGCAGCCGGAGTGGGAACCCAGCAGGTAGGGCTCGGTGGGCATCAGCTCGGAGTTCTTCTTCTCGGGCTCGACGTTCTCACCGACCCAGATGCCGCACTGGCCGACGCACATGTCCAGGAAGTCTTCCCAGGCTTCGGCTTCGAGGTGCTTCACTTCGCGGGGGGACAGGGTCTTGGCCAGGTTGCCCAGGGCGGTGACGGTGTCCATCCAGATCGGGCCGCGGCCTTCCTTCATTTCCTTCAGCATAACGTGGTTACGCAGGCAGGAAGCGGGAACGGCAGCTTGGCCGTACGGGGGGTACTGGTCCAGCATGGCCTTGTTCTTGGACAGGTAGTCCTCGCCGTAGCCGTTGGTGGCCTTGGCCTTGAACAGCAGGAACCAGGCACCGACCGGGCCGTAGCCGTCCTTGAAGCGGCAGGGCACGAAGCGGTTTTCCATCATGGTCAGCTCGGCGCCGGCTTCGGCGGCCATGGAGTAGGTGGAGCCGGAGTTCCACACGGGGTACCAGGCACGGCCGGTACCTTCACCCACGGAGCGGGGACGGAAGATGTTCACGCAACCACCGGCGGCCAGCAGGATGGCCTTGGCCTTGTACACGAACAGCTTGTGCTCGCGGGTGGAGAAGCCGACGGCGCCGGCGATGCGGTTCTTGTCGTTGGCGTCGTTGACCAGCTTGACGATGAACACGCGCTCCTGGATGCGGTCCATGCCCAGGGCCTTCTTGGCGGCTTCAGCGACGATCCACTTGTAGGATTCGCCGTTGATCATGATCTGCCACTTGCCGGAACGCACGGGCTTGCCGCCGTCCTTCAGGGAGGGCAGGCCTTCGCCGATGGCGGCGGCGCCGTCGTGACGCTCGCCGTTGGCGTCGGTCTTCCAAATGGGCAGGCCCCACTCTTCGAACAGGTGCACGGAGTCGTCCACGTTGCGGCCCACGTCGTAGGCCAGGTCGTCACGGGTGATGCCCATCAGGTCGTTGGAGACCATACGGGCGTAGTCGGCGGGATCCTGCTTGTCGCCGATGTAGGTGTTGATGGCGGACAGACCCTGGGCCACGGCGCCGGAACGGTCCATGGCGGCCTTGTCGACCAACTTGATCTTCAGGTCCACGCCGGCTTCGGCCTTGGCCACTTCAGCCCAACGCATGACTTCATAGGCGGCGCCACAGCAGGCCATGCCACCACCGATCAGCAGGATGTCGACTTCTTCCTGGACGACATCGGGATTTCCAAATTCAGCCATTTCTCTTACCTCTTCTCGATTACTTGCGGATCAGTTCGGCAGGGTTGCCGGCGCGGAAACCGCCCATCACACCAGCGGTGAAGTTGCCCACGGCCTGGATGTCGGCCAGAGTGGGCACGGGCTTGCCACCGAAGGGATCGATGGAGCCTTCCGGGGTGGTGCGGATGGGGAACTTGAAGCGCTTCAGCACGCCGTTACGGAACTTGATGGTCCACATGATGGAATCGGAACCACGCAGGGGCTGAACCGAACCGCCCAGGGGTACGACGTCGGCGTAGTGGCGGGCTTCGATGGCCTGCTGGGGGCAGATCTTCACGCAGGAATAGCACTCCCAGCACTGCTCGGGTTCCTGGTTGAAGGACTTCATGGCGTGGCCGGTCTCGGAACCATCGCGGTCCAGTTTCATCAGGTCGTGCGGGCAGATGTACATGCAGGCGGTCTTGTCTTGACCCTTGCAGCCGTCGCACTTGTCGGTACGGACGAAGGTAGGCATTCAATCACTCCTTGTTAGCTAACAATCCGCGTTCTTCACGCGGCCCATTCAGTAAAACCGGACCCCACCTTGGCCGGGGGGCGTATCGCGAATCCGCTTCCGGCGGGCCCGGTATCCCAAATTCCTTGGAAGGCCGGGCCAAGCCCGGCCAGTTTGCTTAAGCGGCCGAATGGCCCTTGAGTTCCACCTTGACGTTCTGCTCGGCGGAGAGGCCGGCATAGTACTTCTGCAGCACCTTGGCCACTTCGGGACGGCTGAATTCCACCGGCAGGTCCTGGCCTTCGGAGAGCATGGAACGAACCTTGGTGCCGGACAGCAGGATGCGGTCGTCCTTGGTGTGGGGGCAGGTGCGCTGGGAGGCCATGCCGCCGCACTTCTTGCACCAGAAGGTCCAGTCGATGTTCATGTTCACGGTTTCCAGGGAGCCGTGAGGGATCTCGTCGAAGATCTTCTGGGCGTCGAAGGGGCCGTAGTAGTCGCCCACGCCGGCGTGGTCACGGCCGACGATCAGGTGGGAGCAGCCGTAGTTCTGGCGGAACAGGGCGTGCAGCAGGGCCTCGCGGGGACCGGCGTAGCGCATGTCCAGGGGGTAGCCGGCCTGGATCACGGTGTTGGGGGCGAAGTAGTTTTCGATCAGGGTGCCGATGGCTTCGCTGCGCACTTCGGCGGGGATGTCGCCCGGCTTCAGGGCGCCCAGCAGGGAGTGGACCAGCACGCCGTCCATGGTCTCGATGGCGATCTTGGCCAGGTACTCGTGGGAGCGGTGCATGGGGTTGCGGGTCTGGAAGGCGGCGACGCGGGTCCAGCCCATTTCCTTGAACTTGGCGCGGGTCTCGGCGGGCGTCATGAACTGGTCGCCGTATTTTTCCTTGAAGCCGCCGTCCGACAGGACCTTGACCGGGCCGGCCAGGTTGATGGGGCCCTGGTCCATGACCATCTTCACGCCGGGGTGGGCGATGTCGGTGGTCTTGTAGACCATCATGCACTCATGGCCCTTGTCGATGCCGTAGATCTCGGTGACCTTCATGGTGCCCATGATCTCGCCGGTCTC
>DAOQNK010000203.1:0-3662 GCA_035332045.1 Thiobacillaceae bacterium | reverse complement strand
GCCTCGTCGTCCGGGTTGTCCTCCACCAGCAGGATGCTCTTCTCGGTCATGGCCGCGTGCCCAGGGTGAAACGGAAGGTGGCGCCCGCCTCCGGCGCGCTTTCGGCCCAGATCCGGCCGCCGTGCTTGTGGATGACCCGCTGGACGGTGGCCAGGCCGATGCCGGTGCCAGGAAACTCGGTGGCATCGTGGAGGCGCTGGAAGGCGCCGAACAGCTTGTCGGCGTAGGCCATGTCGAAGCCGGCGCCGTTGTCCCGGACGAAGAAGGTGGTGGCGTTTTCCCGCCCGACCTCGATGCGGGCCGCCTGCCGTCGGGCGGTGAACTTCCAGGCATTGCCCAGCAGGTTGTCCAGGGCGATGCGCAGCAGCTTGGGGTCGGCTTCGGCGTCGAGGTTCGGGGCGATGTCCAGGGTCACGCTTCGCTCGGGTTCCTGCTTGCGCAGGGCTTCCACCACCTCCGTCGCCAGGCCGCCCAAATCCACCCGCTGAACCTTCAATTCCGCCCGGCTCACCCGGGACAGCTTCAGCAGGTCGTCGATGAGCTCGCCCATGCGCTGGGCGCCCCGCCGAACCCGGCCGAGCCGGTCCAGGCCTTTTTCATCCAGTTGCCCGGCATGCTCCTTGAGCAGGATCTGGCTGAAGCCGTCGATGGCCCGCAGGGGGGCGCGCAGGTCATGGGACACCGAATAGCTGAACGCCTCCAGTTCCTGGTTGACGGCCTTCAGGTCGTTGTTCTGCCGGGCCAGGCTGTCGTTGAGCTCGCGAATGCGCCGTTCCGCCACCCGCTGGGCCGTGATGTCGCGTATGGCGGCGTAGACGTAGGTCAGCTCGCCCACCCGGATGGGGCTCAGGCTGATGGAAACCGGGAATTCGCCGCCGTCCCGGCGCCGGGCGTAAAGGTCCAGTCCGGCGCCCATGGGGCGGGTGACCGGCCGGGCGGCGTAGCCCTGGCGCAGGCCCGCGTGGTCGGCCCGGAAGCGCTCCGGCAGCAGCATTTCCACCGGCATGCCCAGCAGTTCGTGGCGGCCGAAGCCAAACAGGGATTCGGTCTGGGCGTTGACTAGCACGACCCGGCCATGGGTGTCGGCGATGACCACCGCATCCGGGGCGGACTCCAGCAAGGCCCGGTAACGGTCGTCGCCGTCCGCGAGGAAGGGAGCTTGCTGGGAGTGATCCGCCAGGGTGTTCATAGCCCACCGGGGAAGCCGGAATGGATGAACTGTGCGATTCCCGAGTTATGCAGTCAAGTAAGACGTGGGGAGGCCAGGCTGGCCGCCTTTGTCGGCTTCGGCACAACGGGCTTTCCGATGGCTGTGGCGTTTATGACAGGTCTGGCCGTCACTGGAAACGAATTTTCAGCATAAACAATGGGATAGCTTCGCCAAGGAGGTCGGGCACGGGCCTTGCAAAGACTAGGGTGTAACGCTCTGGAGGGACGATCCGTGCAACTACCCGTTATCAATTCCGACTCCGCCCCCGCTTCCGGCGGCGGCTGCGATTCCCATTCCTGCGGCTCCAGCGATGATCAGTTGAGCCACCTGCCCGAACACATCCGCGCCAAGGTCCATAACCACCCCTGCTATTCCGAGCAGGCCCACCACTACTTCGCCCGCATGCACGTGGCGGTGGCGCCGGCCTGCAACATCCAGTGCCACTACTGCAACCGCAAGTACGACTGCTCCAACGAGTCGAGGCCGGGCGTGGTGTCCGAGGTGCTGACGCCGGATCAGGCGGTGAAGAAGGTCATGGCCGTGGCCGCCAACATTCCCCAGATGACGGTGCTGGGCATCGCCGGACCCGGAGACCCCCTCGCCAACCCCGAGCGCACCTTCGCCACCTTCCGCGAACTGACCGCCAAGGCCCCGGACATCAAGCTGTGCGTGTCCACCAACGGCCTGGCTCTGCCCGAGTCCGTGGAGGAGTTGTCCAAGGCCAACATCGACCACGTCACCATCACCATCAACTGCGTGGACCCGGACATTGGCGCCCAGATCTATCCCTGGGTGTTCTGGAAGAACAAACGCATCATGGGCCGGGAGGGGGCCGCCATCCTCATCGAGCAGCAGCAGAAGGGCCTGGAGATGCTGACCGCCCGGGGCATTCTGGTGAAGGTCAACTCGGTGATGATCCCCGGCGTCAACGACAAGCATCTCGTCGAGGTCTCCAAGATCGTCAAGGCCAAGGGCGCCTTCCTGCACAACGTGATGCCCCTCATCGCCGAGCCCGAGCACGGCACCTTCTACGGCCTCATGGGCCAGCCCAGCCCCTCCCACGAGGACTTGCAGGCCCTCCAGGACGCCTGCGCCGGCGACATGAACATGATGCGCCACTGCCGCCAGTGCCGCGCCGATGCCGTGGGCCTGCTGGGTGAGGACCGGGGCCAGGAATTCACCATGGACAAGATCGAGGAGATGGACATCGACTACGAGGCCGCCATGGTCAAGCGCGCCGAAGTCCACGCCCAGATCGCCAAGGAACTGGAAGAAAAGGAAAAGGCCAAGGCCGCCGTGGCCCAGGTGAAGGCCCAGTTGGTGGCCATCGAGGGCGCCAAACCCAAGGAAGCCACCCGGCCCGTGCTGATGGCCGTGGCCACCAAGGGCGGCGGCGTCATCAACGAGCACTTCGGCCATGCCAGCGAGTTCCTGGTCTACGAGGCCTCGGCCAGCGGCGTGCGCTTCATCGGCCACCGCAAGACGGTCCCCTACTGTGAAGGCGGCGACACCTGCGGCGACGGCGAATCGGCCCTGGACCGCACCCTGCGGGAACTGGCGGGCTGCGAGGCGGTGCTCTGCGCCAAGGTGGGCTACGAGCCCTGGGGCCCCCTGGAGGCCGCCGGCATCACGCCCAACGGCGAGCACGCCATGGAGCCCATCGAGGACGCGGTGGCGGCGGTGTACGAGGAAATGCGCGCCGCCGGCAAGCTGGCCCCCCGGGCCGAAACCGCCGCCCAGAAAGCCGCCTGAGGAGACAGACCATGGCCTTCGAAATCATCGAAACCTGCGTCAACTGCTATGCCTGCGAGCCCCTGTGCCCCAACCAGGCCATCTACCAGGCCGCGCCCCACTTCCTCATCGATCCCGACAAGTGCACCGAGTGCATCGGTGACTTCGAGGATGCCCAATGCGCCAGCATCTGCCCCATCGAGGGCGCCATCCTGGACGAGCTGGGCGCGCCCCTGAATCCCGTCGGTTCCCTCACGGGCATTCCGGCGGAGCTCATCGCCCAGTACCAGGCGGCGGTGGAGGCCACCTACCAGGCGGCCCTGGAAGCGAAGACAGGATGATCGCCAGTTCAGTGTACTTCGGTGGGACTCCCCCCTTTGGAAAAGGGGGGGCGGGGGAGATTTGCCGGTATGGGAACGCGGGCGTCTGGAATCCCCCCTCACCCCCCTTTTTCAAAGGGGGGAAATAGCCACCATGGCCGTCGTCCTCTTCTACGAAAAGCCCGGCTGCATCAACAACAGCAAGCAGAAGATGCTGCTGGCCGCCGCCGGCCACACCGTGCAGGCGAAGAGCCTGCTCACGGAGAAATGGACGGCGGAGCGGCTGCGCGCCTTCTTCGGCGACCTGCCGGTGGCCCAGTGGTTCAACCTGAGTTCCCCCCGGATCTACGGCGGCGAGGTCTCCCCCGAGGCCCTGGACGAGCAGGAAGCCCTGCGCCTCA
>DAOQNK010000202.1:0-3713 GCA_035332045.1 Thiobacillaceae bacterium | reverse complement strand
GCGGCCATGGCCAGGGCGATGCCGGTGTTGCCGCTGGTGGCCTCGATGAGGGTGTCGCCGGGCTTGATCTCGCCCCGGGCCTCGGCCTTGGCGATCATGGACAGGGCTGGCCGGTCCTTCACGGAGCCCGCCGGATTGTTGCCTTCCAGCTTGACCAGCACCACGTTGGACGTGGAGCCAGGCAACTTTTTCAGGCGGACCAGGGGGGTGTTGCCGACGAAATCTTCGATGGTCTTGTACATAGTGTGTAGCCGTTGGCGCGTGGCGGATAGCTGGCACCACGGGCGCCGGCGGCGCGGAGGTTATGCCTACAAGCTACCAGCTACACGCCGTCGGCTCAACTTCAATCCTTGCCGAACAGATCCCGGCTGTACACCTTGTCGGCCACGTCGCGAATCTCGTCGGTGATGCGGTTGGCAACGATCACGTCGGCCTGGTGCTTGAATTCGGCCAAGTCGTTGACCACCCTGGAGTGGAAGAACTCCGCCTCGGTCAGGACAGGTTCGTAGACGATGACCGGAATACCCTTGGCCTTGATGCGCTTCATGATGCCCTGGATGCTGGAGGCCCGGAAATTATCCGAACCGGCCTTCATGATCAGCCGGTAGACACCCACCACTCTCGGCCTCTCGCGCAGGATGCTGTCGGCCACGAAATCCTTGCGGGTGGTATTGGAATCCACGATGGCCCGCATCAGGTTCTGGGGCACATCCTTGTAGTTGGCCAGAAGCTGCTTGGTGTCCTTGGGCAGGCAATAGCCGCCATAGCCAAACGACGGGTTGTTGTAGTGGTCGCCAATGCGCGGGTCCAGGCAGACCCCCTGGATGATGTGCTTGGTGTCCAGGCCATGGGTGGCGGCGTAGGTGTCCAGTTCGTTGAAATAGGCCACCCGCATGGCGAGGTAGGTATTGGCGAAGAGCTTGATGGCCTCGGCCTCGGTGGAGTCGGTGAACAGAACCTGAATGTCCTGCTTGACCGCACCCTCGCATAAAAGGCGGGCAAAGGTTTCCGCCCGCGCGGATCGCTCGCCCACGATGATGCGGGAAGGATGGAGGTTGTCGTAGAGCGCCTTGCCTTCCCGCAGGAATTCCGGCGAGAAGAGGAGGTTGTCGCAATGGAAGTCCTCCTTGAGCTTCGCCGTATAACCCACCGGCACGGTGGATTTGACGACCATCACCGCTGACGGGTTGATGGCCATCACATCCCGCACCACCGCTTCCACCGACCGGGTGTTGAAATAGTTGGTCTCCGGATCGTAGTCGGTGGGCGTGGCGATCACCACGAACTCCGCTCCCCGATAGGCGTCTTCCTTGTCCAGGGTGGCCCTGAAGTTCAATGGCTTGTGGGCCAGGAAGTCCTCGATTTCCGCATCGGAGATCGGCGACTCCTTCCTGTTCATCTTGTCGACCTTGTCCGGAACGATGTCGAGAGCCACGACCTCGTTGTGCTGGGCAAGCAGGACGGCCAGGGAAAGGCCGACGTAGCCGGTGCCGGCGATGGCGATTTTCATGATGTTCCGGGTTTCCTCAGTGGTTGGATGCGGCGGCAATTTCAGCTTGGATCTGTTGCAGGGTGGCAACCGGGTCCACGGCCTGGGTAATGGGCCGGCCGATGACCAGATAATCGGCGCCGGCGCGCAAAGCTTGAGCGGGGGTCAGAATGCGGGTCTGATCCCCGGCCTCGCTGCCGGCTGGCCGGATACCCGGCGTGACCAGGTGGAAGTCCGGACCCAGCTCCCGGCGGAGGGCCGGGGCCTCCAGGGCCGAGCAGACCACGCCGTCCAGGCCCGCCCCCCGGCTCAAACGGGCCAGACGCAAGACCTGCGCCTCCGGGCTGGCATCGACGCCGATGGCTTTCAATTCCGCCGGCCCCATGCTGGTCAGCACGGTAACGGCAATCAGCAGGGGGCGCCGTTCCAACCCGGCCAGGGCCTCCCGGGCGGCTTCCAGCATGCGTGGACCGCCGGCGGCATGGACATTGGTCATCCACACCCCCAGCCGGGCCGCCGCCTTGCAAGCCTGGGCCACCGTATTGGGGATGTCATGGAATTTGAGGTCCAGGAACACGCCGAAGCCCAGACCCACCAGCTCCCGGACGAAATCGGGCCCGGCGGCCACGAACAATTCCTTACCCACCTTGAGCCTGCACAGGCCGGGATCGAGACGTGCCACCAGGGTCCGGGCGGCGGCGGCGTCCTGATAGTCCAGGGCGACGATGATGCGGGGATCTACGACAGCTTCAATCATGCTCCACTCGTTCGGGCGGAATGCTTTCCCAGCGGGCACAGGCCGGGCACTGCCAGAAATACTGGCGGGCTTTGAAGCCGCAGTGGGCGCATTGGTAATAGGCGGACCGGCTCACCTGGCGATGTACCAAGTCCTGGGCCAGGCGACCTTCCATGGATTCCGGGCTGACGGCATTGCTGGCCTGGAGGTAATCGTCGAGGGCGCGCAGGCTGGGGTGGCGCTTGAGCTCCTCCGCCGCCACTTGCCGGGCCGCTTCCCAGCCTTGTTGCTCGGCCACGGTCTGGAACAACAGATGCAGCAGATCGGGGCTGGCGCGGCGATCCAGATAGGCCTTCAGCAGGGCGATGGCCTCGTCGCCCCGGCCCAGGCGGAGATGCGTCTGGACCAGACGCTCGGCCACCGTCGGCAGGAAAGCGGGATTCAACTCTTCCAGGGCGCGCCAGGCTTCGAGGGCCGCCTCATCCCGTCCGATTTTTGCTTCCAGGTCCCCCTGGAGCATCCAGGCCCGGGCTGAACGCCGGTTCTCCTTCCGGGCCATATCCAGGTAGCCCCGGGCACCGTCCATCTCATTCTTCAGCATGGCCGCTGAAGCGAGTTCGCAATAGTAGTGGGCGGTATCGGCGTTCTGGGCGGGGCAGCCCAATTTTTCCAGGCGACCGGCGGTCTGGATGGCCTGCTGCCAGTCCTTGGTGAGCACCTGGATTTCCAGGATGTTGCGTAGCGCATCCAGGGCGTGGATACCTGTTTCCAGGCGGCGGAAGACGGATTCCGCCCGGTCCAGCAAGCCCGACTTGAGGAAATCCTCCCCTAGCTCGTAAAGGGCTTTCATGCGCTGCTCCTGGGACAGATCGGCCCGGTCCACCAGGTTCTGGTGGATACGGATGGCCCGATCCAGTTCGCCCCGGCGGCGGAACAGGGCGCCCAGGGCGAAATGAAGCTCCAGGGTGTCCGGGTCCATCTTGGCGACTTCCAGAAAAGCCTCGATGGCTTTGTCCGGCTGCTCGTTGAGCAGATAGTTGAGGCCCTTGAAGTAGGACTTGGGCACCGCCCTGGACTCCTGCATCACGTGACGGATGTCCACCCTGGCGGCAATCCAACCCAGGGCGAAGAACAAGGGGATGACCAGCAGATACCAGGATTCGAATTCCACGTTCAGTCCCGACTCAACTCACGGCGAAGGCCGCGGATTTCGCGATGGCTGCGCAACAAGCGCAGGGAACAAGCCAGCAGACCGGCCACCAGGCCGGCGGCGAAGGCGATGAGGATCACCAGGGAGAGGGGCGCCTGCCATTCCAGGCCCAGGAGATAGCGCAGCCGAACCGTATCGCTGTTCAGGGCCGCGAACGCCAGCAGCAGGAGAAACAGGGCAATCTTGAGGAATAGTGCCAGGGCGCGCACGGCTCATGCCTGGGAGGGCGTGATCAGGATGCGCGGATTGTAGCGGCATGCCCCCGGCCGGACCACTTC
>DAOQNK010000201.1:0-3726 GCA_035332045.1 Thiobacillaceae bacterium | reverse complement strand
CCAAGGCCATGCGCCAGGCGGAGCGCCTGGGCACCGGCCACGGCGAGCGGGAATACGCGCCCACCCAGTACACGGCCTTCGAGCGGGCCGCGTCGTCGCCCGCCGAGGTGCTGAGCCTGCGCTACGACAGCCGGGACAGCCTGGCGGCCCGGGGCATCCTTCCCCGGCCCACGCCCTTTGTGCCGGAACCCCGGCCCTTCCCCGGCGGTTTCGTGCCGGACCCCCGGGGCTGAGGGCACGGGGCCGTCCCTCGTCCCACCATGGGTCCCCCGGGACCCACCGCCGGAATCCCGCGCCTGCCGGGCTCGCCACGGCCCCGGGTCGCGGTCTCGGGTCCCGGCCGGGCGGGGCGGGATTGCCCCATGTTCTTAGTCGGGTATGGATTGAATCCAGTTAAATCAAAGGGATGGATGGGCGATCCGGTCTGGCCCGGGCCTTGCTAAAGCCCTCCAATCCGAGCCAGGGGCCGTGGCATCTCCACCGTGGGTGGAGTTCCGTGCCGGCACGGCGTGAACATGGAGGAGAGTCGCATGGTACAAGTCAGTTACCCGGGGGTTTACGTCCAGGAAAAGGCCAGCGGTGTGCGCACCATCACGGGGGTGGCCACTTCCATCACGGCCTTCATCGGCCGCGCCTTGCGCGGTCCGGTGGACGAAGCGGTGCGCATCCAGAGCTTCGCCGACTACACGCGCCGCTTCGGCGGCCTGTGGGCGGACTCGCCCATGAGCTACGCGTTGAGCCACTTTTTCCTCCATGGCGGCAGCGATGCCATCGTGGTGCGGGTCTTCAACGGCGATGTGGAGGCCGACAGCGCCACGATCACCCTGCCCACCGCCACCGGCAGCCTGGTCCTGGCGGCCGCGAGCCCGGGCGCCTGGGGCAACCGCCTGCGGGCCCGGGTGGACCACCTGACCCGGGACACCGCCGATACGCTGCTCTTCAACCTGACCGTCGAGGAGCTGGATGCGCCCGGCGGCACCCGGGTGGTGAACAGCGAGACCTTCCGCAACGTGTCCGTGGCGCCCACCCACCCCCGCTTCGTCGATTCCGTCCTGGCCGAACTCTCGGGCCTGGTGCGGGTGAGCACGTCGGCGCCGGATGACGAGAGCCCCACCGACACCGCCGGTTCGGGCGTGGCCGCCGCCACCACCGGCGACGACGGCGATCCCGTCACCGATCTGGAAATCTCCGACGCCGGCCTGGAGGCGGACCGCCGGGGGCTGTGGGCCCTGGAGTCCGTGGACCTCTTCAACCTGCTCTGCATCCCGCCCCTGGAGCGGGAAACCGACGTGGGCGACGCCACCTGGACCGCCGCCAGCGCCTACTGCCGCGACCGCCGCGCCTTCCTGGTGGTGGACTCGCCGGCCACCTGGAGCGAGAGCAGCGACCCCATCGGCGACGCCACCACCGGCATCGACGACATCCGCGCCACCATCACCACCGAGAACGCCCCCAATTCCGCGGTCTACTTCCCCCGCCTGCGCATGGCCGATCCCCTGGCGGAAAACCGCCCGGCCCTGTTCGCGCCCTGTGGCGCGGTGGCCGGCATCATGGCCCGCACCGACGCCCAGCGGGGCGTGTGGAAGGCGCCGGCCGGCCTGGAGGCTTCCCTGGCCGGGGTCAGCGCCATGGCCTACAAGATGACCGACGCCGAGAACGGCATCCTCAATCCCCTGGGCCTGAACTGTCTGCGCACCATGCCGGTTTCCGGGCATCTGGTGTGGGGGGCCCGGACCCTCATCGGCGCCGACCAGCTGGCTTCGGAGTGGAAGTACATCCCCATCCGCCGCCTGGCCCTGTTCATCGAGGAATCCCTTTACCGGGGCACCCAGTGGGTGGTGTTCGAGCCCAATGACGAACCCCTGTGGGCCAAAATCCGCCTGAACGTGGGCGTCTTCATGAACAACCTGTTCCGCCAGGGTGCCTTCCAGGGCGGCACCGCCAGCGAGGCCTACTTCGTCAAGTGCGACGCCGAGACCACCACCCAGGCGGACCGCAACCTGGGCATCGTCAACATCGAGGTGGGTTTCGCCCCGCTCAAGCCGGCGGAATTCGTGGTCCTCAGCATCCAGCAGATCGCCGGCGACCTGCAGTAATCAACTTCGAGACACCGGGGGAAACCTGTCATGGCCAAAGGATTCGTCACCAACGCCCACCGCATCGATCCGTACAAGAACTTCAAGTTTCGCGTCATCCTGGACGGACAGGTGGTCATGGGCGTCAGCAAGGTGGGGGCGCTGAAACGCACCACCGAAGTCGTCAAGCACCGGGACGGGGGCGACAACAGCACCGACCACAAGTCCCCCGGGCGCACCACCTACGAGGGGGTGAGCATGGAGCGGGGCATCACCCACGACCTGAAGTTCGAGGCCTGGGCCAACCTGGTGCACCAGTACAGCGGCGATCCCGCCATGGACCTGGTGAACTACAAGAAGGACCTGACCCTGGAGGTGCTCAACGAGAAGGGACACGTGGCCAAGCGCTACTTCCTCTATCGCTGCTGGGTCAGCGAGTTCACCGCCATGCCCGACCTGGACGCCAACGCCAACGCCATCGCCATCGAGAGCCTCAAGATCGAGCTGGAAGGCTGGGCCCGGGATCCGGAGACCAAGGAACCCGACGAGAAATCCCCCGTGCCGGCCGCCGCCTGATTCCCTTGCGGAACCTGCATGCATGCCCGCCCCGCCACTCCTCTCGCGCCGTCGCCCGATTCCGCCTTCCGGGCATGGCGGCCCTTCGGTCGCGCCTCCGACCTGGACCTGAACTTCCGCACCCGGGACCGGCCCCTGCTGGTCACCCGCCTGCTGGCTGCCTGCGGCGAGGCGGAGGATGACGGCGAGAACCGGGCCTGGTCCATGACCCTGAGCGGCCGCATCGGGGCTCTGGCCGCGATCCTGGCCCTCAGCGGCGAACGCGCGGTCCTGGCTGTCCAGCCCCGTTGCCCGGCCTGCGGCAAGGCCTTCGAGGTGGAGCTGGCCCTGGCCGACATCGCTGAGCTGGGCCGCGACGCCGAAGCCATCCCCGTGGTGGAAGTCCCTGGCGACAGGCCCCTGCGCCTGCGCCGCCCCACCGGCGCCGACCAGCGCCGCTGGCGGGACGCCGCCCTGGCCGAAGGTGGGGCCGCCGAAGCCGCCATGCTGGCCGATTTGCTGGAAGGTGGCGCATCCGCGGCGGATTCCGCGCTGGCCGCCCGGGTGGGGGCGGTCATGGAACAGGAGGATCTGCTGGCCGCTTTCAGCATCCAGTTTGCCTGCCCCCATTGTGGCGCCGGCGGCGATCTGCCCCTGGACCTGGAGGGCCTGTTGCTCAATGCCCTGGAGGCCATTTCACAAAGCTTGGTGGACCAGGTCCACCGCCTGGCCAGCCGCTACGGCTGGCGGGAAACCGATATCCTGGCCATGCCGGCCCACCGCCGCCAGGCCTATCTGGGCCTGCTGGACCAGGAGGCCGGCTGGCCATGACCCCCTATTTCAGCCGGCTGCTGGGCAGCGTTTCCGCCGCGTCCCGGATCGAGTCCCTGGCATCCCCGGCGGTGGCGCCTTCGCCGGGTGACGACATCGTCGAAACCCAGGAGATCGTCACCCTGACCGGGTCCGGTGTCCGGGAGGCGAGTCGGATGCCTTCCTCCCCACCCGGCTCCCCCGAATCCGCCGGCCCGTCGGCGCCCGCCGGCCAACCCGGCACCGAGGTCGCGCCTCCGGCCCCCGCGCCCGCGCCCAGGGCGGC
>DAOQNK010000200.1:0-3734 GCA_035332045.1 Thiobacillaceae bacterium | reverse complement strand
GGGAGTAGGGGAGATGACCACCTATCTGGTCACCATCGGCCTCATCCTGGCCATCCTGCTGTTCGGCATCGCCGTCCAGCGCGCCTACGAGCGCTTTGCCCAGCGCCATCCGGAACTGGGGCCCTTCCGGGAAACCGGCAAGGGCTGCGGTTCCTGTTCGGCGGGGAGTGGCTGTTCCGGCGGGTCCTGCGACAGTTCAACAGCCGAGCGTTAGATTGGGCGGCGGGTCATAGCCCGCAGCTTCGGTCAGTCCCGGTAGCGTCCGAAGACACTCACCAATCCCAGGCCCGCCAGCATGAGTGCCCAGGTCTCGGGCTCAGGCACTGGTGCGGATAGGATCACATTGTCCAGGGCGATAGCTTCCACCACCGGCGTGTAATACTCGCCATTGATCCATAGGGCATCCAGGTCTGACAGGACGGACAGCAACTGTTCGTTGGTGGCGAGGGGACCCGAGAAAGTGTCGGCAACCCGCCAGCTACCGGCAGAAAGCGGAATGTCAAAGTGGGTCCAAACAAGAGGCTGAACCGCCCCGGGTAGTTCGGTCGTCGCGTCGTAGGAGAGAGTCAGTCCAGCACCCTTGAGGACTACTTCAGCTTCATTGGCGTAGCTTGAACCAGCTGTAAACACGGAAATTTCAAACTCCAGCGTGCCACCAAACGCCGCCGACTTGTCGCCGAGAAATTTCTCCGGGGCGTTGAAGTAGGACCAATTGGAGTCAGGGTCGTATATGACAATAGAAGAGGAGAAATCCGGGTTGCCATCCATGTCCAGTAATGCACTGAACGTGGACACAACTGACCAGTCGGGTGAGCCTGTTGTGGTAAGTGCGCTCCATCCGTCCGTGTTTCCCTCGAAGCCACTGCTGCTCGCGAAGGTGCTGCTGGCCAGCGGTATACCAGCCTGAGAAGCCGTTGAGAGAGCGCAAAGTGACAGGGCAAAAACAATAGATCGTGTAGTCATGGGACTCCCTTTCTTGTTTGGTTAGCAGACCATGGATGGACGCTTTTTAGAACAATAACCTGCCTCCATCCACTCAAGCAATCGGTTGTTATCCAAGTTTCACGGACTTGCTAGAGTGGGGAAAAATATAAATTTCAGCGGACAATTCCAGGATGGATCACGCCGCCGACCTCCTGCGGGCCGTATTCGGCTACGCCAGCTTCCGCCCCCACCAGGAGGACATCGTCCGCCATCTGATCGGCGGCGGCGACGCCCTGGTCATCATGCCCACCGGCGGCGGCAAATCCCTGTGCTACCAGTTGCCGGCCCTGGCGCGGGAGGGCACCGGCATCGTGGTGTCGCCCCTCATCGCCCTCATGCAGGACCAGGTGGCGGCGTTGAAGCAGCTGGGCGTGAAGGCGGAATTCCTCAATTCGTCGCTCACTCTGGAAGCGGCCAGGCGGGTCGAAAGCGATCTGCTGGCCGGCCGCCTGGACCTGCTCTACGTGGCGCCGGAACGGCTGCTGACGGAGCGCTTCCTGGACCAGCTCAGCCGCATCCGGCCGGCTTTGTTCGCCATCGACGAGGCCCACTGCGTCTCCCAGTGGGGCCACGACTTCCGCCCGGAATACGTGCAGCTTTCCATCCTGCACGAGCGCTTCCCCGGAGTGCCGCGCATCGCCCTCACCGCCACGGCGGACGCGCCCACCCGCAAGGAGATCGCCCAGCGTCTGCAACTGGAGGACGCCCGCCATTTCGTCACCGGCTTCGACCGGCCCAACATCCGCTACCAGGTGCGGGTGGACGAAGGCGGCGCCCGGGAACAGCTGCTGCGCTTCATCGAGGAACACCATGCAGGGCAGGCGGGCATCGTCTACTGCCTGTCGCGCAAGAAGGTGGACGAGGTGGCGGCCTGGCTCACCGCCAAGGGCCTCACCGCCTTGCCCTACCACGCGGGCATGGACGCCGCCGCGCGCAAGCACAACCAGACCCGTTTCCTGAACGAGGACGGCATCGTCATGGTGGCCACCATCGCCTTCGGCATGGGCATCGACAAGCCGGACGTGCGCTTTGTCGCCCACCTGTCCCTGCCCAAGAGCCTGGAGGCTTACTACCAGGAGACCGGCCGCGCCGGCCGGGACGGGGAACCCGCCGAGGCCTGGATGCGCTACAGCCTGGCGGACGTGATCCTGCTGCGCCAGATGGTGGACAGCTCGGAGGCGGACGAGGCCCACAAGCGTCTGGAGCGGCGCAAGCTGGACGCCATGCTGGGCTACTGCGAACTCACTTCCTGCCGGCGCCAGGCTTTGCTGGGCTACTTCGGCGACGAGTTGCCGAAACCCTGCGGCAACTGCGACAACTGCCTGGAGCCCCAGGAGACCTGGGACGCCACCGAGGCGGCGCGCAAGGCCCTGTCCTGCGTGCACCGCACCGGCCAGCGCTTCGGCGTCAACTATCTGATCGACGTGCTGCTGGGCCGGGACGACGAGCGCATGCGCCGCTTCGGCCACGACACGATCACCACCTTCGGCATCGGCACCGAGCTGGCCGAAAAGGAATGGCGGGCCGTGTTCCGGCAACTGGTGGTCCGGGGCTATCTCAGCGTGGACGCTGAAGGCCACGGCGGCCTGGCCCTGGACGAATCCTGCCGGCCTCTGCTCAAGGGCGAGGCAAGCCTGCGGCTGGGGCGCCAGCATCTGGAAGCCAAACGCAAGAGTCGCAAGGCCAAGGCCGGCCGCCCCGCCGCCCAGGTGGCGGGCGATCCCCTGTTCGAGGCCCTGCGCGCCAAGCGCCGGGAACTGGCCCAGGCCCAGGGGGTGCCGCCCTACGTGGTGTTCGCGGACAAGACCCTGGCCGCCATGGTGGCCGAGCGGCCCCAAAGTCTGGCTGAATTCGCCCGCCTGTCCGGCGTGGGGGAGGCCAAGCTGGAACGCTACGGCCAAGTCTTCCTGGCGGTGATCCTGGCCGCCTCGCAGCCAACCCGGCCGGGCTGACGGTCGAGTTGCCTGACGGGCTCCACGGGCATAAAGAATTCCGGCGTTTTCACCGATAACCCGTCCATGTTTCCCGTTGCGCGCGGGTGCCGCGCCAATCACCTGGCCCATGAATCCGATTCAAATCCTGGTCGTGGACGATGACCGCCTGATGCTGACCTTGTTCGTGGGCATCCTGCGGCGGGAGGGCTATACCACCGTGGAAACCGCCAGGAGCGGCCAGGAAGCGCTGGACAAGCTGAAGGACCATCGCCCCGACCTGGTCTTCCTGGATATCGAGATGCCCGGCCTGAGCGGGCTGGAGGCCCTGCGGGCCATCCAGGAGCTGAACCTGGGCACCAAGGTGGTGATGGTCACCGCCACGCCCACCACCCAGAACGTCCTGGCGGCCAAGGATGGTGGTGCCTCGGGTTTCCTGGTGAAGCCCCTTTCGCCGAAGAAGGTGGCGGACGCCATCGCCGACTGCGGGCTGGCGGCCGACAAAGGCACGTAAGCGGACCCGGCGGGGGCGGGCGTCCGGGGCGGAATGCCTTGGGCCGTTGACGCCTACTCCGCGTCCACGGGGCGATAGCAGAATACGAAGCGGCCCCGGCCGAAGTTGACCATGAGGGCGCCGCCCCGGTTGGCGGCATAGTCCTGCCAGCCCGGAATCGGACACTGGAAATGGCATTCCGAGACGCCGTGGGGCGATTCCAGACCCCGGTCGTTGTCCCAGAAAGAGAGCAGCATGGCGCCCCCCTGCCTTTCCAGCAGGTGGTCGGCGGCGGCGTTGGCCAGCTTGAGGCATTGGTCGAAATT
>DAOQNK010000199.1:0-3776 GCA_035332045.1 Thiobacillaceae bacterium | reverse complement strand
CTGCGCAAGTACATGCCCATCACCTGGATCACCTCCCTGGTGGGCTCCCTGGCCTTGATCGGCACCCCTTTCCTGTCAGGCTTCTACTCCAAGGATTCCATCATTGAAGCCGTTCATGCCTCCCACCTGCCCGGCGCCGGCTTCGCCTGGCTGGCGGTGACCGCCGGCGTCTTCATCACCGCCTTCTATTCCTTCCGCATGTATTTCCTGGTGTTCCATGGCAAGTCGCGTTTCAAGTGCGCCCATGACACCCATGACCATGAAGCCGACAAGGATGGTGATGCCCATGGACATCACCATGGCGGTCATAGCTGCCCTCATGAGACGCCATGGGTGGTGACCTTGCCCCTGATCCTGCTGGCCATTCCCTCCGTCGCCATCGGCTACGTGGCCATCGAGCCCCTGCTGTTCGGCGGCTGGTTCGGGCACGCCATCGAAATCGCCGAACACCACGAGGCCATGCATGAACTGAGCGCGGAATTTCACGGTGCCGCCGCCATGGGCCTGCATGCGCTGACTTCGCTGCCGTTCTGGCTGGCCGCGGCCGGTGTGGGCCTGTCCTGGTTCTTCTATCTGAAGCGGCCTGACATCCCCGCCGCCATCCAGAAGCGCTTCGGCCTGATTTACCGCATCCTGGACAAGAAGTACGGCTTCGACGACTTCAATGACTGGTTCTTCGCCGGTGGCGCCCGTTTCCTGGGTGGTCGTCTGTGGCGCTGGGGTGACGTGGCGGCCATCGACGGCGCCCTGGTGAACGGCGCAGCCCGCCTGGTGGGCCACGTCGCCGGCGTCGTCCGCCACCTGCAAACCGGTTACATCTACCACTATGCCTTCGCGATGATCGTGGGTGTGCTGCTTCTGGCCACCTGGTTCGCGCGGAGCTGACAACGAAAGCGACAGCGACTCATGCTTGAAGGGATCGGCCTGATCAGCCTCGCCATCTGGGTGCCCATCCTGGCCGGGGTGCTCATCCTGGCCACGGGTGGCGACAAGAACGCGGATGGCCAGCGCACCCTGGCACTGGTGGGTGCCGTAATGGGATTCCTGGTGACCCTCCCGCTGTGGACGGGTTTCGACACCGCCACTTCCGCCATGCAGTTCACCGAGCTGGCCCAGTGGGTGCCCATGTTCAACATCCACTACCGCCTGGGTGTGGATGGCATCTCCATGCCCTTCATCCTGCTCAACAGCTTCACCACCGTGCTGGTGGTGCTGGCGGGCTGGGAGGTCATCAAGGACAAGGTGGCTCAGTACATGGCCGCCTTCCTCATCCAGTCCGGCCTCATCAACGGCGTCTTCGGCGCCCTGGACGGGGTGCTGTTCTACGTCTTCTTCGAGGCCATGCTGATTCCCCTGTACCTGGTCATCGGCATGTGGGGCGGGCCGAACCGGGTCTACGCGGCCATCAAGTTCTTCCTCTACACCCTGCTGGGCTCCCTGCTCATGCTGGTGGCCCTGGTCTATCTCTTCTTCCAGAGCGGCGGCAGTTTCGAGATCCTGACCTGGCACAAGCTGCCCCTGGCCATGACCGCCCAGATCCTGCTGTTCGTGGCCTTCTTCTTCGCCTTCGCGGTGAAGGTGCCCATGTGGCCGGTGCACACCTGGTTGCCGGACGCCCACGTGGAAGCGCCCACCGGCGGTTCCGTGGTGCTGGCGGCCATCACCCTGAAGGTGGGCGCCTACGGCTTCCTGCGCTTCATCCTGCCCATCGTGCCGGACGCGGCCCACGAGTTGACCTGGCTCATCGTCACCCTGTCCCTGGTGGCGGTGGTTTACATCGGCCTGGTGGCCCTGGTGCAGAGCGACATGAAGAAGCTCATCGCCTATTCGTCCATCGCCCACATGGGCTTCGTCACCCTGGGCTTCTTCCTGTTCAACCCCCTGGGGGTGGAGGGTGGACTGATCCAGATGATTTCCCATGGCTTCGTCTCCGCCGCCATGTTCCTCTGCGTGGGCGTCATGTACGACCGGGTCCACTCGCGCCAGATCGCTGACTACGGCGGCGTGGTGAATACCATGCCCAAGTTCGCCGCGTTCTTCATGCTGTTCGCCATGGCCAACGCCGGCCTGCCGGCCACCTCCGGCTTCGTCGGTGAATTCATGGTGGTGCTGGGGGCGGTGCAGGTGAACTTCTGGTGGGCCTTCCTGGCGGCCACCACCCTGATCTTCGGCGCGGCCTACACCCTGTGGATGTACAAGCGGGTGGTGTTCGGTCCTGTCGGCAACGCCCACGTGGCGGAACTCACCGATCTCAATTCCCGCGAATTCCTGGTGCTGCTGCTGCTGGCCCTGGCCGTGTTGGGCATGGGACTGTATCCGCTACCCTTCACCGAGGTCATGCACGCTTCCGTGAACAACCTGCTGGAACACGTGGCCCACAGCAAGCTGGCCTATTGAGTGGCATAGAGCGCGATGAACTTCCCCCTTCCCGATCTCCTTCCCGCCCTGCCCGAAATTTTCGTGCTGACCATGGCCTGCGCCATCCTGCTGGTGGATGCCCTGATCAAGGATCGGGCCCTGTCCTACGGCCTGGCCCTGTTCGGACTGCTGGGCGCCGCTGCCTTGACGGCATTCACCAGCGTGCCCCAGGTGCAGACCACCTTCGGCGGCCAGTTCATCGACGACGCCATGGGCGACGTGCTGAAGCTCATGTCGTATCTGACGGCCATGACGGCGGTGGTCTACTCCCGTGCCTACCTGGCCGAGCGCGGCCTGTTCCGGGGCGAGTTCTTCGCCCTGGCCCTGTTCGCGGTGCTGGGCATGATGGTCATGATCTCGGCCAACCACATGCTGGTCCTCTACGTGGGCCTGGAACTGCTGTCCCTGGCCCTCTACGCCATGGTGGCCCTGCAGCGGGATTCCCAGCAGGCCACCGAGGCGGCCATGAAGTACTTCGTCCTGGGCGCCCTGGCCTCCGGCCTGCTGCTGTACGGCATGTCCATGCTCTACGGCCTTACCGGCACCCTGGAACTGCCGAAAATGGCGGCCATCCTCCAAGCCGGGGTCAAGGACAACGTCATCCTGGCCTTCGGCATCGTCTTCATCGTCGCGGGCCTGGGCTTCAAGCTGGGCGTGGCCCCCTTCCACATGTGGGTGCCCGACATCTACCAGGGCGCGCCCACCGCCGTGACCCTGTTCATCGGCTCCGCTCCCAAGCTGGCCGCTTTCGCCTTCACCATGCGCCTGCTGGTGGACGGCCTGCATCCCGCCGTGGGGGATTGGCAGGGCATGCTGGTGATCATGGCGGTGTTGTCCCTGGCCATCGGCAACCTGGCCGCCATCATGCAGACCAACATCAAGCGCATGCTGGCCTACTCCACCATCTCCCACATGGGCTTCCTGCTGCTGGGTGTGCTTTCCGGCACCTTCGCCGGCTATGCGGCCGCGATGTTCTACGCCATCACCTACGTGCTCATGAGCCTGGGCAGCTTCGGTCTGGTGGTCTACCTGTCCCAGAATGGTCAGGAAGCGGAGAACCTGGACGACTTCAAAGGCCTCAACGGCCGTCATCCCTGGCTCGCCGCCCTCATGGCCATCCTCATGTTCTCCATGGCCGGCATCCCGCCCTTCATCGGCTTTTACGCCAAGCTTTCCATTTTGCAGTCCCTGGTGGGCGCGGGCTTCACCTGGTTGGCCGTGGTGGCGGTGATGTTCTCCCTGATCGGCGCCTTCTACTACCTGCGGGTGGTGAAGATCCTGTATTTCGACGCGCCCAAGGCCGATTGCCCGGCGATCACGCCGGCCCTCGACGTCCAAGCCCTGCTGTCCGCCAACGG
>DAOQNK010000198.1:0-3796 GCA_035332045.1 Thiobacillaceae bacterium | reverse complement strand
CCAACTGGATCGTGCTCTCCATCCAGCCGGAGGAATCCATGCACATGGAACTCCATGCCAAGCAGCCCGGTCTGGGTATGGACACCCGGGTGCTGAAGCTCAACGCCAGCTATCGCAATCCGGATGAGAACCCGCTGGATGCCTACGAGGCCTTGCTGCTGGACGTGATCGAGGGCGACCGCACTCTGTTCATCCGCTTCGACGAGGTGGAATGGGCCTGGCGGGTGGTGGACCCGCTACTCAAGCATTGGGCGCTGGAACGGGACTTCATCCATACCTATCCGGCCGGCAGCTGGGGACCCATCGAGGCCAACCGGCTGTTCGACGGCGAGGATACGGAATGGCGTAATGGAGTTTAATTAGTAAATTTGTATCAAGATTTGCCGAGCCATGCCGATGACAGGCAGGAACCACGCAACTTCATTTCGATTCTTTGAGGGGGAAGAGCATGTCTGAAGTCACACCCAAGAAAGCCAAGCCCGTCGCGGCCAGCGACGCGGTCGAGGGCAAGCCCCGGAAAGCGGCGGCGAAAGCGCCCGCCAAGTCGGCGACAGGCAAGGCCTCCGGCACGGCCGCCACCCAAGCGGGCAAAGCCGTCACGACGAAGACTGCGACAACGAAGACCGCGACAACGAAGACCGCCAAGCCGGCGGCCGAGAAGAAACCGGCCGTGGCGAAAAAAACGGTCACGCCGTCCGCCGCACTGCCCGGCGAACCCGCCAAGAAAAAGGCGCCAGCCCGGAAGAAACTGGTGGAGCGGCCCGCTGCGCCCTCGCCGGAGGAACGGCAACGCTGGGTTGCCACCGCGGCCTATCACCGGGCCGAGAAGCGGGGTTTCGCGCCGGGCTACGAAATGCAGGACTGGTTTGATGCCGAAGCGGAGATCGATGCCCTGATCGGCAAGGCCTGACCGAAATCGGGAATGAAGGCGGTTCAGGCCGCCTCGTTGATCAGGGTGCCGAGGGGCTGGCCTTGGGCGTTGACCGTCGGCCCGAGGGCCGGCTCTACCCCGGCGCGGCCCTGGCGCTCGGCCTCCAGCCGGGCGCGGAGAATCTCCTGGGGATCGGTTTTTTCCCGGATAGCCTGCTGGATATAGGCACTGGCATTGGAAGCGCTGGTGCAGCTTGAACATTCGGCCATGGCGGTCTCCTCCTCGGTGGCGTCCGGACAACGCGCGGACGCTGTCTTTATCGCAGAAAAACCCCCGGCGCGAGGCCGTTTACAAAAATGTTATGAATGGCCGGGGTGAACGGGATAGGAGGAGGAAGACCCTCAGACCCGGTTGGTGAACCGGTATCCCCGGGGAAGTCCGAGGGTGTCCGCCCAGATGTTGTGGGCCCAGCCCCGCATCAAGGTGAATTCCTGGGTGCTTTCCTTGTCCGAGACGCCGCTGCCCGGTTGGACTTCCATGCTCTTGGCCCGGTGGTCATAGCGGAACACCGTGGCCACGTGGAAAGCGGTCTTGTCGGTGCTGGCCGAATAACAGGTGCTGGTCACCACGGGGGCCGGGTCGGGCTGCCGGCCGTTGAAGATTTCCACCAAGGCGGAGGCGCACAGCTTGCCGCTGTTGTTGGCCAGGGCGCCGGCCTTGGACAGGTTGGAGAGGATGGAATCGCCCAGGATATGCACATGGGGGACTTCCGTGGATTCCAGGGTGACGTAATCCACCGGGCACCAGTTGCCGTTGTCACCGGTCCGGGCGCCCACCAGGTGGGTGACGGCAGCGGCGCGCATGGGCGGGATCAGGTTGATGACGTCGGCCTTCACGTCCTCGAATTCGGTGGTGAGCTTCATGGTCTTGGCGTCCACGGCGCTGGCCAGGTTGCCAGGCCGGTAGTCGATGAGGCTGTTCTCCGTGCCGAAGCCGTAGTGTTTTTGCCAGGCGGCGGTGAACAGGGCCTTCTTGGAAATGATGTCCTGGTTGCCGTCCAGGATGAGGATCTTGGACTTGGGTTTGGCCTTCTTGAAGTAGTTGGCGATGAGGCTCGCCCGTTCGTAGGGTGCCGGCGGGCAGCGGAAGGGCGCCATGGGAATGGAGAGGGCGAAGACGCCGCCGTCCTTCATGGCTTCCAGTTGCCTGCGCAATATGCCCGTCTGCTCGGCGCCGGCTTTCCAGGCGTGCTTCACGAGTTTTTGGGCTTCGGGGTCATAGCCCTTGATCTGGTCGAACAGCAACTCCACCCCCGCCGCCAGTACCAGTCGATCATAGGCGAAGCTGCGGCCGCCGGCGGTGGCGACCGTACGCTTCGCGGTGTCGATGTGGGTGACGCTGTCCTGCACGAAGCGGTCCACGGCTTCCCGGATGTAACGATAGGGAAACGTGATGTCCTCCAGCCGGTTCAGTCCGCCGATGACCGTGTTGGACATGGGGCACGACACGAACTGCGTGTTGGGCTCGATGAGGGTGACTTCCACCCGGGGCTCCCAGAGCTTCAGATACCGGGCGCAGGCGGCACCGCCGAAACCCGCGCCGACGATGACGACCCGGGGCCGGGCCTTGGCGATGGCCGGGGAAGCCAGGGAGGAAAGGGGTGCCAGGCCCAGGGCGGCGGCGGCGTGCAGGAATTGGCGGCGGTGCATGGCGGTCCTCTAGGGTCAGCGCTGGCTAAGCATCTCGGCGGCGTGGGCCCGGGTGGCCTCGGTGATGCGGACGCCGCCCAGCATGCGGGCCAGTTCCGCCACCCTGGCTTGCTCATCGAGGGGCGAGACATGGGATAAGGCCCGCCCGCCCCGGGTTTCCTTGCTGACCAGGAAATGGCCGCTGGCGCGGGCCGCGACCTGGGGTAGGTGAGTGACGCAAAGGACTTGGCGGCGTTTTCCCAAATCCGCCAGCAGGCGACCCACGATCTCTGCCACGCCACCGCCAATGCCCGCGTCCACCTCGTCGAAGATCAAGGTGCCGGCGCTGGCCATGTCGGCCAGGGTCGTTTGCAGGGCCAGGCCCACCCGGGAGAGTTCGCCGCCGGAAGCGGTCTTCGCCAGGGGTTTCAGGCCCTGGCCGGCGTGGGGGGCTACCTGGAATTCCACCTCCTCCAGGCCGTGGGCGGCGGGCTCCCCGGCGGTCAATTCCACCTCGAAGCGACCGCCCTGCATGGCAAGCTGCTGCATGGCGCCGGTAACGGCCTTGGAGAGTTTTACGGCGGCTTTCCGGCGCTGCCTGGACAGGGCCTCGGCTTCCCTCCGGTAGGCCGCCTCGGCTTCTGTCTCGGCCCGGGCCAGGGCTTCCGGATCGGCATCGCCGCCTAGTTCGGCCAGACGGGCGCGGGTGGCGGCCAGGTGTTCGGGAATCTCCTCGGGCTTGAGGCGGAACTTGCGGGCGGCGGCCTGGATCGCGGCCAGACGCTGTTCGGCGTCGTTCAGGGCTTCCGGGTCCAGGTCCACCCGGTCGGCGTAGCGGGCCAGTTCCCGTTCGGCCTCGTGCAGGGACTCGCCGGCACTTTCCAGCAGGGCCAGGGGGCCGGCCAGGGTCGGGTCGATGCCCGCCAGGTCGGCCAACTGGTGGCGCAGGGCCCGCAGCCGGTCCAGCAGGCCGGTTTCGTCACTGTCCAAGAGTTCTCCAGCCGCCCGGGCGCCGGCCAGCAGATCGGCGGCATGGGCCAGGCGGCGGTGGTCCTCCTGCAAGGTTTGCCAGCCTTCGGCGGTGAAGGCCAGGGCCGCCAGTTCCCGTTCCGTCCAGGTCAGGCGTTCCCGTTCCGCATCCAGTTCCCCGGCCTGGCGCTCGGCGGCGTCCCGGCGGGCGCTGGCGGCGCGCCAGGCCCGGTGCCGATCCGCCGTGGCGGCGGCGAGGTCGGCGCAG
>DAOQNK010000197.1:0-3821 GCA_035332045.1 Thiobacillaceae bacterium | reverse complement strand
CCGGCGGCTCCCCCACCTCGCCCACCTTGTCCCGCACCGCCATCACCCGGGGCCGACTGTGCGAATTGCTGGGCAAGGGCGTGGTTTCGCGGGCCGAGCAGGACAACCTGTTCATCGTCGGGGTGTTCTCCCTGTTGCCGGCCTTCCTGGAAATGCCCATGGTGGACGTACTGGAGCGGGTAGTCATATCCGACGCCCTGGCCGACGCCTTGCTTGACCGGACCGGGCTCTACGGACCATTCCTGTCTCTGGTGGAGGCTGTGGAAACTGGCGACCAAGCACAGCTGGAAAACCTCACCACCTCCCTCATGCTGGAGCCCATGCACGTCAGCGAATCCCATCTCCAGGCCCTGGCCTGGGTGGAGCAACTCGGGCTGGACTGAAAGAAGCCGTCCGCCTGGCCTGGCAGCCAGCTGGACTTTGGTCGTGGCAAGCAACGCTATGGCCTGACAGGCTGCTAGACCATCTCCACGGTCATGGCCGCCTTCAGCACCGTCTGGGGCTGATTGCCGCGAACCCGGTTGGTGAGCCAGAGCACCCCGGCTTTCTTCATGCTCAAGGGCCGGGCTTCGCCGAACAGCAACAGGCAGGCCGCCTCGCCCAGGGTGGGCTGATGGCCCACCACCAGCACGGTACCCGAAGCGTCGGGCCAGCCCGCGGCCGCCAGCACGTGCACGCCATCCGCGCCCGGGGCGATTTCCGGGACGACCTCGTAATCCCGTCCCAAGGCATCGGCGGTCGAGATTGCCCGGGTGGCGGGGCTGACCAGAATGCGGGCATCCCCCGGCAGTCGGGGCAGCAGCCAATCGGCCATGCTACGGGCTTGCTTCTGGCCCTTATCGGTCAGTGCCCGCTCCATGTCCGGAACGCCGTCCCGGGCATCGGCATGGCGCCAGAGAATCAGATCCATCGTGGTTTCGCCTTGAGAAAGGCGGAAGGATGAAGGTGCCATGTTACGGGCTCATGACTCTCGGGCGGGAATCACCGGATCTAATCGTTGTCGCCGTCAAACAGGCCACCCAGGACCGACCCCTCGCCAACCTGGCGCCCCCCGGCGGCGGGCGCCGCGGCGATGATGCGATTGGCCAGCCGAGACAGGGGCAGGGTTTGCAGCCAGACCTTGCCAGGGCCCGTCAGACGCGCAAAAAACAGGCCCTCTCCGCCAAACAGCGCTGTCTTGATCTTGCCCACGTACTGGATGTCGAAATCCACGGAGGGCTGCATGGCCGCCAGGCAACCCGTGTCCACCCGCAGGACCTCCCCCGGCGCCAGCGTCTTCTCGGCTACGGTGCCACCCGCATGGAAGAACACCATGCCGTCTCCATCCAGTTTTTGCAGGATGAAGCCCTCGCCACCGAAGAATCCGGCCCCCAGCCGGCGCTGGAAGGCGATACCCAGGCTGACGCCTTTCGCCGCGCACAGGAAGGCATCTTTCTGACAGATCAGCGTGCCGCCGATCCGGGACAGTTCCACGGGAATGATCTTGCCCGGATAGGGCGCCGAAAAAGCCACCCGGCGCTTGCCATCGCCCTGGTTGGCATACACCGTGGTGAACAGGGATTCTCCCGTCAACAGCCGCTTGCCGGCGCCCATGAGCTTGCCCAGCAGGCCGGACTGGGACGCGGAGCCGTCACCGAAGATGGTTTCCATTTCCACGCCGTCCTGCATGAACATCATCATCCCGGCCTCGCCGATGGCGGCCTCGCCGGGGTCCAGCTCGATTTCCACGTACTGCATGTCGTCGCCGAAAATGTCGTAGTCGATGACGTCCATTGCCATGTCGAATCTCCTTGCCAAGTTTTCACAGGTCCAAAATCAAGATGCGCCGGTAGTCCTCGCAGGCCAGGCGCGAGGCGTCGCGCAATGCCCCGGCGGGTTCATCCAGGGCCAGATGATCGGCCACTTCCGCCAGGGAGACGCCAGACATCAGGCCATCCAGCAGTCTCAGCCAGCCCGTCCATCGCGACGGGTCTCTGACCAAGGCGCCGTTGTGCCGGCGCCAGGCATATCGGCTGGCGACCAGGCGTCGCCGGGCCGAGTCCATCTGCGCGTCCAGGGGCAGGCTCAGGTCGAAGACCAGGGCAACCCGCTCCGGTTCCAGGGGTGACGGCATGCCGGGTGCCAGGAGGGTGGCATCCTGGTCAGGTTCCCGCCAGGCCAGTTCCTCCGGCCTATCCTGGGATGGATCCGGGGGAAATCCCCGGATCCCCCATTTCGCACCCATCCAGCATTCGATGAGCACCTGATCCCCTTCTCCGGGACAGGCGCCTTTGCATCCCGCGATCTCGGACTCGGCGCGCCAAGCCCGGGGGTCCTGTTTCCAACGGAAGAAATCCCGGTGGGGCGGCGCCCCATAATCGGCCTCCAGGCCCCGCCAGGCGGTCATGAACCAGGCGTGATCCTGGCGATACGCCGGGCAGCGGCGGAGGAATTCCCAGGCCCAGCCGGCGGCGTCCAGATCCGCCGTGAAGGCGTAGTCCCCTGCCCGCCGCCAGTTCATCCTTGCCTCAAATGGGCAGGAAGGCGAAGGCGGCCGCGTTCTGGAACACCCGGCTGATGGAGCGGTTGCTCTTGTCCTCGACGAGCAGGGCCAGCAGGTCCTGCTGGGCGATGAGTTTGCCGAACTCCCTCTCGAAGGAGAGATTCTGGACATCGCCATCCATGCTGTTGCTGATCAGAAAACGGGCACCCGCCGCCGTTTTCCCGTTGGAGAGCTTCCAGACCGCGGCCTCGATGTTCCGGGCGCTGTTATAAAGCTTCTGCGCCGACAGCTCATCGGGCAGGAAAAACTCGGTCTTGTGGTTATACGAGGCCATGAGCATGGTGGTCAGGGCGCTCATGAAGGCGTAGACCCGGTCTCCGCCATAGCCATCGAGGAAAGCCAGCTTGAAGTTCTCTTCCCAGTTCTGCCGGGCCAGGGCCGACTCTCCCCATTTGGGCATCTGATCGAAGATGCGCGCCATGGCGGTCTCCGGGGATTCATAACCGGATTTCCGGTATTCCTGGGGGTTCCGCCGGTAGAGCTTTTCCGTCAGCAGCTTGAGGCTTTTCAGCATCTCCCGCTGATTGATCTCGGTCAGCATATCCACGTCGGATTTGGCGAGATTGCTGACCGAGAAGCTTCGGGCGGAACTGGTACCGTCCTTGCGCTGAATTTCCTGACTGGCGCAGCCGGTCAACAGGAACAGGATCAACAAAGTGAGGCTGGCGCGCATTTTGGGGGTCATGCTGGGCAAAGCCCTATTGTATAGAGTGGAAATGGCGGGCTCCAGACGCGAAGGACCGGCTGGCAAGCCAGGGTCATTTCCGACTTGGGGCTCCCAAAAAAAATTTATTTGCAAAGAAATAAGTTCGATTAGTGAGGGGGGGTGGCGGGTGCTATTCTCGCGGCCCATTCGGCTTATCAGCCTATTCTAATCAACACGTCCTAGGAGCCCCCCCCATGTCCCGTCTCGTGAACCCCCACGGCGGTGGTGATCTGAAGCCTCTGCTGCTCGAAGGCGCCGCCCGCGATGCCGAACTGGCCCGCGCCCAGTCCCTCACCAAGGTCAAGATGTCCTCCCGCGAGACCGGCGACCTGATCATGATGGGCATCGGCGGCTTCACCCCCCTGGAAGGCTTCATGACCCACGGCGACTGGCAGGGCGTGTGCGACGGCTACAAGATGGCCAACGGCCTGTTCTGGCCGATCCCCGTCACCCTGTCCACCGACACCCAGACCGCCCAGACCCTGACCCTGGGTCAGGAAGTGGCCCTGGTGAGCGGCGAGACCGGCGAGATCATGGGCACCATGAAGGTCACCGAGATCTACGGCATCGACA
>DAOQNK010000196.1:0-3921 GCA_035332045.1 Thiobacillaceae bacterium | reverse complement strand
AAGACCAGGCGGCTTCCTCGGAACGGATCTTCACGTGGCTGCCGGACATGTCGTCGTGCCAGGTGACGGAATCGAAGATGAAGAACTCGGGCTCGGGGCCGAAGTAGGCCACTTCTCCGATGCCGGAGGACTTCAGATAGGCCTCGGCGCGCTTGGCGATGGAGCGAGGATCGCGGTCGTAGCCCTTGCCGGTGTCCGGCTCGATGACGTCGCAGGTCAGGATGAGGGTGGGCTCGTCCATGAAGGGGTCGATGTTGGCGGTGTCCGGATCCGGCATCAGCAGCATGTCGGAAGCCTGGATGCCCTTCCAGCCGGCGATGGAGGAGCCGTCGAAGGCGTGGCCGTCGGTGAACTTTTCCTCATCGAACGCGGACACGGGGACGGACACGTGCTGTTCCTTGCCGCGGGTATCGGTAAAACGGAAATCGACAAATTTGACGTCGTTTTCCTGGATCATTTTCATAACGTCGGCCACAGCCATTTCAAACTCCTCAATGGAATGAACAATTAACTCGGGTGGTACCACGGGCAGGCGGGAAAGCAGGTTCCATGCCATGCTCATTGCCTAAGCAGAGCATTGTGCCATAAGGAATCCGTCCATTTTGGGGAAAATGCATGGTTCATTGCGGTGCGTAATGCACTATATTGGTGCGTTTATTTGTGTATTTCTCGAGCCCCGTCTCTTCTAATATCCTGGCCTCCCAGGCCCGCGTTTTTCCATCATGACCGATGCCTATGCCGTGTTCGGCAACCCCATCGCCCATTCGAAATCCCCGCTGATCCACGCCGCGTTCGCCCGCCAGACGGGCCAGGATATGGTGTACACAGCCCGCTTGGCGCCCCTTGACGACTTTGCCGGTGCCATCAGCACGTTCATGGCGGAAGGCGGGCGTGGCGCCAACGTCACGGTACCCTTCAAGGAGGCGGCCTATGCGTTGGCAAACCGCCTGAGCGAACGGGCTGAACGGGCGGGAGCAGTCAACACCTTCCGATTCGATCAGGAAGACATCCTGGGCGACAACACCGATGGCGCCGGGTTGGTTCGCGACCTGGTAACCAACCTGGACGTAGATCCCGCCGGCCGCCGCGTGCTGTTGCTGGGGGCGGGGGGCGCCGCCCGGGGTGTCATCCAGCCCCTGCTGGCGTGTGGACCCGCCGCTTTGGTGATCGCCAACCGCACCCCCGAGCGGGCCCAGGCCCTGGCCGAGGATTTCGACGAGGGCAGCGGGCGGCTTTCCGGCGGCGGATTCGAGGCCGTGGCCGGCGCCTTCGACCTGGTGATCAATGCCACAGCCGCCAGCCTGGCCGGCGAATTGCCGCCCTTGCGAGAAAATGTCTTCGCGGCGGAAGCTCTGGCTTACGACATGATGTACGGTCGCGATACGCCATTCCTGGCCTTCGCCCGGGCGCGGGGTGCCAGGACCGCCGATGGCCTGGGCATGCTCGTCGAACAGGCGGCCGAGGCCTTCGTTCTGTGGCGGGGCGTGCGTCCCGACACGGGGCCGGTCATGGCTCTGCTGCGGGTGTCCTGATGGGGCGCTGGATCTGGCGGGGCGGGCTGGTCGCCTTGATCCTCGGGCTGTATCTCCAGTTGGGGTATCTGGCGGGCGTGGCCTGGTGGGGATACTTCAACCCAGACAACACCGCGTTCATGGAAGCAGGCCTGGATCGTCTCCAGGAGAAGCGGCCGGACGCGCAATTGCGGCATCGCTGGGTGGATTACGGCCACATCTCCATGCACCTGAAAAGGGCGGTGGTCGCGGCGGAGGACAGCCGCTTCCTGGAGCACGAGGGCTTCGATTGGGATGGCATCGAAAAGGCCGTGGAAAAGAATCTGAGAAAAGGCCGCATCGTCGCCGGCGGTTCCACGATCAGCCAGCAGCTGGCAAAAAACCTGTTTCTCTCGGCCTCGCGCAACCCGCTTCGCAAGATGCAGGAGGCCGTCATCACCGTGATGATCGAAACCCTGTGGAGCAAGCGCCGCATCCTGGAGGTCTACCTCAACGTCATTGAATGGGGCAATGGCATCTATGGGGCCGAGGCCGCCAGCCGCCGCTACTTTTCCCAGTCAGCGGCCGGACTGGGCCCCGACCAGGCCGCCACCCTGGCGGCCATGATCCCCAATCCCCGCTATTACGAGTCCCACCGGGCCTCGGCGGGTCTGCTCAAGCGCAAGGGCATCATTGCCGCCCGCATGGGGCAGGTGAGCGTGCCCAAGTAATCCGCTCGTTCAACGCCAGAATTGCCAGACGGCGGCGGGGTTCAGGGTGACCGATCGTCCGGCCGCGTGCAGTTCCAGGCGGGTGAGCCGACCCCGGCGCAGGGCGGAGAGCAGGGGCTTGAACCATTGCCTATCCAGTTGGGCCAGCTCTTCCGCCAGGCCATAGCCGTCGGTCAAGGCGGGCAGGATCGCCAGAGCCGGACCCATGGGGATTCCGGAGACTGATTCTGGCAGGGGGGAAGTGGCGGCCCCAGCGCCTTGGGCCAGGGCCTGGATCTCGTCGTCGCCACCCAGGATCACGCCGGGAGTGTCGGGCAGTTTGGGCAACCGGCCTCCGCCCCAGAGCCAAAGTCCGTTGATGGGCGCCAGGCCGGCCGTCTCCCGGGCTCGATTCACCGGGTGGTCATGAAGATGCATCTGGGCGTCATTCACCCGCCGCATCCAGGCCAGGGCGTCAGTCCCCCGGGGCAGATGGGGTGTCAGATAGTCGCTGCCGATGTGATCCAAGGGGGTCGTGTCCAGGTCTGGCTCCGTGCCCAGGTGGACATACCAACGGCCGGGGACGGGGGAGAGGAGCCGGCCGCCCGCTTGGTCCTGCTCCCAAGCCCCGCGGACCGTTTCCGCCAGTCCGTGCGCCTCGTCCGTCCTCAGGCCCAGGTGGGAGGCGGGGGTGAAGATCAATCCGCCCATGCCCGGTTCGAGATAGCCAGGATCCAGACGCAGCCAATACCCCGAGGCGCCATCCAGTCCATCTGCGCGGGCCGTGAGGGGTGCCACGGGCGGCGCCGACCCGGTGCCAAGTCCCAGGAATCGACAGCACAGACCGGTCAGGGAGGGTTCCGGGGGGCTGGGCCATCCCCGGCGCAACAGCCGGTCCAAATTGGGCGCGGCGGCGTGCATGGCCGCCAGACATTGATCCGGACTCAGGAGAGAAGGCAGGGTAAGGGTCAGTCGAGACATCGTTCGATTATCACCGCTCGCCCAGCCTTTATTGTTGACTTGAATTATCGGGAATTATTTTTTCCGACTCTTTTCCAAGTGCCATCCCATTCGAAGAGGAAGAGACCATGAACACGATGCCTCTGAAGCCCCGGATCGCGGGCATGGATGTTCCGGCCATCCGCACTGTCGCCCTCGGACGGCCATTGCACTGGCTTAGCCTGGGCTGGCGGGATTTTCGCCGGGCCTGGCCACTATCCCTCACCTTTGGTGGCTTGTTTGCCCTGGCTGGGTGGCTGTTGCTGGGCTGGGCCAGGGACAGCACGCACCTGACCATGGCCTTGCTGTCCGGCTTTGCCCTGGTGGCGCCCTTCCTCGCCCTGGGGTTCCTCGCCATATCCAGCCGTCTGGAGCATGGGCTCGACCCGGGCGGACCCTGGCAAGCCTTCACCGTTTTGAAGCGCAACGGCGCCTCCATTGGATTGTTGGCCGTCCTGCTGGCTTTTCTGCTCAGTGTCTGGGAGCGTGTATCGGCCTTGCTGGTGGGGCTGTTCGTCAGGCAGGACCTGGTGGCCACCGGCTATTTCAATCTCGGGCTGCTGTTCAGCCCGGACCATTGGGCTTTCGTGCTGGCCTACGGGGTCTTCGGCGCCGTCCTGGCCACCCTGGTCTTCGCCCTCACGGTCATCACGCTGCCCTTGCTCATCGATCGGCCCCTGGATCTGGCGACGGCCATGATGACCAGTCTCCAGGCGGTGGCC
>DAOQNK010000195.1:1926-3981 GCA_035332045.1 Thiobacillaceae bacterium | reverse complement strand
CCGCCATTTCCCGGGCGGTTTCCGTGCTCACCGCGCCGAACTCCGCCAGGGTGCGGCCGGACACCTCCAGCAGATCCTGCTTCGCGTCGTTGCTGTAGGTGACAAAGCCCCGCTCGAACCAGTCCGAGCTGCCCGCCACGGCGGTCATGGCCTGGGCCGCCCAGCCGCCGGTGCAGGATTCGGCGCAGGCCAGCCGCCAGCCCCGGCGCAGCAGGGCCTGGCCCAGTTGGCCCGCCAGGTGTTCGAGGGCTTCCTGGTTCACATCCATCGCGCCGCTCCCAGCAGACAGAGAATCGAATAGCCCGCCGCCAGCACGTCGTCGAGCATGACGCCGACGCCCCCCTTCACCCGCGCATCCAGCCAGCCGATGGGGAAGGGCTTCCAGATGTCGAACAGGCGGAACAGGGCGAAAGCCAGCAGGTACCCGAAGGGGCCGGCGGGCGCGAAGGGCAGGACCAGCAGGAAGGCGGCCACCTCGTCCCAGACGATGCCACCGTGATCGTGGACCCCCAGGCCGCGGCCGGCGACACCGCAGGCCCAGACGCCCACGGCCAGGAACGCCGCCATCCAGACCCAGTAGAACGGGGTGTCCGCCAGCAGCCAGAACAGGGGAAAGGACACCAGTGTGCCCGCCGTACCCGGCGCCTTGGGGGATAGCCCGGCACCGAAGCCCAGGGCAAGGAAGTGGGCGGGATGGGCGAGCAGGAAGGCGCGGTCCGGGTCCAGGCCCCGCTGCTCAGGCGAAGTGGTCAAAACCCCGCTCCGCGACGGTCATCTCCCGCCCCTCGCCATCCAGCACGCAGAGGTCTGCCCCGGCGGTAATGTGGCCGATCTTGGCCAGGGGCACCCCCGCCGTCTCGGCCACCGCCTGCATGATCCGGTCCCGTTCCTTGGGCACGGTGAAGCACAGCTCGTAATCGTCGCCGCCGGCCAGAAGACAGCGCCGGACCAGGGGGTCGGCCCGCTTCAGGGCCACCACCGGATGGGCCGGCAGGCGGTCGAACTCGATTTCCGCCCCCACGCAGGAGGCCTCCAGAATATGGCCCAGGTCCGCCAGCAGGCCGTCGGAGATGTCGATGGCGGCGTGGGCCACGCAGCACAGCATGTCGCCCAGCACGACCCGGGGTTCAGGCCGGTGCAGGCGTTCCTGGCAGAGGGCGGCATCGGCGGCGTCCAGGCCGATCTCGCCGGCCAGGTAGCGCACCGCCAGGGCGGCGCCGCCCAGGTCGCCGGACACCCAGATGCCGTCGCCCGGCTTTGCCCCGCTCCGGCGCAGGGCACGGCCGGCCGGAGACTCGCCCATGACGGTGATGCTGAGATTGAGGGGCCCCCGGGTGGTGTCGCCCCCCACCAGGCTGACGCCGAAGCGCCCGGCCAGCTCGAAGAAACCCCGGCTGAAATCCGCCAGCCAGGCCTCGTCCGCCTCGGGCAGGGCCACCGCCAGGGTGGCCCAGCGGGGCACCGCGCCCATGGCCGCCAGGTCCGACAGGTTCACGGCCAGGGCCTTGTGGCCCAGTAGATAGGGATCGGCGTGGCGAGAAAAATGCCGGTCGGCCACCAGCATGTCGGTGGACACCACCAGTTCCGTGCCCGGCGTGGGCGCCAGCAGGGCGGCATCGTCGCCCACGCCCAGCACCGCGTTGGGGGCGGGCCGGGTGAAATGGCGGGCGATGAGGTCGAACTCGGAGGGCATCCCCAGACGCCTCAGGCGCGCTGTCCGGCCTCGATTTCCACCTGACGGGTCACCTTCGCCAGCTTGTCGAGGACGCCGTTGACGAATTTGTGGCCGTCGGTGCCACCGTAGAGCTTGGCCAGTTCCACCGCCTCGTTGATGCAGACCTTGTAGGGCACGTTGAGGCTGTGGGTGAGCTCGAAGGCGCCGATGAGCAGGATGGCGTGCTCGATGGGGGACAGTTCCGCCACGGGCCGGTCCAGATGGGGCGCCAGGGCCTGGTCCAGGCTCTCGGCCTGCTTCAGCACCCCATCCAGCAGTTCCCGCAGGAAACCCTCATGGGGCGGGGTGGTGTCGCCGGTCTCCTCGGGATCGTGGACTTC
>DAOQNK010000195.1:0-1826 GCA_035332045.1 Thiobacillaceae bacterium | reverse complement strand
AGCACGCCGTTGGCGATGGGCACGCCGGTATCCAGGTTGACCCGGGTGATGCCGCTGGCCATCTCGTTGGAGACGATCTCGAAATGGTAGGTCTCGCCCCGGATCACCGCGCCCAGGGCCACCAGGGCGTCGAACTTGCCGGACTCGGCCATCTTCTTCAGCACCAGGGGGATTTCCAGGGCGCCGGCCACGGTGGCAATGCGGATGTCCTCCGCCGCCACGCCGTGCTTGAGCAGGCCGGCGGTGCAGGCGGACAGCAGGCCCTCGCAGACGTCGATGTTGAAGCGGCTCATGACGATGCCCACCTTGAGGCCCTTGCCGTTGAGGTTGGATTCGTATTCGAAGATCTTGTCGTAGCGGGCCATGTCAGTTTCCTTCGTAGTAGCCGGTGACCTCCAGCCCGAAGCCGTCCATGGCGGGCATCTTGCGGGGGGTGGCGAGGAGTTTCATCTTGCCGACGCCCAGATCCCGCAGGATCTGGGCACCGGTACCGTAATTGCGCAGGTCGAACTTGCGGGCTGGCGGCGCGGTGTCGGCGGGCAGCGCCCGGGCGGCCAGATCGTCGGCGGATTCGGGCCGGTGCAGCAGCACCACCACCCCGGCGGTTTTCTCCTGGGCCAGGATCTTCAGGGCGCCATGCACCGAGTAGGCGTGGCCGGCACCGGTCATGTCCAGGGCATCCACCAGGGAGATGGGCTCGTGGACCCGCACCAGGGTTTCCACGTCGGCGCGGATGTCGCCCCGGCTCAGGGCCAGGTGGGTGGCGCGGCTGATCTTGTCGCGGAAGACCACCAGACGGAAGTTGCCGAAGGGCGTGGCGATCTCCCGCTCGCCTTCCCGCTCCACCAGGCGCTCATTGGCCGCCCGGTAATGGATCAGGTCGGCGATGGCGCCGATCTTGAGCTGATGTTCCTTGGCGAACTCCAGCAGGTCCGGCAGCCGGGCCATGGTGCCGTCTTCCTTGAGGATTTCGCAAATCACCGAGGCCGGCTCCAGGCCCGCCATGGCGCACAGGTCGCAACCCGCCTCGGTGTGGCCGGCGCGGACCAGCACGCCGCCGGGCTGGGCCCGCAGGGGAAAGATGTGGCCGGGCTGGATGATGTCGCTGGGCACCGCGCTCTTCGCCACCGCCGCCTGGATGGTGACGGCCCGGTCGGCGGCGGAAATGCCGGTGGTGACGCCTTCGGCGGCCTCGATAGAAACCGTGAAGGCGGTGCCATGGGGGGTCTGGTTGTCGCTCACCATCTGCTTCAGGCCCAGTTGCCGGCAGCGGGCATCGGTCAGGGTCAGGCAGACCAGGCCCCGGGCGTGCTTGACCATGAAATTGATGGCCTCCGGGGTCACGTGCTCGGCGGCCATGACCAGATCGCCTTCGTTCTCCCGGTCCTCCTCGTCCACGAGGATGACCATGCGGCCGGCCTTGAGCTCCGCGACGATCTCTTGAATCGGTGCGAGGGACATTAGTCTTTATCCTGTTCGTTCACGTAATTCAGCAGCCGGTCCGCGTAGCGGGCCAGCATGTCGGCTTCCAGGTTCACCCGGGTCCCCGGCTTCAGGTCCTTGAGCATGGTCTGCTCCAGGGTGTGGGGAATCAGGTTGATGGAGAATTCGCTGCCCTGGACCCGGTTCACGGTCAGGGACACGCCGTTGACGGCGATGGAACCCTTGGGGGCCAGGTAGCGGCCCAGCGCACCCGGCGCCTTGATGTCCAGGCGCCAGCTGCCGTCGCCGCCGGCCACCGGCTCGAAGCGGACGACCTCGCCGACGCCGTCCACGTGGCCGGAGACCAGGTGGCCGCCCAGCCGGTCCGACAGGCGCATGGCCTT
>DAOQNK010000194.1:0-3988 GCA_035332045.1 Thiobacillaceae bacterium | reverse complement strand
TGATTACCCCGAAGCCCGCCGCCAGGCGGCGGTGGCGGACCGGATCCTGCTCAGCAAGACCGACCTGGCCGACGTGGATACCCTGGCGAAACTGGAAGCACGTCTGGATGAGCTCAATCCCGCCGCGCCCCGATTCCAGGTACTCCATGGCACCATCGATCCCGCCCTGATCCTGGACGCGGGGCTGTTCAATACCCGGGACAAGCACCCGGACGTGGCCACATGGCTAGCTCATCAGCGCTACAAGCCCGTGGCCGGCGGCGCGCTGCTGGGCGGCAAGGCGGCGCCGGCCCACCAGGACGAAGGGCGCATCCGCGCCTTCAGCCTCAGCTTCGAGACCCCTCTGGACTGGACCGCCCTGTTCTCGGCCCTGGAAATGCTCATGGCCTTCCGGCCCAAGCATCTGCTGCGCATGAAGGCCATCGTCCACGTAGCGGGCAAGGCCAACCCGGTGGTCCTGCATGGCGTCCAGCACCTGCTCTACCCGCCTGCCGAACTCGCCGACTGGCCGGAGGGCGACCGCCGCAGCCGTTTCGTCTTCATTACCGCCGACCTGGAGCCGGAATTCGTGCAGAAGCTGCTGGAGGATTTCACCCAGGCGGTGGCCGGGTAAAACATCGCTATTGACAACCGTTCTCATTTGCATAAAATGGGAGCCCTGCATCTCCGGGAGTCCGCCATGTATGTCTGCATTTGCCAGGCCGTGACCGAAAAACAGGTGCGGGAAGCCGTCGGCCAGGGCGCGCATTCCCTCAGCGCCCTGCGGGAACACCTGGGCGTGGCCTCGGAATGCGGCAAATGCGCCCGTTGCGCCCACGGCATCATCAAGGAATGCCGGGACTGCCCCAACGTATCCGATGGGCTGAGCTGCGCCGCCTGATCAGTCCGTTCGCCGCCAGCTGCCCCGACCCTGCACACGACTCGGTCATTCAGCGCTAGCTGCTCACGCCGGCTTGCCTATAATCCGGCCAACCGGCAAGAAAACCGGCCCGCGTGGCGGATCGCCCTTTAGCCAATACCCCCAGCCAACGGCTCGCCAAGATTCCCGGGTTGCGCGCGCAACCTGACCTCATAGACAGGAGTCCCCATGAAAGGCGACAAGAAGGTCATTCAACTGCTCAACAAGGCCCTGGCGGTGGAGCTGACAGCCATCAACCAGTATTTCCTTCATGCCCGCATGTACAAGAACTGGGGCCTCAACGCCCTGGGCAAGCATGAATACGAAGAATCCATCGAGGAAATGCACCACGCCGACAAGCTCATCGAACGTATCCTGTTCCTTGAAGGCCTGCCCAACCTGCAAACCCTCAACAAGCTCAACATCGGCGAAAACGTGCCCGAATGCCTGGCCGGCGACCTGAAGCTGGAAACCGGCGGCCGCGAACTGTACGTGGATGCCATCGCCTACTGCGAATCCGTGAAGGATTACGTCTCCCGGCAGATCCTGGACGACATCCTGGAAGACACCGAGGAGCACATCGACTATCTGGAAACCCAGCTGGAGCTGGTGGAAAAAGTCGGCCTGCAGAACTACCTGCAAAGCGCCATGGGCGAGCTGGGTTCCTGACCCGGCACGCCAGCCGACGCGGCGGGCCTCGGTGCCCGCCGCGTGGTGAAGCCTCACATTTTTTCTTGCAGATGAGAATCGTTATTATCTAATATCCCGTCATGCCTTCCCCCTGGCGGGGGAGGCGTCAGCAGCCAGCCAAGGGAAACCCCAGCCAGCCGATCTCGACAACCCGACACGGGAGACGGATATGGAATGGGGCAAAACTTTCCTTTGGCTGATCCGGGGCGCTGGCACCGGATTGGCGCTGTTTTTCTTGCTGGCGGCAGCGGCGTATGTCCTGGTGCCGCTGGAATCCGATCCGGCACAGCGGATCGTCCAGGCAGACGCGGGTTGAGGCGGCCATGGAGACGAAATCCACCGACACCGACCTCATTGCCGGCCTCAGGGAGCACCTGGCCTGCCACCTCCAAACCGGACGCCCCCGCTCCGCCCTCCTGGCCCGGATGCTGCTGGACCGGCTGGCTACCGAAACCAGCAGCGACACCCTGCGCGAACGCAGCCAGCAGCTGCGTGAAGTGCTGGAAGAGCGGGGCGAGGCACCTCAAGCCCGGTCCCCTTCCCCGCGCCGGCCTGCCTGGGAATGCCTGGGAGGGGCACCATGAACGCCCCCGCCACCTTCGAAGCCCGCTCGGCGGCCTTGTTCAAGGAATGGACGACCCGCTTTCTGGGAACGGAGCCAGAAGCCGGCGCCGATCCGGCCGTGAAACGCCGGGCCAGCCGCCTGCCCACCCGCCTCTGGGAGTTGGACCCCAAGCTGCTGTGTCCCGTGGTGGGCACCTGCCTGCCCATGGATGATGTGCACAAGCTGGCCCGCAAACAGGGCGTCGTCCACCCCGGCGCCTCGGACTACGAAGCCCACGTCACCGTCGTGTCCCACTGCAAGAACCGCAACCCGGTATCCGAAGCCGTGCAGCAGACCCTGGACCGCCGCCACGCCCTGTGGGTAGGCCGTTTCGCCAAGGCCAAGAGCGAAGCGGCGGTGGCCGACATGTGGCGGGCCGCCCAGGACCAGGGAGAAGCCGCCGGCGCCCTGTGGGGCGCCCTCACCTGCCGGGCCACCGGGGAAGCACTGGGCCAGCGTCTCTATGAAGACCTCCACATGCTCTCCCACCAGGTCGGGGCCGGCGTGCGCGCCGATCTGGCCCGGGTCGCGGCCCTGGAAGCCGAGCTGGGCCTGCTCCGGGGCCAGTTGAAGCGCGCCGGCCAGCGTTCCGAGGCCGACCTGGCCCAACGCGACGACCGCCTCCGCCGCCTGGACAAGGCCCTGGAAGACGCCGAGACCCGCGCCCGGGAAAGCGAAGACCTGAGGCGACGCCTGGGTGAACTCGAATCCGGCCGGCGCCTGGCCGAGCTGGAGCGCCGTCTGGTGGAAGCCGAAGCCCGGGCCGGGGTCCTCACCCGCCAGGCCGGCCGGGCCGACGCCCTGGAGGAGCGTCTCGCCACCCTCAAGGCCGACAACCAGAAGCTGTCAGAATCCCTGCGCCGCGCCAGCGAGGAGCGGGACGCCCTGGAGCGCCTGTTGGACAAAGCCCCGGACTGCGCCGACTGCGGCCTGGATGCGGCCTGTCCGGCCCGGCCCGGGTTCGGCGGCCGCCGCCTGCTCTGCGTAGGTGGCCGCACCAACCTTCAACCCCAATACCGTTCCCTGGTGGAAAAGGCCGGGGGCCAGTTCATGTACCACGATGGCGGCAAGGAGGAAGGCCTCTCCCGCCTGCCCGAACTGCTCGGTCAGGCCGATGCGGTAATCTGCCCCGCTGACTGCGTGGGCCACCCCGCCTATTTCCAGTTGAAGCGCCATTGCAAGCAGGCCGGCAAACCCTGCGTGCTGTTGCGCAGCTCAGGCCTGGCGAGCTTCGCCGACGGTCTGAACCGGCTGGCCGAAGGTCGGCTCGATCTCGGCGGGGCAGCCCAGCCCGCCCGGCCCGGGAAGCGAGCGCCCGCCTGAAACAGAAGGGCGGTTCAGGCTTGATCGACCGCCTGGCAGCGGCTGTCACGGCAGTGGTTGATCTCCACGGTGAGGTGATCCAGGCCGGGGATGGCCGCGAGGGTCTGGCGGTAGTACTCGGCGGGCCGGGGCCGGTGGGTCACCAGGGAGAGGATGCAGGCGCGGCTGGCGGGGCCGATCCGCCATAGATGCAGGTCGGCCACCTCGTGGTCGGGAATGGCTTCCATGAGGCGGCGCACCTCGCCTGCCACCTGGCCATGATCTTCCGCGTCCAGAAGGACTTCGCCGCTGTCCCGGGCCAGGCCCCAGGCCCAGCGCCCCACCAGGACGGCCCCTACCAGACCCATGACGGGGTCCAGAAATTGCCAGCCGTAGAGCATGCCCCCCGCCAGGGCAACGATGGCCAGCACTGAAGTCAGGGCGTCGGCCAGCACGTGCAGGTAGGCGGCGCGCAGGTTGTGGTCCACGTGCGC
>DAOQNK010000193.1:0-4013 GCA_035332045.1 Thiobacillaceae bacterium | reverse complement strand
AGGGCCATGTCGAACTTGACCACGTCGGGGGGAACCTCGGCCAGCTCGTTGAGGCGAGCCTGGCCGGCGCCGAAATCGTCATAGGCGAACAGGATGCCCATTTCCTTGAGGCGGGCGGCCATGACCTTCATCTTGTCCACCTCGGCCACGGCGGTCTCGTGCACCTCCAGGACGATCTCCATGTTGGGCGCCAGGCCGGCGAGCACGGCGAGGGACTGGTAGAGCCGCTCGGTGAACATTTCCTTGGGATGGCTGTTCATGAACAGCCGCAGCTTCTCGCCCCGGGCGGCGGCGGCCCGGGCCCCGGCGGCCCGGAAGGCTTCGCTCAGTTCCACCTCCTTGCCCAGGGTGGCGGCCAGGGAAAGCAGGCGGATGGGGGCTTGGGGCAGGGCGCTGTGGTTGCCCCGGCCCAGCACCTCGTAGGCGGCCAGGCTGCGGTCGCCGAAATTGACGATGGGCTGGTAGGCCACGGTGACCAGATCCTGGTCCAGCATCTCCAGGAATTCCTTTTCCTGGAGCAGGAAGTTTTCCGGCAGGTCCATGCTGCGGTTGAAGAACATGGTCCGGTCGGCGTTCTCGGCGGGCGCCTCCTGCCTGGCCGCGGCCTTGCGCTTGAGGCGGAACTCGGAGGTGCCGAAATGCAGGATGTCGCCTTCCTTCAGGTCGGCGCTCTTCTCGATGCGCTGGCGGTTGACGAAGGTGCCGTTGGTGCTGCCCAGGTCCACCACCCGCAGGCCGCCATGGCCGTCGGCCTCGATCTGGGCATGGACGCGGGAGATGTCCCGGGAGGCCACCGACAGCTCGCAGGTGGCGTCGCGGCCGACCCGGAAAGGCAGGCGTTCCAGGGGATAAAGGAGATTGTTGCCGCCGGCGGCGGCGCCTTCCAGGTACCAGGATTCGATCATCGCTAGTTCTTCCGTGCCAGACGTTCCAGGGCCAGTCCGATCTGCCGCTCGGCGGGCGCAAAGCCCGGATGCTGGACCAGGAGTTGTTTGAAGGTGTCGACGGCGGCGGCGAATTGCTTGTCGTCCATCTGCCGCAGGCCTGTTTCATAGAGCGCCCAGGCGGCCGGGGGAAACGTGGCGCCGCCCTTGGCGGCCTGTTGGCCCCGGGCGCGGGCGATGACTTCCGCCAGATCCGCCATGTCGGCCAGCAGATCCTCCTCGACCCCGGTCCGGGCTTCGGCCAGGAGAATGCGGGAAGTGGCCACGTCCACCAGGCGGACGTCCACCCGGATCACCGGCCCCAGGGCGATGTACTCGCCAAAGAGCATGTTGCCGGCCCCCAGGATGCGGCCCAAGCGCAACCGGGCCTCCTGGTCGGCGACGGCGCTGGCGCCCAGCTTCTGCTCGTCCAGCACCTCCCGCAGCCGCACCCGCTCCACGACCCGCAGGCCCGGGGTACGGGACAGCCGGGCCAACAAGGCCTCGGGCAATATCCGGGAAAGGTGTTCCACGCCCTGGATGGCCTCCATGGGGCCCACCGTGTTGTTGTCGAAATCCCACAGGGCCAGGGTGTCGTCGGCCCGGGCCGGGCCGGCGAGCATCCACAGGGCGAGCAGAGCGAGGAACAGTCGGCGCACGGGTCAGTCCTTCTGGATCACGCGCTGGTTCTTCTCCAGGGCGCCGGCCTTTTCCACCGCCTTGGCATAGGCCAGGCCGTCCTGGACCTCGGTGACCTTCAACTGGGCCACCTTGGTTTCCTTGTAGCCCAGGATCTTGCCGTTCAGTTCCACGGCCTCGGGTTTGCCCAGCACGTTGAACTGCTGGCCCACCGCCACGCCATGCTTCTTGCCCAGGTTGAGGGCCACCGTGTCTCCGTCCACCAGGGCGATGCGGCCCTTCATGGGATATTTGTCGTGGATGGCCTTGGCCACTTCCGCCGCCATCTTCCCGGCCAGGGCGGCCGGGTCGGGGGAACCGGCGAGCTTCTCGGAAACCGAGAGGGCGATGCCCGTGGTTTCGGTGTCGATGAGGCGCATGCTGGCCTGGCCGTGGCCTTCGGCATCGCGCACGCTGCCGGCGGCGGTCAGGCGGGCGGCCAGGATGCGGCCCAGCTTGAGCTGGGTGTCGGGATCGGCCAGGTCGGAGGAACCCAGGCGCAGTTCGGAGAGCAGCTTGTCCAGCAGGGCCCGGTCCACTACCTGGATGCCCTTGGCGGCCAGGGCCCCCTGAAGTTCGTGCTGGAGCACGCCTTCCAGGCCGATGCGGCCGGAGAGGGAGACGGGCCCTTCTTCCCGGAAACCCAGCACGCTCACCACCAAGGGCGGCGTGGTCCAGTCGTCGGCCGGCGCCTGGGCCTTGCGGGCCTGCTGCTCCTTGAAGCGGGCGGCCAGGTCCTTGACGGTCTCGTCGATGTAGCGCTGCCGCTCCAGGTCCTGCTTCTGGGCCATGGCTTCCTGGGCCTGGCGCATGAGGCCGTGCAGCAGCTTGTCGCCCGGATCCAGGGCCTGGGCCTTCTTCAGGGTTTCCAGGGCCTGCTTGGGATCGCCGCTGGCGGTTTGCAGGGCGCCCAGGTTGCTGATGGCCTCGACGGAGTGGGGGTTCTCCTTGGCGGCGGTCTTGAAGGACGCCAGGGCGATCTGGGGCGACTTCTTGCGCAGCAGGTTGCCCTGGGCCAGATTGGCCTCGGCCCGCTGGAAGCTGAAGTCGCCGTCGGCATCCTCCTTGGTTGCCACGGCCAGGGACTGTTCGGCCTTGGCGGCGTCACCCTGCTGGTTCAGGGCCCGGGCCCTGATCAGGTTGGCGGCCACCCGCTTGGGCGCCACGGCCAGCACGGCATCGGCCTCCTTCAGGGCCTCGCCGGCCTGGCCCTTGGCCAGCAGGGCCTCGGCCAGACCCTCCCGGCCCCGCAGGGCGGTTTCCTTGTCGGCGCTCTTGCTCAGGGCGGCAAAGAGCTTCTCGGCCTCGTCGGCCTTGCCTTCCTTGAGGAGGCTGTAGCCTTTGCCGGCCTGGGCCAGGGAGCCCCCCCCGGCCTTCTCGGCGGCCTCGAAAACATCCTTGGCGACGGCGGGCTTCTTGCGCTGCAACTGCTTCTCGGCCAGGGTGACCAGCACCGCCTCGGTGGAGGCACCGCCGCCCTGGAGGGCATTGAGGATTTCGCCGCCCGGGCCGGTCACGTAGGTGGTGGGCAGCACGTACTGGGCGTTGTAGCGGGCCAGGGTATCGGCGTCCGCAGCGGCCACCACCAGATTGGCGCCGGCGACGGGCAGGGACTTCTTCAGCGTGGCCAGGTCCTGCTTGCCCAGGGCGATGATCCGCAGGCTGTCGCCGGGGTGCTTGGCGGCGATCTGCCGCAACTGCTCGATGCCGCTCAGGCAGACCGGACAGTTCTGGGTGGAAAACAGGTAGACGATGCCGAGATCGGTGTCCTTGAGGACTTGCTGGGTCACCTTGCCGCCACTCGTGGCGTCCAGGCTGAAGGGCGGCAATGCATCGCCTTTCTTGGGGGCTGCCAGGGCGAGGGGAGACAGGAACAGGCAGGAGAGAATGAAGGTAATGGGCTTGAGTCTCATGGCAACCTCCTGATGTGAAGTCAATATCCTAGCAGCCTGCCGGGATTCGGGGTCGCCGGCTCCCGTGCAGGCGCGTTTCGGCCGTTGAACCGGCGCGCGCCGGATGAATCCCCCCTGCCCCGCCGGTGGCGGACGGCTCGCCGCACCTGGCCGGTCGGCGCCAGGGCTTGGCCCTGTCCTCGCCGTGGCGTGTTGATAAGGCTCGCATATTCATTGTGCGGGCGTCAAAGTGACCTGGAAGGGAATTTCCTTGCCCTTGGCCACTTCCACGTTGGCTTCCAGTTCATGGTGGCCTTCCTTGCGGATCACGACACGATGGACGCCTTCCGGCAATTCGATCTGGGCCGGCGAGACGCCCCCGAAGCGGCCGCCGTCGATCAGCACCACGGCCCCCGGCGGATCGGTCTCGATCCGCACGAAACCCATGGCGCCCGCCTGGGCCGGGGCGGCGGGCGCGACCGCGCCGGCGGCCGGACTGGCCGGCGGCGCGGAGCCGCCA
>DAOQNK010000192.1:0-4017 GCA_035332045.1 Thiobacillaceae bacterium | reverse complement strand
TCGCCTATGAGGAGCGGGATGCCAAGCACGCCTACTACCTGTCCCTGGAATTCCTGATGGGCCGCACCCTCGGGAATGCCCTCCTCAATTTGGGCCTGGACGAGGAGGCGGAGCCCGCCCTGCGGCGCCTGGGGCTGGATCTGGAAGAGATGCTCGACGTGGAACACGACGCCGGCCTGGGCAATGGCGGCCTGGGGCGGCTGGCCGCCTGCTTCCTGGACAGTTGCGCCACCCTGCAATTGCCGGTGATGGGTTATGGCATCCGCTACGAATACGGCATGTTCCGGCAGCACATCGAGAACAACCGCCAGGTGGAAGAGCCCGACCACTGGCTGCGGGAGGGCAACCCCTGGGAACTGGAGCGGCCGGAGCACACCCGCCGGGTCCAGTACGGCGGCCGCACCGAGCTTTACCATGATGACAACGGCCGCATGCACGTGCGCTGGGTGGATACCCACGACGTGCTGGCCGTGCCCTTCGACACCCCGATCCCGGGTTACCGCAACAACACCGTCAACGTCTTGCGCCTCTGGAGCGCGGCGGCCACCGACGAATTCGACCTGGACGAGTTCAATGCCGGTTCCTACACGGAATCGGTGGCGGCCAAGAATGCCGCCGAAAACATCACCATGGTGCTGTACCCCAACGACAGCAGCGAGAACGGCAAGGAGCTGCGCCTGCGCCAGCAGTATTTCCTGGCCTCCGCCAGCCTCCAGGACGTGCTGGCCCGCTGGGACCAGTATCACGGCAAGGATTACGCCCGTTTCGCCGACAAGAACTGCTTCCAGCTCAACGACACCCATCCCACCATCGCCGTGGCGGAGTTGATGCGCCTGCTCATGGACGAGCGGGGCCTGGAATGGAAGGAGGCCTGGGCCATCACCAGCCGGACCATGGCCTACACCAACCATACCCTGCTGCCCGAGGCCCTGGAGAAATGGCCGGTGCGGCTGTTCGGCCAGTTGCTGCCGCGCCTGCTGGAGATCATCTACGAGATCAACGCCCGCTTCCTGTACGAAGTGGCAAAGCGCTGGCCCGGCGATGGCAGCCGTTTGTCCCGCATGTCCCTGATCGAGGAGGGGAGCGATCCCCAGGTGCGCATGGCCTACCTGGCCATCGTCGGCAGCTATTCCGTGAACGGCGTCGCCGAACTCCATTCCGATCTCCTGAAGCAGGGCCTGTTCCGTGATTTCTTCGAACTCTGGCCCCACAAGTTCAACAACAAGACCAACGGGGTGACCCAGCGGCGCTGGCTGGCGGCGGCGAATCCGGACCTGGCCCGGCTGCTCAACGAGCGCATCGGCCGGGGTTGGGTCACGCGCCTGGACGAACTGCGCGGCCTGGCCGCCCACGCCGAGGATCCCGGCTTCCAGGCTCGCTGGCGCGAGGTGAAACGGACCAACAAGGTCCGCCTGGCGGCGCTGGTGAAACGCGACTGCGGCGTGGACTTCAATCCCGATGCGCTGTTCGACGTCCAGGTGAAGCGCATTCACGAATACAAGCGCCAGCTGCTCAACATCCTCCACGTCATCCATCTCTACACCCGCCTGGAGAACGGCGAGGACCCGAACTGGACGCCCCGCTGCGTGCTCATCGGCGGCAAGGCGGCACCGGGTTATTTCATGGCCAAGCGCATCATCAGCCTGGTCTGCAAGGTGGCGGAACGGGTCAACGGCGATCCCGGGATCGGGGATCGGCTGAAGGTGGCTTTCCTCCCCAACTACCGGGTCTCGGCCATGGAGGTCATCGCCCCCGGGACCGACTTGTCCGAACAGATCTCCACCGCCGGCAAGGAAGCCTCGGGCACCGGCAACATGAAGTTCATGATGAACGGGGCCATCACCATCGGCACCCTGGATGGCGCCAACATCGAAATCCGGGAGGAGGTCGGGGACGACAACTTCTTCCTGTTCGGCCTCACCGCCGAAGCGGTGGAGGCTCGCCGCGCCGGCTACGATCCCGACGCCATCATCCGCGCCGACAAGGACTTGGGCCGGGTCATGGCCCTGTTGGAATCCGGGCATTTCAATCCCGATGAACCGAGGCTCTTCGAGCCGATCATCCAGGCCATCCGCAGCCCCCACGATCCCTGGATGGTGGCCGCCGACTTCCGCGACTATGTGAATGCCCAGGCGCGGGTGGCCGCCGCCTATCGGGACCAGGCCGCGTGGACCCGCATGAGCATCCTCAACACCGCGGCCAGCGGCAAATTCTCCACCGACCGCACCATGGCGGAATACAACGCGGAAATCTGGAAGCTCACGCCGGTGAAGCCGGCTGTCTGAGTGGCCCGCCCCACTTCGGGCTCATCTCGGGGCCTGGTTCATGCGCATCAGCCGCTGGGCCAGGCTGGCGATGATCCGGCGGGAGAGCGGCGCCGAGTAGCGCATCAACTCCTCCAGCATTTCCGGCGGCAGCACCAGGGCGGTGACCTCGGTCTTCGCCCGGATGCTGGCCGTGCGGGCTTCGTTGAGCAGATAGGCCATTTCCCCCAGGAGGCTGCCTTCCCCCATGTCGGCCAGGTGCCTTTCCCCATCCGGGAAGTGCTTGTAGACGGCCACCTCCCCCGCGTGGATGAAGAACGCTTCCTTGGCGGTGTCGCCCTCCCGTATCAGGATTTCACCCGGCTCGAAGCGCCGGCCGTATTTCGCCAGCAGCCGGTTGGCCCTGGAAAAGACGATGGCATCCAGCTTGGTCGCGCCGGGGCCGGCGCTTCCCAGGAAGAGTTTTTCCAGGGCCGCCACATCCACCTTGGTCAACGCATAGAGAAGCTGGGCCCAGAAATAGAAGGCGACGCAGGCGAAGTAGGCGCCGATGAGGATGAACACCACCCCGCCCAGGGCGCCATATACCGCCTGATATTTCTCCACCCGGAAGAACAGGCCGAAACCGTAGAACATGCCGCCCAGGGTCAGGGCCGCCAGCAGGCTCACCCAGCGGGTGGCGCGCTTGGGCGGCCGAGCCAGGGGCAGACGGCGCAGGGCCTGGTAGAGCAGGAGCCAGACGGCCAGGAAGGCCAGCGCGAAGTTGATGCTCTTCAGCGCCAGCCCGCTGCCGCGCCCGAGCAGATCCACGCTGGAGAAGAAATTCAGGCTGGCCTGGGCCACCACGGCCAGCAGGACCAGGGCGAAGACCACCGGAATGATGATCAGGGGCAGGACCCAGTTGAGTACGAAGGGGCGCTTGGATTCATCGGGAAAGATGACCCGGAAGGCGCTTTGCAGGGCGTTCACCAGCCCCCGGGAGGACAGTACCAGGGTCAGAAGACCGACGCCGCTGGCCGCGATCTGGGCTTTCTGGGGAATGACCCCCAGGGCAGACAGCTCGTCCAGCTGGAATTGCTCGTAGAGGGCGGCCAGCAGCAGGACGGCCGGCACCGAGGTCTCCGCCAGCTTGGCCAGATACTGGGTGGCGAAGGTGAGCAGCAGCACCAGGGGGGCGGCCGACAGCAGAAAGTAAAAGGCGGTGGCGGCGGCGTGGTTCTGGAGTTCGTTCTTCACGAACAGGCGCCAGGCCGTATAGAGGGTTTGCACCAGCCAGTCCAGGCGGTTCTGTTGGAGATCGTTCAGGCGGCGGGCGGGCATGGGCGGAGCGGGAATCTTGGCCAGGGCGGTAAAATGCTTCATTTTCGATGCCAGGAAAACCCCATGTCTCTCGTTCGACCCTTCCCAGCCCTTCGTCCCGCTCCCGGTCGGGCACCCGAGGTGATCGCGCCCCCCTATGACGTGCTCAATACGGAAGAAGCCCGCCTGCTGGCCGAGGGACGCCCCTGGAGCTTCCTGCACATCTCCAAGCCGGAGATCGATCTGCCTCGGGACACGGATCCCTACGCGCCCCAGGTCTATGCCAAGGCCGCCGAGAATCTGAAAACGATGCTGGACGCCGGCGTGCTCAAACAGGACGGGAAGGCCTGTTATTACGCCTACCGCCTGATCATGGGGGAGCATGTCCAGGTGGGCCTGGTGGCCGCCGCCAGCGTCGCCGACTACGACATCAACCGCATCCGCAAGCACGAGT
>DAOQNK010000191.1:2009-4035 GCA_035332045.1 Thiobacillaceae bacterium | reverse complement strand
GCCTGCTTGTCGCCCTCGGCCCGGGTGACGGTGGCCTTGCGTTCCCGCTCGGCGGCAGCCTGCATTTCCATGGATTTCTGCATGGTGGGGGAGGGCTTGATGTCCTGGATTTCCACGGATTTCAGGGTCAAACCCCAGTCCGCCACGTCGTCGGCGATGGATTCCTTCAGGCGGGCCTTGATCTGGTCCCGGCTCGACAGGGCCTGGTCCAGGTCCATGTCGCCGATGATGGCGCGCAGGCTGGTCTGCACCAGGTTCATCACCGCCATCTGGAAGTTGGTCACGCCATAGACCGCGCTCTGGGTGTCGGTGACCTTGACGAAGGCGATGGCGTTGGTGATGAGCACCGCGTTGTCCCGGGTGATGACCTCCTGCTGGGGGATGTCCAGGATCAGATCCTTGGTGGTGACCTTGTAGGAGACATTGTCGATGTAAGGCACCAGGATGTGCAGGCCGGGCATGAGGGTCTTCAGGTACTTGCCCAGGCGCTCCACCACCCATTCCTCGCCCTGGGGCACGATGCGCACGCCCTTCCAAAGGGTGAGGAAGAGAAAGAGGATGAGTGCGATGGATACGATTTCGCCGCCCATGGGAGTCTCCTAGAGTTGTTCGATTTTCAAGGTCTGGCCCAGCACGTCCACCACCCGGGCCTTGACGCCGGCGGCGATGGCCCGATCCGCCACCGCGGGCCAGCGGTCCGAGCCCAGCACAGGCCGCTGGAAGAGGATTTCACCCTGGCCCAGATCTTCCACAGGCCGGGTCACCAGGCCCACCGTGCCCAGGGCGCCTTCCTTGGCCTGGCCGGCGTGGGTCCGGTCCGGGTTGCGGAAGTACTTCATCCAGGCCGCGACCATGGCCGTGGACGCCACGCTCCAGAGGACCAGCTGGGCGGTCAGGCCCAGGGGCAGGACGGCCACCAGCAGGCCGGTCAGCAGAGCACCCAGGCCGAACCAGACCAGATAGAACGCCGGCAGCAGCAATTCCGAGCCGATCAGCAGCAGGCCCAGGGCCACCCAATGCCACCACAGCAATTCCATGACCGTCCTCCGCAGCGTGATGTCGGTATTTTGCCCGAGCGGCTTGCCTTCCCGGGGCGATTAATTTCGGCCATCAATCTTGACGATCATCAATTTGCCGCCCGGAAGGGTAGCAAGGGGTTCGCCTGGGCGGCCGCGCCTGAGTATGCTTTCACTGTTGTGCATCCATAGGAAACTCCATGAATCCCCGATACCTCGCGCCTGCCGCGTCTCTGGTGCTTCTTCTTTCAACCGCCTTTGCCCAGGCCGGCGATGCCGCGAAGGCCGTCAGCCTGGCCGGCAACCTGTGCGCCTCCTGCCATGGCGAAGATGGCAACAGCCTGGTGCCCGCCTTTCCCAAACTGGCCGGGCAGCAGGCGGTCTACTTGCTGCGCGAACTGAAGGACTATAAGTCCGGCAAGCGGGTCAGCGAAATCATGGCGCCCATCGTGGCGGGCCTGACCGACGAGGATTTGCCAAACCTGGCCGCGTACTACGCCTCCCAGAAGGCCGCGCCGGGCACGGTGACGGAACCGGCCCTGCTGCCCGTGGGCAAGACCCTCTACCTGAAGGGCAACTCGAAGAGCGGCATTCCATCCTGCGAAAGCTGTCATGACGAGAGCGGGGCGGGAGATGGCAAATTTCCCCGGGTGGCGGGCCAGAACGTCGAGTACGCCCTGGAACAATTCAAGCTCTATGCCGCCGGCAAGCGTACCAACGGCACCAAGGTCATGCAGACCATCGCCGAGCGCATGACCGAGCAGGAAACCCGCGCCATTGCCGAATTCATGGCCAGCATGCCCTAAGCCTTCAAGGAACCGAGACATGAACCGTACCCTGATCTCCCTCGCCCTGGTCACCCTTCTGGCCACGTCGGGTGTCCAAGCCGAAACCCCGAAGCAGCCCCGCGCCAAGGGCATCGAAAGCGCCGGCTATGCCTGGAACACCCCGGACCCGGACCTCAACCGCGCCCTGGACTACAAGGCCAGCGCCAAGCGCGGCAAGGTGGC
>DAOQNK010000191.1:0-1909 GCA_035332045.1 Thiobacillaceae bacterium | reverse complement strand
TCCATGCCCAGTTCCGGGAAGGCCAGCACCCTGGCCGCCTTGATGGCCTTGGCCACCAGGTAGGCCGCCCCCCCCACGGCGATGCAGTAGACACCGCCATGGGCCCGGATGGAGGCGATGGCCTCCGGTCCCCGTTCCGACTTGCCCACCATGCCGATGAGGCCCACCTGATCGCCCAGCATCAGGTCGGTGAACTTGTCCATGCGCGTCGCCGTGGTGGGACCGGCCGGACCCACGGCCTCGCCGGCGATGGGGTCCACCGGGCCCACGTAGTAGATGAAGCGGTTCCTGAAATCCACGGGCAGGGGCTGGCCGTTCCTCACCAGGTCCGCCAGCTTCTTGTGGGCCGCGTCCCGGCCGGTGAGCAGCTTGCCGTTGAGCAGCAACTGCTCGCCCGCCTTCCAGGTGGCGGTGTCCGCCCGGGTGAGTGTGTCCAGGTTCACCCGGCGCGCGGTGGCCGGGCCTTGCATGGCGATCTCGGGCCACTCGGACAGGGCCGGGGGGGTGAACACCGCCGGGCCGGAGCCGTCCAGGGTGAAGTGGACGTGGCGGGTCGCGGCGCAGTTGGGAATGAGGCCCACCGGCAGGCTGGCGGCGTGGGTGGGATAGTCCTTGATCTTCACGTCCAGCACGGTGGTGAGGCCGCCCAGTCCCTGGGCGCCGATGCCCAGGGCGTTCACCTTCTCCAGCAGTTCCAGGCGCAGTTCTTCGACCTTGCTCTTCGGGCCACGGGCTTTCAGATCCTGGATGTCGACGGGGTCCAGCAGGGCTTCCTTGGCCATGAGCAGGGCCTTCTCCGGCGTGCCGCCGATGCCCAGGCCCAGGATGCCCGGCGGGCACCAGCCGGCCCCCATCTCGGGCAGCACGGAGAGGACCCAGTCGACGATGGAATCGGAGGGGTTCAACACCGTGAAGTGGGCCTTGTTCTCCGAGCCACCCCCCTTGGCGGCCAGCTTCACGTCCACCGTATTGCCGGGCACCAGGTCCATGTAGATGACCGCCGGGGTGTTGTCCCGGGTGTTCTTGCGGGCGCCGGCCGGGTCGGACAGCACCGAGGCGCGCAGGGGATTGTCCGGATGGGTGTAGGCCCGGCGCACGCCCTCGTTGACCATGTCGTGGAGGCTCATGGCGCCGTCCCACTTCACGTCCATGCCGATCTTCAGGAAGACCACCGCCATGCCCGTGTCCTGGCAGATGGGCCGGTGGCCCTCGGCGCACAGGCGGGAGTTGACGAGGATCTGGGCCATGGCGTCCCGGGCGGCGGGAGATTCCTCCGCGTCGTAGGCGGCCTTCATGGCTCGCACGAAATCCAGGGGGTGGTAGATGGAGATGAACTGGAAGGCATCGGCGATGGACTGGATGAAGTCTTCTTGGCGAATGGTGGTCATGGCGGGCTCCACTTTGCATAGTCGCGAAGCGACTCTCGAAGCTCCCCTCTCCCGTGGGCGGGAGAGGGGCTGGGGGTGAGGGGGATGCGACCCGCCAAGTATGGTCCCGGAGGTCGAGGCGTAAAAGTCGACTAAATCATTAGGTTTTTCAATACCCACGCTTGAAATATTTGTGCGGTGCAAAAGTCAATAAGGGACTAGCGTTCGCATCAACCAGGAGGCCGGCGATGAACGGCATCCGTGTCGATCGCGAGAAGAGGAGTCCGATATGGCTGTCGCCAGCCGCGTGTTGGGTGATTACTGGCCCGGCATCCAGCTCTACTACCCGCCGGTGAAGTACGCGCCGGCCCTGGGGTTGTACGAGGACCTGGAAGCCGCCGCCCAGCGTTTCCAGAAGCACGCCCGGAACTGCCACGCCCAGACCCTGCTGTTCGACCTGGAGGACGGCTGTCGGCAGAAGGCCCTGTCCCGGGACCTGCTGCGCCGGGAACTGCCGGGCCTGAACCGGGACGACCTGGCTG
>DAOQNK010000190.1:0-4041 GCA_035332045.1 Thiobacillaceae bacterium | reverse complement strand
TCTTCTCCTTGACGCTTTCCCGGTCCAGGATGACCAGGCGCACCCGGGCGCGCACACTGGCGGCATAGGTCAGGCCCCGTTGCTGGCATTCGACGATGTCGAACACCGGGGTGCCCAGGGTGTAGCTGACGAATTCCAGGCGGGCGTTGCCGCTGTGGCTGACGATGGGGAAGATGGAGGTGAACGCCGCCTGCAGGCCCACGTCACCGCGCGCCTCCATGGGCGCGTCTTCCTGGAGGAAGGCCCGGAAGGACTCGATCTGGGTGGTCAGCATGTAAGGCACTGGCAATACGCTCACGCGCTTGGCGAAGCTCTTGCGGATGCGCTTTTTCTCGGCGAAGGTGTAGGTCATGACGGCTCCGTGTCGGTGACAGGGATCAGGGATCAGAAATCAGCGGGCAAGTTCCGGCTCAAGCCGGTCGGTCCACTGATGTCTGCTTCCTGCTCGGAAACAACGCAAAAAGGCCGGCGACCCCGGGTCGCCAGCCTTGCTCGGGCAACAAGCCCTTGCCACGCCTGGATTACTTGATCTCGGCGGTGGCGCCGGCTTCGGTGAGCTGCTTCTTGATGTCCTCGGCCTCGGCCTTGGGGCAGCCTTCCTTGACGGCCTTGGGAGCACCGTCCACCAGGTCCTTGGCTTCCTTCAGGCCCAGGCCGGTGATGGCGCGCACCACCTTGATGACGTTGACCTTGTTGGCGCCGGCGGACGCCAGGATCACGTCGAACTCGGTCTTTTCCTCGGCGGCGGGGGCGGCACCGCCACCGGCGCCGGGAGCGGCCACGGCCATGGAGGCGGCGGACACACCGAACTTCTCTTCGAACGCCTTCACCAGGTCATTCAGTTCCATCACCGTCATGGCACCGACGGCTTCCAGGATGTCTTCTTTGCTGATTGCCATTTAAATAACTCCTAATTCAATAGTCGTGAGATGGGGATGCGAAACGATCAAGCGGCGGCCTCGGCCGGGGCACCTTCCTCGCGCTTCTTGGCGAGGGCGGCCACGGCGGCGGCGAAGCCGGTCAACGGGGCCTGCATGACGCCCATCAACATGGCGATGAGTTCGTCGCGGCTCGGGATGGTGGCCAGGGCTTGCACGCCGCCCTTGTCCAGCACCTTGCCGGCGTAGGAACCCGCCTTCAGGACCAGCTTGTCGTTCGTCTTGGCGAAGTCGTTCAGAACCTTCGCGGCGGCGACCGGGTCGGTGGACACGCTGTAGATCAGCGGGCCGACCATGTGCTCCGCGAGGCCTTCGAACGAGGTGCCCACCACGGCGCGACGCACCAGGGTGTTCTTCAGCACTCGCAGGTAAACGCCAGATTCGCGGGCCTTCTTGCGCAGCACGGTGAGATCGCTCACCTGGACGCCGCGATACTCGGCCACCACGATGGTCTGGGCGTTGGCCACTTGCGCCGACACCTCCGCCACTACGGCTTTCTTGTCATCGAGATTCAGACTCAAGGTCTTTCCTCCTTTCAAGTCAACATACGGCGGAATACTCCGCCGCGCCCACGGCGACCTGAATCAGGAGCTTTGCCGCCCGGGCCGGAACCCGGGCGGTGCCCAATCCTGTTCGGGTAACACCGTCTGCGCAGGCTTTCGCGATTAAGCCTCGGAACCGAACCGCGTCCCTCGGCGCCTGCGGTCTTTGACGATCCGCCGCCCTCCCCCGTGGGGAAAGGCGACGGCCCAAAGTTCTTACTGCTGCGCGACCAGACTGGTCTGGTCCACGCGCACGCCGATCCCCATGGTGCTGGAGACCGACACCTTCTTCATGTACACACCCTTGCTGCTGGCGGGCTTGGCCTTGTTCAGGGCTTCCACCAGGGCGGCCAGGTTCTCCTTCAGCGCCACCACTTCAAAGGAAGCGCGGCCGATGGTGGCGTGGATGATGCCCGCCTTGTCGGTGCGGTACTGGACCTGGCCGGCCTTGGCGTTTTTCACCGCTTCGGTGACGTTGGGGGTGACGGTACCCACCTTGGGGTTGGGCATCAGGCCGCGGGGACCCAGGATCTGGCCCAGCTGACCCACCACGCGCATGGCGTCGGGAGTGGCGATGACGACATCGAAGTCCATCTTTCCACCCTTGACCTCGGCGGCGAGATCCTCGAAACCGACGATGTCGGCGCCGGCGGCCTTGGCGGCCTCGGCATTGGCGCCTTGGGCGAAGACGGCCACCCGCACGGTCTTGCCGATGCCGCGCGGCAACACGACGGAACCGCGCACCACCTGGTCGGATTTACGGGGATCGACACCCAGGTTGATGGCGGCGTCGATGGCCTCGTCGAACTTGGCGGTGGCGGCTTCCTTCACCAGGCCCAGAGCCTCGTCGACGGGATAGTTCTTGGTACGGTCAACCTTGGCCTTGATAGCCGCGATACGCTTGGAAGCCATGTCACACGCCCTCCACGTTGAGACCCATGCTGCGCGCGCTGCCGGCGATGGTGCGCACGGCGGCGTCCATGTCGGCGGCGGTGAGGTCAGGCATCTTGGTCTTGGCGATTTCTTCCAGTTGGGCGCGGGTGATCTTGCCCACCTTGTCCGTATGGGGCTTGGAAGAGCCCTTCTGGATGCCTGCGGCCTTCTTGATGAGCACCGTGGCAGGCGGCGTCTTCATGATGAAGGTGAAGGACTTGTCCGCGTAGGCGGTGATCACCACGGGAATGGGCAGACCCGGCTCCAGACCCTGGGTCTGGGCGTTGAACGCCTTGCAGAATTCCATGATGTTCAGACCGCGCTGGCCCAGGGCGGGACCGATGGGCGGCGAGGGATTGGCCTTGCCAGCTGGCACTTGCAGCTTGACGTAGCCGACGATCTTCTTGGCCATGTTCAATAACTCCTAAAAGTGAGTCCAATCGCACCGCCGGTTTCCCGGTCGACGCTCCTCTTGCCGGGCCTTCCCGGCGCAGGCCATGAAGGCTTACGCCTTCTCGACCTGGGAAAAATCCAATTCGACCGGCGTGGCGCGTCCAAAAATGGTCACCGACACGCGAACCTTGTTCTTCTCGTAGTTCACGTCTTCCACGGCGCCGTTGAACTCGTTGAAGGGGCCGTCGATGACACGCACCACCTCGCCGATCTCGAAGGTGACCTTGTGCTTGGGCTTTTCCACGCCTTCCTGCATCTGGTGGAGGATGGCCTCCACTTCCTTCTCGCTGATGGGGGCGGGCTTGTTGGCCCGACCACCCACGAAGCCAGTGACCTTGGCGGTGCTCTTCACCAGGTGCCAGGTATCGTCTTCCATCTCCATCTGCACCAGCACATAGCCCGGGAAGAACTTGCGCTCGGTGGTCCGCTTCTGGCCACCCTTCATTTCGACGACCTCTTCCACAGGCACCAGAATCTGGCCGAACTTGTCTTGCATGCCCGCCCGCTCGATCCGCTCCTTGAGGGCGCGCATGACGCTCTTTTCAAAGCCGGAATAGGCGTGGACCACATACCATTGCATCGCCATCACTCACTCCTGCCCATGAGCAAATGCACCACCCAGGTCAGGGAGCCATCCACCATCCAGAGGAACAGCGCCATGACCACGACGAACAGGATCACCACGCCGGTCATCTGCATGGTTTCCTTGCGGGTGGGCCACACCACCTTGCGTGCCTCGGTGACCGCCTCCTGGCTGAACGCAAAGAAGCCGCGACCCGCCTGGGTATACCAAGCCACCGCCGCCGCCGCGCCCAAACCCGCCAGCACGGAAAGCACCCGCACCACGGTCGGCATGTCCGACAAAAGATAAAAACCGGCAATACCGGCCACGATGAGCAGGCCGGCAGCCAGCAGTTTGATGTTGTCCGCCATTAGAGGGGTCGTTCCACCCGGCGTTACCCGATGTGCGTTAGTGTTGTCTGGCAGGCCAGGAGGGTCTCGAACCCCCAACCTTCGGTTTTGGAGACCGACGCTCTGCCAATTGAGCTACTGGCCTAATTCATCTTGCGCGCGGGGCCGGCGGGCTTGCGCCCCCGGCCCCGAGCCTTACTACAAGTGCGTTTACTCGATGATCTTGGCGACGACGCCGGCGCCGACGGTACGACCGCCTTCAC
>DAOQNK010000189.1:0-4044 GCA_035332045.1 Thiobacillaceae bacterium | reverse complement strand
CTGGAGAACCTGGAGTCCCTGCCGCGCCGGGTGGAGACCATGGACCCGGACACGGGCGCCATCAAGGCCTATATCGCCCGGCACGCTAACGACTGAGCCCCCATGAGCCTGCCGCGCCGCCTGGCCTGGGTCTTCCTGGGCCTGATCCTGCTGGTGGGCCTGGGCCAGGCTTTCTGGACGGGGGGCTATGGCCGGCTCGAGGAAGCCACCGTCCATGTGGTGGAACTACCACCGGAGGCGCGCCAGACCCTGGCCCTCATCAAACGTGGCGGTCCTTTTCCGTATGGGAAGGACGGCAGCATCTTCGGCAACCGGGAAGGCCGGCTGCCGCCCCAGAAGCGCGGCTATTACCGGGAATACACCGTGCCGACGCCAGACTCCCGGGATCGGGGCGCCCGCCGCCTCATCGCCGGGGAAGGCGGCGAATACTGGTACACCGCCGACCATTACCGCAGCTTCCGGCGCATCCGGGAATAGGCCTTCCTGCGGGGGAGGCTCCAGCCGGAGCAACCCATGGCCACGCTACCACCCTGCGCTTTCGCCTCCTGGCGCACGGTCCAAGGCCTGAGCCGGGCGCTTGCCCGCGTCATCCTCGCCTCCGGCTTCGTGCCCGATATCCTCGTCGCCATCGCCCAGAGCGCATCACGTGATGAAGTCATGGGAACGAGCATGCACTTTGCCCGAATCGCTCGGGACCCGGGCCCATGGGAGGCTGAGTCCGTCCGGGTGCGCCAGTTTCCATGCCTGAGCTAGCGATACACCAGCACCGGCACCTTGCAGTGGGTCAGCACCTTCTGGGTTTCCGAGCCCAGCAGCAGGGCGCCTAGACCGCGCCGGCCGTGGGAGGCCAAGAGGATCAGGTCGCAGCCTCCGGCTTCCGCGGCTTCGAGTATGCCTTCATGGGGCGCGTCGGTGACCGTCGAGCGCGTGGTGTAGGCGGCGCCGGCCGCTTCGGCCTGTCGGGCGGCATCGGCCAGGATGGACTGGCTGCGCGCTTCCTGGGCGGCCTGAAACGCTTCGTCGATGCCGGGCCCCGCCATGGCCATCTCGCCGCCGATGTTGCCCAGGAAATAACCGGGTTTGGCGTGATAGAAGGTCAAGCGCGCGCCGCATAACCGGGCGAAGCCGCAGGCCGCCCTGACCGCCGCCTGCGAAAGTTCACTGCCATCGATGGGAACCAGAATGTGCTTGAACATGGCTGCCTCCTTGCTGATTTCAACATAGACCCGATGCCCTCCGGTGGCCTGTTCCATGGCCCCCACGTCCAGACGGTCGAGGGATCCCGCCGACAGCCGGGCTGGCCGGTTGTAAAATCCTGGCCTGATTCCAACGTCGACCGGGTTCCTCCAGCCGGCCAGCCATGCCCATCCTCCAGGAAATCGTCTTTGAGCCTTCCCTGAACGGCATCTACCGCCTCGGTGTGCCGCCCGAGGACGCGCCGGTCGACCTGGTGCCGGTGCTGGACGGGCGTGGCTTGAAGGACAAGGCCAGCCTGCTGGCGGCCCTGGGCCGGGCCCTGGACTTTCCGGATTACTATGGTGGCAACTGGGATGCGCTGGAGGAGTGCCTGGGCGATCTCTCCTGGCGCACCGGCCCCATCTGGCTGTTGGTTCGTCATGCCGGCGAGATTCCAACCGAATTGCTGACGCTGCTTCTGGATATCCTTGGCGAGGCGGCCTGTTCCTGGGCCCGTCTGGGCCGGGTGTTCAGCGTCTTCCTCACCGGGCTGGATCGCCCGGATCTGCCCGAAGCGTTCTAGGCGGCCCGTGCGCGTCGAGCAGATACGCCAGTTCCTGCGCGAGCGGGGCGCGAAACCTTGCCACGAGGCCCGGGTGTTGCGGGCCTGGAGCCGGGGGACTTCCCTGGATACGCGGCATCGCCGGGCCGAGGATTTTCTGCCCTTGCGAATGCGGACCGGTCTGGAGACCTTGTTCGGGGAGCTCGAGGGGCTGACCCGTCTGGCCGGCCAGTTCCCGGGCGCCGACGCTTCAGTCCGCCTGCTCGTCGCCCTGGCGGATGGCCAGACTGTGGAAAGCGTGCTGCTCCCCCGGGATGGCCTGTGCGTCTCCACCCAGGTGGGCTGCGCGGTGGGCTGCGTGTTCTGCATGACCGGTCGAGGGGGCCTGCTGCGTCAGCTGGGCAGCGCCGAGATCGTCGCCCAGGTGGTGCTGGCCAGGCGCCTGCGACCATTGCGCCGGGTGGTCTTCATGGGCATGGGCGAGCCGGCCCACAACCTGGACAATGTGCTGGAAGCCATCGAGTTGCTGGGCCTGGAAGGGGGCTTTGGCCACAAGAATCTGGTTTTTTCCAGCGTCGGCGACCCGCGCGTTTTCGAACGTCTGCCCCGGGGACCGGTGAAGCCCGCCCTGGCCCTTTCCCTGCACACCACCCGGGCGGACCTGCGCGAACGGTTGTTGCCCAAGGCGCCGCGCATCGACCCGGCGGAACTGGTGGAATTGGGCGAGGCCTATGCCCGGGCCAGCGGCTATCCCATCCAGTATCAGTGGACCCTGATGGCGGGCGTCAACGACGGCGACGAGGAACTGGAGGGCATCATCCGGCTGTTGTCGGGAAAGTACGCCATGCTGAACTTCATTCCCTACAACCCGGTGGATGGCCTGGCGTTCCGGCGGCCCGCCGCCGAGAAAGCGAATGAGCTGGCGGCCCGTCTGAACCGGCGTGGCATCCTGACCCGGCTGCGGGATTCCGCCGGCCAGGATGTGGAGGGTGCCTGCGGCCAGTTGCGGGCCCGGGTCCTGACGGCCTGATCAGACCCTGCTCTTCTGCAGGTGCTCCACGGCCCACACGGCGGCCTCGACCCGGGACTTGAGGGTCAGCTTGCGCAGGATGTGCTTTACGTGGACCTTCACCGTGCCCTCGGCGATATCCAGCTCCCGGCCGATCACCTTGTTGCTCATGCCCGTCGCGATGCGCTCCAGAATGCGCACCTCCTGGTCGGTGAGGTCGGCTTCGCGCACGGTTTCCGGCCGGTTCTGGCCCCGCAGGGCGGCGGCCAGGATGTGGGTGAGGGCTTCCGAGATGGTGAGCTTGCCGTTGGCGGCGGCCTTGAGGCTGGCCACCATCTCCTCCGGCTCCATGTCCTTGAGCAGATAGCCGTCGGCGCCATTACGCAGCGCCGCCACCAGGTCTTCCGCCTGGTCCGAGACGGTGATCATGATGACCCGGGTGTCCAGGTCGCCCGCCTTCACTTCCTTCAGCACTTCCTGGCCGCTCATGTCCTTCATGTTCAGGTCCAGCAGCAGTACGTCGGGCTTCAGCCGCTTGACCAGGTCGATGCCGTCCCTGCCGCAGGAGGCTTCGCCAACGAGCTGGAATTGGGGGATCGTGCCCAGCAGCTGGATGAGTCCCCGCCGGAACAGGGGATGGTCATCGACGATGGCGACATTGAGTTCGGTCTGGGTCATTGGGGCTCGAGGGGAAGGAGGGTTTTCAAAGTGGCGGCATCCAGGGTGGACAGCTGGCGGGGGAGGGCCCTGAAGTTCAGCAGGATGCGGGTGCCGCCTTCCGGCCGGACTTCAGCGGACAGGCTGCCGTGCAGGCCGTCGGCCCGCTCCCGCATGATGTTCATGCCGTAGTGCAGGCCTTCGGAGTAGGGCTGGGAGGGCAGACCGATGCCATCGTCCTCGATGGCGACCCGGATTTCGTCGTTCTCGTGGGAGACACGCACCCAGGCCTGACTCGCCTGGGCGTGGCGCAGGACGTTGGATAGGGCTTCCCGGATGATCTGCAGGGTATGGATTTCCTGGTTCGGCGACAGGCGGTAGCCTTCCAGGCGGTTTTCCAGGTGAACGGGCAGGCCGCCCCGATCGGAGAATTCGGTCACCGTGCGTTGCAGGAGGTCGAGGAAATCTCCCCGCATCTTCAATCGGAACGTGGCCAGCAACTCCCGCAACTGGCGGTAGGCGGCGGTGATGCCATCCCGCAGGTTGGCCAGGGTGGATTCGGCCTCGGTCCGGTGCGCCGGGTCAGACAGCACCGGTTGCAGCAGGCTGGCCTGGATCTTCATGTAGGACAGGGACTGGG
>DAOQNK010000188.1:0-4050 GCA_035332045.1 Thiobacillaceae bacterium | reverse complement strand
CTGGTTCGCCCGGGGCGACGACGAATGGCGCGACCTGGCCGATTTCGACGCCGTCCTCATGCGCCGGGACCCGCCCTTCGACCAGGCCTACCTCTACGCCACCTGGCTGCTGGAGATGGCCCAGCGCCAGGGCGCCCGGGTGTTCAACCGGCCCCAGGCCCTGCGCGACTACAACGAGAAGCTGGCCATCGCCCGCTTTCCCGCATTCATCGCCCCCACCCTGGTCAGCGGCGACGCCGGCCTGATCCGGGAATTCCTGGCCGGGCAAGGGGACATCATCGTCAAGCCGCTGAACGCCATGGGCGGCGCCGGCATCTTCCGCTTGCGGCCCGGCGACCCCAACCTGGGCGCGATCCTGGAAACCGTCACCCGGCACGGCACCGAGACCGTCATGGCCCAGCGCTACCTGCCGGAGATCGCCCAGGGGGACAAACGCATCCTGCTCATCGACGGCGAGGCGGCACCCTACTGCCTGGCCCGCATCCCCCTGGAGGGCGAGACCCGGGGCAACCTGGCCGCGGGCGGCACCGGCGTGGCCCGGCCCCTGTCGGAACGGGACTGGGAGATCGCCCGCGCCCTGGGGCCTGAGCTGAAGGCCGCCGGCCTGCTGCTGGTGGGCCTGGACGTGATCGGCGATTGCCTCACCGAGGTCAACGTCACCAGCCCCACCTGCTTCCGGGAGATCACCGACCAGACCGGCTTCAACGTGGCGGGGATGTTCCTGGATGCCCTGGAAGGGCGGACCAAGGGGGCGGAGTGAACGATCGAAGTTGGCTGTGGCGGGGGTTCCTCGCGCTGGCGCTGGTGACCTTCCTCGCGGGCTGCGGCGAGAAGATCCACCGCCAGCAGTCCTACGTCTTCGGCACCCTGGTGGAAGTGACCGTCTACGGGGAACCTGAGGAAAAGGCCAAGCGGGCCACCGACCAGGTATTGCGGGACTTCGACGCCATGCACCGGGCCTTCCACGCTTGGCAGCCCAGCGACCTGGAGCGGCTCAACGGCCTCCTGGCCCAGGCCCGGCCCGGTGCCCCGGCCCAGACAGAGGTTTCCCCGGAGTTGGCAACCATGCTGAAGGACGCCACCCGCCTCTCGGAACTGGGGGGAGGATTGTTCAACCCGGCCATCGGCAATCTGGTGCGGCTATGGGGCTTCCATTCCGACAGCTTCGAGCCACACCTGCCCGATGCGAAAGCCATCGAGGCGCTGGTGAAGGCGAATCCCCGCCCGACCGACCTGGCCGTCGCCGGCACCCATGTCACCGACACGAATCCCGCCGTCAGGCTCGATCTGGGCGGCTACGCGAAAGGCTATGCCCTGGACAAGGCGGCGGCCTATCTCAGAAGCCAGGGGGTGAAGAACGCTCTCATCAACATCGGCGGCAACATCCTGGCCCTGGGCGACAAGGGCGGCAAGCCCTGGCGGGTGGGCATCCAGCACCCGCGCCGGGCCGGGGCGCTGGCTACCCTGGAGTTGAAGGATGGCGAAGCCATCGGCACCTCCGGCGACTACCAGCGCTTCTTCGAATGGAACGGCAAACGCTATTGCCACCTGATCGACCCTCGCACCGGCTGGCCCGCCGACCAGGCCCAGGCGGTGACCGTCATCGCTCGCGGCGAGCATGCCGGCACACTTTCCGACGTGGCCAGCAAACCCCTCTTTATCTCCGGACCGGGCCGCTGGCCCGAACTGGCCTCTCGGATGGGCATCACCGACGCCCTGTTCGTTGGCGCCGACGGCGGCATTTCAGTCACCCCGTCCATGGCGGCGCGGCTGACCTGGGAAAAGCCCGTGCCGCCCGTTAACGTCACGAAATGACGCCTGATTAGGTATAGTTTGGTCAGAAGCCGGTCGCATGGCGACCCGTCACCTTGGGAGCTGGGACATGTATTCGTGGAAGAACCATTTTGTCGTCCAGGCCGATTACCAGCATTGGGCCAATGAAGTGTTGTTTTCCGCCCTGGATTTCCTGCAACCCGACGTGTTGGGCAGCGATCAGGGCCTGTACTTCAACAGCATCCACCATACCGTCGACCACATGCTCGTGGTGAGCCAGTCCTGGTTGGCCAGGTTCCAGGGCGACAGCCCGACGGTGAATTACCGGGCCATTCAGAATCCCGACTGGCGAGAGCTCAAGATCGCCCTGCGCCGCGAGGCCCGCAAGCTGCAAAGCTGGCTGGAAGCCCAGCCCCATGAGTTCTTCGACAACCAGTTCGAGTTCGGCAACGGCGATGGGAAGCCGCGCAGCATGTGGGCCAGGGACGCCCTGACCCATCTGTTCACCCACTTCGCCCACCACCGGGGCCAGATATCGGCGGTGGCCACTCGCCTCGGCGCGCCCTGTCCGGAAATGGACTACATCCTCTACAAGCGCGAAATGGAACGCCTGCTCACCGAGACGGGACGGTTCCAGGCGCCGCCAGCAGAGGAATAATCAAACTCTCCAAGCGGCCGGCATGGACCTGGCCGGCGACCCGGTGGCGGACCATGCCCTGCCGATCCACCACGAAGGACGTGGGTAGCCGGCTCACCCCGCCGAATGCCTCGGTGATGGCGGGTCCGGCGAGGGGCGCCGGGAAGGAATAGGCCTCGGATTTCATGAAGCCATTCACCTCGACCTGGGATTTATCCAGGCTGTAGGCGACAATCTCGAATCCCTCGCTCCGGTGGGCCCGGTAAAACGCTTCCATCGCAGGCATCTCGTGGCGGCAGTAGGGACACCAGGTGGCCCAGAAGTTCACGAGCACGACCTTGCCCTTCAGGTTGGCGAGTTCCGGCGTGCCGGGCGCGGGCCAGGACAGGTCATCCACCGAGGCGGGTGGCCGGAACCATAGGTACACGACCAACCCGATCAGGATGGCCGTGACCGGGCTGGGTTGCAGTTTCTTGAGGAATTCCCGTGTCGTCATCAGACAAACCCAAACGCAATACGCTTTCCATCAAACCCGATTCAGGGGAAAAGAAGCAAGGGCTGGGCGGCGGCAGGCCACCGGTGCGTGGCCGGCATCAGGCCCCCAAGCGGCCGACCTTGGCGGAAAAGACTACGGCCACAGCCCAGGCCATGCCGGATAAGGCCCCGGCACCACAACGACGCCGGAAGCCTGATACACAAGCCGACGGCAAACCTGCTCCGGACAGCCGGCCCCCGCGTCCCGGAAAATCCGGCCCAAGGCCGGCCAAGCCGGGCCGCGCCGAACCCCGGGCCGCCCGGCGCGAACACTTCTTCGCCCCCTGTCCCCGGGGCCTGGAAGCCGAACTGCTGAAGGAGATCGTCGAGCTGGGCGCCGACGAGGCCATTCCCGCCGCCGGTGGCGTGGCCTTCCGGGGCGGCATGGCCCTGGGCTGGAAGGTGAATCTGTGGAGCCGGCTGGCCATTCGCGTGCTGTGGCGGGTGGCGGAAGGCCGTTACCTGATGGAGGACGACCTCTACCGCGGCGCCTTGAACGTGGATTGGCCGGATCTGTTCGACGTCTCCCGCACCCTCGCCGTCACCACCGTGGGCCGCAATAGCCCCCTGAAGAGCCTCAACATCGTCAGCCTGAAGATCAAGGACGCGGTCTGCGACCGTTTCCGCGAAGCCACCGGCGAGCGCCCCAGCGTGGACACCCGGGAGCCCGCCGTGCCTCTGGTGGCCTACCTCACCGCCGAGCGCTATTCGATCTACTTCGACCTCTCCGGCGAGCCCCTCAACCGGCGCGGCTACCGGGTCCAGGCCGCCGCCGCGCCCCTGAACGAGAACCTGGCGGCCGGCCTGCTGAAGCTGGCCGGCTGGCAGCCGGGCACCCCCCTCTACGATCCCATGATGGGAGGCGGCACCCTCCTGCTGGAAGCGGGCCTCATGGCCCTCAACATCGCGCCGGGCCTGAAGCGGCATTTCGCCTTCGAGAACCTGAAGAACTTCGACATGGTGGAATGGCAGCACCTGCGCAAGGACGCCCAGGCCGCCATGGCGGAGCCCCATCCTCTGCCCATCTTCGGCTCCGACATCGACCCGCTCATGGTCCGCGCCGCCGGCCTCAACCTGAAGGCGGCGGGCCTGCTGGACTGCGTGCG
>DAOQNK010000187.1:0-4125 GCA_035332045.1 Thiobacillaceae bacterium | reverse complement strand
GCCGGCATGCCCTGCGCGCAGCTGACCCGGGACTACCGCTGCGCCTGTTTCGGTCTGCCCGGCAGGCCCGCGTTCTGCGCCGGTCTGCGGCCCTCGGCGGAGATGTGCGGCGATTCCCGGGAAGCAGCCCTGGCCTGGCTGGAGAACCTGGAGGCCGCGACGAAACCTTGACGGGCGGCTGCTAGAATCGCCCGCTCTTACCACCCAAGAAAGTGTTCCCGTGGATCTCATGTTGCTCATGAAGGCCCTCATACTCGGCATCGTCGAGGGCCTCACCGAATTCCTGCCGGTATCCAGCACCGGCCACCTCATCCTGGCGGGAGACCTGCTGGACTTCAACGACGAGAAGGGCAAGGTCTTCGAAGTGGCGATCCAGACCGGCGCCATCCTGGCCGTGGTCTGGGACTACCGGTCCAAGTTCACCGGTGTGTTGAAAGGCCTGCCGGGGGATCCGGTGGCCCGGCGCTTCGTCATCAATCTGTTCCTGGCCTTCCTGCCCATCGCCATCCTGGGCCTGCTTTTCGGCAGCGACATCAAGGCCACCCTGTTCGCCCCCATTCCGGTGGCCACCGCCTTCATCGTCGGCGGCCTGGTGATCTGGTGGGCGGAACGGCGGGAGCACACCGTCCGCGTCCAGGACGTGGACGAACTGAGCTGGATCGACGCGGTGAAGCTGGGGTTCGCCCAATGCTTCGCCCTGATTCCCGGCACCTCCCGCAGCGGCGCCACCATCATCGGCGGCCTGTTCTTCGGCCTGTCGCGCAAGGCGGCGGCGGAGTTCTCCTTCTTCCTGGCGGTGCCCACCCTGGGCATGGCCACCCTCTACGACCTCTACAAGCACCGGGACCTGCTTTCCCTGGCCGACCTGCCCCTGTTCGCCGTGGGCTTCGTCGCCGCTTTCCTGTCGGCGGCCCTGGCGGTGCGCGTCTTCATCCGCTACGTGGCCACCCACGATTTCACCGTGTTCGTGGTCTACCGCATCCTCTTCGGCGTGGTGGTGCTGGCCACCGCTTACACGGGGCTGGTGGACTGGACGGTGCACTGACCCGGAAAAGGAAAACGGCGGGCAGGCCCGCCGTTTTCGATCGGCCCGCAGAGGTGCCGATCCGGGCCGGTCAGGCCCTTCCTCCTGGCATGGTGGAGGCGTCCAGGAACTTGTCGAAGTGGATGTTCTTCTCGCTCACACCGACGCCGGTCAGGCACTTCACGGCGCTGTCGATCATGGCCGGCGGGCCGCAAAGGTAGGCATGGCTGTCCGCCAGATCGGGGATGCGTTCGGCGGAGAGGATTTCCGTGCAGTGGCCGCGCAGCCCCTCCCAGCCGCTGTCCTCGGGTTCCCGGGAGAGCATGGGCAGAAACTGGAAGTGCCCGTTGCCCCGGGCTTTGATGGCATTCATCTCCTCCAGGCAGTAGAGGTCTTCCCGGGTGCGGGCGCCAAACACGTAGGTGACCCGGCGCTGAAAGCCCTGGCGGGAGACCTGCTCCAGCAGGGCCTTGATGGGCGCCATGCCGCTGCCCCCGGCGACGCATAGCATGGGGGCGGTGGATTCCCGCAGCCAGAAGGAGCCATAGGGGCCGGCGACGCAGACCCGCTCGCCCCGGCGGTCGGCGGCGTGGAGCCAGCCGCTCATCTCGCCGTTGGGTACATGGCGGATGAAGAAGCGCACATGGCCGGGGGCTTCGTTCTCCGGGGCGCTGGCGAAGGAATAGGCGCGGGGTTTCTCGATCACGCCCGGCACCGTCAACTCCGCGTACTGGCCCGCCAGATAGGCTGGCAGGGCCTCGTCCAGCTGGATGTCGACTTCCAGGATGTCGTGGGTCAGGGACCGGGTGGAGGCAATCCGCCCGGGCAATGTTTTCGCGGCGGAAAGCGGCGCGGGGGGGCGGTCCATGGCCACCTCCACGGTCACGTCGCTGCGCAGGCAGGTCTGGCAGGCCAGGATCATGCCCGCGTCCAGGTCCTTTTCATCGAGGACATAGCTGAAGTCGTTGAGGGGTTTGATCTTGCCCTCCACCAGCCGCGCCCGGCACTGGCCGCAGGAGCCGACCCGGCAGTTGTGGGGCCAGGGTACGCCGGCCTCCAGGGCGGCCTTCAGCAGGTTGTCGCCGGCCTTGACCACGATTTCCTCGCCGCCGGCGGCAAGTCGGGCGGTAAAGGGGCCCTTGCGGGCGAACAATCCGAACACGATGGGCTCCTTGCGAAGGTGTGAAAGTCTGGCGATCCACGGAGGAAGGCGGATTCCGGTTTCCGAGGCGTCGCCGCGCGTTCCCCGCCCGCTGACCGGGAAGGGTGGGGGAACGCCAGGCTGGCGTTTCCCCGGATGGACTTACTGGTAGACCACCTCGCCCTTCAGCGAGTAGAGGATGCAGAGAATCTCGTCCCGCTCCCGCTTGCCGACGTTGTTCTTGTCCAGGGCCTTGAGCACGTCGTCGCAGACGGCGACGAACTCGGTGTCGTTGATGTTCATGCCCTTGTGGGCGGCGATCATGTCCTTGCCGGTGTAGGTCTCGGGCCCGCCGAAGCCGGCGCAGCACATCTCGGTGACCAGGCGCTTGACGTTGGCCGGATCGCTGTTGGCATAACGCTTGGCGATGAGGGGGTTGCTGACGTGGTTGTTCCAGATGTCCGCGACGATGGCTTCGATGCCGGGGCGTCCGCCCAGACGGTCATAGAGGGTGGCGGTTTCCAGGGCGGTTTCGGTGGGTGCGTTCATGGCTGTCTCCTGTCTGTGCTTCGGTAGACCCGGCGCCGGGCGGGGCGCCGGGTTCGTGGGGTGTGGCGGGTTTCAGAAGGCGTAGCTGACTTCCAGTCGGCGGCCGGCGATGTCGTTGGGATCCACCTCGTAACCCACCTTGCGGTTGATTTCCTGGGCGATCTTGCGCTCCTCGGGGCTGGCGAAGTCCCGGTCCCAGATGGCCAGTTTCTTCTTGTAGACGGCGTGCCACAGGGGCGGCATCAGGGCCAGGACGAACTCGGTGTAGTAACCGATCATGGCATTGGGGGCGCCGCCGGGAGAGGAAGGCTGACCGACGCTGGACAGTTCCCAGAAGTGGGTCTCGCCCCGGTCGTGGTGATCCGCCTGGCGGCCGATCTCGATGAAGGCCCAGCTGGTGAAGGCATTGTCGTTGTCCCAGGAGTGGCGGTACTCGATGGGCTGGCCCTTCACCCGGATCAGACCGTAGTGCTCCATGTAGTTGAGGGCTTCCAGCTCGAAGTTGGAGATGACCCAGACCACCAGCATGGAGGCCAGACCGATCAGCATGCCATCCGTGCCGCCACCCATATACCCCGCGCCGAGGAACAGGGCGACGGTAGGCAGGCTCATCAGATAACCACGGATCCAGCGGTTGGACAGGGACAGGAAGCCCTTGCCCATGCGCTTCAGCCGCTTCTTCTCGGTCATGACGCCGAAGTAGGACTGGCCGATGTGGGAGATCAGGAAGTGGGTGTAGATGCTGCGGCCCCGGGGCGCGGTGGCGGGGTCGGTGTCATCCCCCATCCTGTTGCCCTCCGGACCCATCCAGGCGCGGCCCAGTTCCAGGTGGTGGTTGTAGACGTGGGCGAAGCAGAAGTGGGCGGTGCCGGAAAGGGACATCATCCAGCGGGAGATGAGGAAGCCGATGCCCTTGGTATGGGACAGCTCGTGCCCGAACATGATGCCCAGACCCTGATGCAGACCGGCGCCGATGGTGGCGATGGCCAGCTCGAGACCGGTGATGCCGCTCTGGTACTCGTAGCCGTTCCAGACCATCGTCTCGATGGGCGCGCCGGATACGTACTGGAAGACGCGCCAGGCCAGGGCCAATTGCAGGGCGGTGAAGCTTACCAGTTGGATATACATCATCAGGTTCAGGATGCTGCCCGATCCCACCGGCTGGCCCCGGCGGTCGGTGGCCGCGCCCTTGGTGTGCAGGGCGGAAGTGAGGGTGTCCATGGCGATGTTGAAGCCGAATATCGCCATGCCCGTCCACACCCAGTCGCCTCCCTTGAGGATGCCCAGGATGCACGCCAGGATGCCCAGCGGCGTATAGAGATAGACCAGATGGCCGAAGATGAGTTTGCGCATGTTTTGTCTCCTTGATTCCTCGATTCGTGGGTGACCGGCGACGGCCGCCGCGATGCGC
>DAOQNK010000186.1:0-4195 GCA_035332045.1 Thiobacillaceae bacterium | reverse complement strand
CCTTGCCGCGCTTGTTCAGCGCCTTCGAACAGGCGGACAACACCACCACCCGCAAATATGGCGGCACCGGCCTGGGGCTTGCCATCACCCGCAAGATCGCCCAACTGATGGGCGGGGACGCGGGCGCTACGAGCACGCCGGGAGCGGGGAGCAGCTTCTGGTTTACCGCCCGGCTCGGGAAGAGCGTGGTCCCGGTCGCAATGGAGGCCGCTTACTCGCTCAACGATCCGCGGCAGGTATTGCAGGCCACGTATGCCGGCCGCCGCGTGTTGCTGGCCGAGGACGAGGTGATCAACCGCGAGGTGGCGCAGTTCATGCTCGAGGATGTGGGATTGATGGTCGATTGCGCCGAGGACGGTGCCGAGGCCCTGGACCTGGCCGGGCGTCAGCCCTATGACCTGGTCCTCATGGACATGCAGATGCCCAACATGGACGGCCTGGAGGCGACCCGCCGCATCCGGCGCCTGCCGGGCGGCGCGGACATACCCATCCTGGCCATGACCGCCAACGCCTTCGCCGAGGACAAGGCCCGCTGCTACGAGGCGGGCATGAACGACTTCATCTCCAAGCCCGTGGACCCGGAATCCTTTTATGGGGTGCTGGTGAAATGGCTGGCCCGGGCGTGAGCCGGCCGGGGAGGCGACAGCGCCTGATCAGTTCCCTTTGTTCAGCAGGTCCTTCAGCCTCGCGAACGGGTTGTGGCTGGCCGGTGTGGCGGGCTGGCCGGAGGCCCGGGTCCGGGCGATGAGGGGCGCGTCCAGGTCCCGGGAATGCTCCGCGTCGTGGCAATACAGGCAGAGCAATTCCCAGTTGCTGCCGTCGGGCGGGTTGTTGTCGTGGTTGTGGTCCTTGTGGTGGACCGTGAGCTGGGCCAGATTGCGGCCGTCGAAGCCGCGGCCGCAGCGGGCGCAGACCCAGGGAAACAGTTTCAGGGCCTGGCCCCGGTAGGTTTGGGCGCGTTCGTCGGCCTGGCGGCGGGCCTCGGCGACGACCCGGTCCAGACGGGCATGATCGGGCGGTTTGGACATGGCGGACTCCCCCGAAAAGGCGGCGAATGCCGCCATGTTAAAATCCCCGCCTCAATTTTTCCCGGAAGTTTTCATCATGTTTTCCGCCAGCCAGACCATCGCCAGCACCGATCCCGAACTGTGGGCCGCCATCCAGGGCGAGAACCACCGCCAGGAAGAGCACATCGAGCTCATCGCCTCCGAGAACTACGTCAGCCGTCCGGTCATGGAAGCCCAGGGCTCCCAGCTGACCAACAAGTACGCGGAAGGCTATCCCGGCAAGCGCTACTACGGCGGTTGCGAGTTCGTGGACGTGGCGGAGCAGCTGGCCATCGACCGGCTGAAGAAGCTGTTCGGCGCCGAAGCCGCCAACGTGCAGCCCAACTCCGGCTCCCAGGCCAACCAGGCGGTGCTCATGGCCTTCTGCAAGCCCGGCGACACCATCATGGGCATGAGCCTGGCCGAAGGCGGCCACCTGACCCACGGCATGGCCCTGAACATGTCCGGCAAGTGGTTCAACGTGGTGTCCTACGGCCTCAACGCCAAGGAAGAGATCGACTACGAGGCCATGGAAGCCAAGGCCCGGGAGCACAAGCCCCGCCTCATCATCGCCGGCGCCTCCGCCTACGCGCTGCGCATCGATTTCGCCCGCTTCGCCAGGATCGCCAAGGAAGTGGGCGCCATCTTCATGGTGGACATGGCCCACTACGCCGGCCTGGTCGCCGCCGGGGTGTATCCCAACCCGGTGCCCCACGCCGACGTGGTCACCTCCACCACCCACAAGACCCTGCGCGGCCCGCGCGGCGGCATCATCCTGATGAAGGCGGAGCACGAGAAGGCCATCAACAGCGCCATTTTCCCCGGCCTGCAAGGCGGCCCCCTGATGCATGTCATCGCCGCCAAGGCGGTGGCCTTCAAGGAGGCCTCCACCAAGGAATTCAAGCATTACCAGGAACAGGTGGCCGCCAACGCCCGGGTGATGTGCAAGGTGCTCATCGAGCGGGGCCTGCGCATTGTCTCCGGCCGCACCGAGAGCCACGTCTTTCTGGTGGATCTGCGCGCCAAGAACCTCACCGGCAAGGAGGCCGAGGCCGCCCTGGGCCGGGCCCACATCACGGTGAACAAGAACGCCATCCCCAACGACCCCCAGAAGCCCATGGTCACCTCCGGCATCCGCATCGGCACGCCGGCCATGACCACCCGGGGCTTCAAGGAGCTGGAGGCGGAGAAGCTGGCCCATCTGGTGGCCGACGTGCTGGACGCCCCCAACGACGAGGCGGTCATGGTCCGGGTCCAGGCCGAGGTGAAGAAGCTCACCACGGCGTTTCCGGTCTACGGCGCCTGAGCCCGGCAAGCCGGCGCCGGCTGACCGGTTCGTGTCATGAAATGCCCCTTCTGCGGCGCCTCCGACACCCAGGTGGTGGAAACCCGCCTGTCGGAGGACGGCGCCAGCATCCGCCGCCGGCGCAGGTGCAATGCCTGCGACAAGCGCTTCACCACCTATGAGACCGCCGAGGTGCGCTTCCCGGCGGTGGTGAAGCGGGCCAGCGGCGAACGCCAGGATTTCTCCCGGGACAAGCTCCAGGCCGGCTTCCGCAAGGCCCTGCACAAGCGCCCGGTGTCCACCGAGCTCATGGAGGAGGCCATCGACCGGGTGGTGCACAAGGTGCTGGCCCTGGGCGAGCGGGAGATCGACTCGCGCATGCTGGGCGAGTGGGTCATGGCGGAGCTCAAGCGCCTGGACAAGGTGGCCTACATCCGCTTCGCCTCGGTCTACCGGGCCTTCCAGGACGTGGACGACTTCCGCGACGTGATCCGGGAAGTCGACAAGGACGTCAAGTAAGCCGCGTGTTCAGCGCCGAAGACCATCTCCATATGGCCCGGGCCCTGCGCCTGGCCGAACGGGGCCTCCTCACCACCATGCCCAACCCCCGGGTGGGCTGCGTCATCGTCCGCGCCGGCGAAGTGGTGGGCGAGGGCTGGCACGAGCGGGCCGGGGAGCCCCACGCCGAGGTCCATGCCCTGCGCCAGGCGGGCGACCGGGCCCGGGGCGCCACCGCCTACGTGAGCCTGGAACCGTGCAGCCACCACGGCCGCACGCCGCCCTGCGCCAACGCCCTCATCGACGCCGGCGTGACGCGGGTGGTGGCGGCCCTGCGCGACCCCAATCCCCAGGTGTCCGGCCGCGGCCTGGAGTTGCTGACCCTGGCCGGCATCCAGGTCCAGGTGGGCTTGCTGGAAACCGAAGCCCGGGAACTCAACCTGGGTTTCGTGGCCCGCATGACCCGGGGCCGCCCCTGGCTGCGCCTGAAGACGGCGGCCTCCCTGGACGGCAAGACCGCCCTGGAGAACGGCGAATCCAAGTGGATCACCGGCGAGCCGGCCCGGGCCGACGTGCAGCGCTGGCGCGCCCGGTCCTGCGCCATCCTCACGGGCGCCGGCACCGTGCTGGCCGACGATCCGCGCATGAACGTGCGGGAGTTGGACCTCGGCCGCCAGCCCCTCAAGGTCATCGTCGACAGCCGCCTGTCCACGCCGCCCGCCGCCCAGGTCTTGGCCGGCGGCGCCCTCATCGCCTGCGTCCAGGCCGACTCCGCCCGCCGTGCCGCTCTGGAGGCCGCCGGCGCCGAAATCCTGGAACTGCCCGGCGCCGACGACCGGGTGGACCTGGCTGCCCTGTTGTGGGAACTGGCCCGGCGGGGCGTCAACGAAATCCACGGCGAGGCCGGCGCCACCCTCAACGGCGCCCTGCTGCAAGCCGGCCTGGTGGACGAATGGCTGGCCTACTTCGCGCCCCTGGCCCTGGGCCATCAGGCCCGGGGCCTGTTCGACCTGCCGGCCCTGGACGACATGGCCGGCCGGCGCGGCTTCAAGCTCCTGGACGCCGCCAGGGTGGGCGAGGATTTGCGCCTGCGCCTGCGGCCCCTCTGAACCTCTTTCGAACGGAATTGCCATGCAGATCAGCCGCAACCACGTGGTCACCCTCAATTACCAGGTCGCCGACAAGGCGGGCGAGGTGGTGGACGCGGGGACCGAGCCCCTGGTCTACCTGCACGGCGGCTATGGCGGCCTGTTCGACGCTCTGGAGGTGGCCCTCCAGGGCAAGGCCGCGGGCGACGCCTTCCGGGTGGAGCTGACCGCCGAGGAGGCCTTCGGCGAATACGACGAGGCCCTGGTGAGCGTGGAGC
>DAOQNK010000185.1:0-4220 GCA_035332045.1 Thiobacillaceae bacterium | reverse complement strand
GGGGCGCTTCGGATCTGGGTTTTCTGGCTGATCTGGTGCTGTGCTAAACGGAATCCGTATAACAAGCAGTCCAGGTAGGGGGCGTTCAAAGGCTCTGGTCTGAGCGCGGAAGCGCCAAGGGACTTGCGTTGAACAGACTGGCCGAGACGGATTGCGAAATGCGGCATGGAAGCCTCCCTTTTTTCGCCAATCTACTCTCGCGGCAGTTGACCAGGCAAGCCGGCTTGTGTGCGTCCAGGCCCGGGGTCGACGCCAGATAGGGCCATCCGGTCGGAGACCTGTTGCAGGTGTGGACGCCCATTGGCGATGACGGTCGCCGCCAGAAACCCAAGGATTCCCCTCCCTGCAAAAGGGCTGCCAACCCACCCCGCTTGGCGGTAAGTTAACGCCCGTCGCCCCTTGCGGAGCCGCCATGCTCACCCTCGTCATCGGCAACAAGAACTACTCCTCCTGGTCCCTGCGGCCCTGGCTGGTGCTGCGCCAGGCCGGCATTCCCTTCCGGGAGGTGCGGGTGCCCCTCTTCACGCCGGAATCCCTGGCCGAATTGCGGCGCTGGTCGCCCTCGGGCCTGGTGCCCCTGCTCCAGGATGGCGACTTGAAGGTGTGGGATTCCCTGGCCATCTGCGAGTACCTCCACGAGCGCTTTCCCGAGCATGGGCTCTGGCCCGCCGACGGGGCCGCCCGGGCGGTGGCCCGTTCGGTGAGCGCCGAGATGCATGCGGGCTTCGGCGCCCTGCGCCAGGCCATGGTCATGAACATCAACCGCCGCTACCCGGACAAGGGCCGCACGCCGGAATGCCTCCAGGACGTGGCGCGCATCCTGGCCCTGTGGACGGATTGCCGGGCCCGCTTCGGCGCCGGCGGGGATTTCCTGTTCGGCGGCTTTTCCATCGCCGACGCCCTGTACGCGCCGGTGGCCCTGCGCTTCCGGACCTACGCCGTGCCCCTGGAGGGGGCCGCCCGGGCCTACGCCGACGCCCTGCTGGCCCTGCCCGCGCTGCGGGAGTGGGTGGCGGCGGCGGAGGCGGAGACCGAGCGCATTGCCCGGTTCGACCTGTACGAGTGAGGCCCATGGACCAGAGCAAGGAAACCTTCGAGCGCGGCCCAGCCCTGGGGGAGATGGCTTCGGCCCTGCCCGCCGCCACCTACAACCTGACCCGCATCCTCCTGGCCAACAGTCCCCGGGACTGTGTCTTCGTGCCCATCCGCGCCATGCAGTATCAGGCGGTCATCGACCGGGAGGAGATCATCTTCGTGGACAGCCAGTACCGGCGCTGGGTGGAGGTGGCCTGGCGCCAGTTCCAGCCCCGGGAACGGGCCGCCCTGGACGAGCCGGTGGCCTACCAGGCGGTGTTCTACACGGCGGAGGGCCGGGATCTCCAACGCCGCCTCCAGGCCGAGTTCCACAAGGCCCTGTCCCTGCTGGATTCGCGCCGGCCGGCGCCGGGCGAAGCCCGCATCCTGAACCTCCGGGGGAATTAGACCCCCGCTTGGGTGGCGCCGCGGACCGGTGTCGCTCACCGCCTCGGGGCGCCGCGCCCGGGAATCCGGCTGAATCCGGGAACTGTCCCGGGCATGGCCGCGCCGGCCATGGGCGAAGGCGAAAAGGCCGTATACCATCGCGGCACCCGCTTCGTTTCCCGGATACCCCCATGGATATTCACGGCGCCCCCATCGCCCGACGGATCGACTGGCTGTTCGACCTGGCCGCGCGCTACTCGGAGACTTACGCCAGCCCGGAAACCTGGATGTCGAGGCTGCGCTACCTGGCCCTGCATCCCACCGACATCGTCGCCCTCAAGTGCATGGACGGGCGCATCAACATCCCGGTGGCCACCCACACCCCGCCCGGCATCATCCAGCCCTTCCGCAATCTGGGCGGCATGTTCAACCTGGGCTGGCCCCACCTGAACGAAGCCCTGGCCCATCACGTCCTGCGCACCGCCCACCAGGGCCGGCAGACCCTGGCCCTCATCACCTATCACTTCTCCAAGGGCGATCCCGGCCGGGGCTGCGCCGGCTTCAACTACGACACCACGGCCGCCATCGCCCACACCCACACCATCAAGGCCCAGGTGGAGGACGTTTTCGGGCGCGGCCATGGCGGCGTCTATCCCATCGTCTGCGGCTTCGAGACCGACGAGGATGCCCTCACCCTGCATGGCGACCAGGGCGGCGAACTGAACCTGGCCGAACTGGCGCCGGGCGACGCCGACACCCTGCCGCCGCGCCTGGCCAGCCTCTACCCGGACATGTCGCGGCAGATGCGCGACGACCTCCTGCCGCTCCTGCTCGGCAATCTGGAACGCATCGCCCAGGTGCGCGCCCAGGACCGGGCCCTGGATATCGAGCACCGGGAATGGATGATCTGCGTCGGGCGCGGCTTCGACTTCCTGCACACCCCCAACCTGGCCCTCATCATCGGCCCCTACAGTCCCAACCTGGAAGACCCCCTGCGCAAGGCGGCCAGCATCATCCTCAACAACATGCGGGTGGGCCGCATCCCCGACGACGGCTTCCTGCTGCTGGCTTCCGCCCCCTACGAGGACCTGGGGGTGGACCGGGCCCGGGCCGTGGTCAAGGCGCGCTTCATGGCCGAATTCACCGCCGAACTCATCGGCCGCGAATTCCCCGCCCTGGCCGACAAGATGCACCGGCGCACGGCGGTCCTGAACTGGCAGTCCCGGGCATTGGAACAGGTGTAGGTCGGGGCTGCCGGCCCCGGCGCGGGACAAAAAAAACGCCCCCGGAACCCGGGGGCGCAAAGCGAGGCGGTGGCCTCGGCTGTGAAGTCTTCGATTCAGGCCCGCCGCACCGGCGGTGAAGGGGCCGCGGGCCGGGTGTTCATGGCGCTTCCCGATCCCCGGCGCCGGGCCAATGGGCCCGGGCTTCCTGGCAGCATCCGTACCAGAGCTGGAGCGCGGTGCCCAGGGACAGCACCAGCAGCAGCCAGGGCCAGTCATCCCGCAACAGGGGATAAAAGACGAAGCCGCCTACCACCACGGCCAGCAGCACCAGCCACGGCTCGTCGCCGAACAGCAGGCGGCTGAGGGAAATCTCGCGGGCGCGGGCCAGGCAGGCTTTCACGCAGTCTCGGACTTTGGGACGGCGCATGGCGGAACTTGCCGAGGGGGCGTGGGGCCGGACGTTCAGTCCGGCCAGACACGCCGGGGATGGAGGGGGCGCGCCGAGGTGTCGGCCGGCTCGGCCGCCTTCTCTTTCGGAGATTCCGTCCGCTTCACCGGCGGCGCCGGCCGGGCGGTCTGCCCGCTCTTGGCGGCGGCGGTCTTGGTCTTGGCCGGCTTGATGCTGGCGCTCAGTTTGTCTTCCAGTCTGCTCATGGGGGACTACTCCTTTCCGGTGATTTCCAGGATCACTTGATCCATCTCCCGCGCCGCATCGCGGCCGCGAAAGCCCATCTGGTACACGCTCATCCCTTCCAGGGCGGCGGTGCGGTACGCCGCCCGGCGTCGCACCACGCAGCCCAGGGCGGGCAGTTCCAGGCCGGCCAGGGCGGCCCCCATGGCCCGGGTCAGGGCGCTGCCCGGCTCGGCCTGGTTCACGACCAGCCAGGCCTCGAGGCCGGGGTTGGTCTGGCGGGCCTGGCGCACCACCGCCACGGTCTCGGCGCTGGCCCACAGGTCCAGGGGCGAGGGCAGCACCGGGATCAGCACCACCCGGGCCCGCTCCAGGACTTGTCGAGTGACCGCCATGTCCAGGGACGGGGGACAGTCCACCACCACGCGCCCATGGCGCCGGCTCGCCCGGGCGATGGCGCCCAGCGGGTCGCCGCCGCCGGCCAGAACCTGGGGCAGGCCCTCGGCGGCCTGGCCGGCGGCGCCCCACGCCACCCAGTGGCCCATGGCGCCCTGGGGATCGGCGTCCACCAGGCCCACGCTGCCGCGCCGGGCCAGGCCGGCGGCCAGGTTCAGGGCCAGCGTGGTCTTGCCGCAGCCCCCCTTCAGGTTGGCCAGGGCCAGGACCCAGGCAGCCACGCCTCAGCTCCCGGCGTTGCCCGAGGCCAGGGCGTCCACCCGGTCCGCGAAGGTGTACTCGTCGGGACCCAAGGCCGTGTCCCGGGCCGCCACGCTGACGCTCACATGGGTCTTGGCGAAGTTGAGGTCCGGGTAATAGCCGCTCTTTTCCGAAAGCTTGGCCAGCCCGTCGAGGAAGCCCCGGGTGGCGGCGTAGTCGGGAAAATCGAAGCGCCGGGTCATCAT
>DAOQNK010000184.1:0-4250 GCA_035332045.1 Thiobacillaceae bacterium | reverse complement strand
CCTGGCGAGCCACGCTTGCTGGCCATGCAGGCCCGCCTGCTCTGGCTGGCCGATCGCCCGGAGGCAGCCACCGCCATCGCCAGACAGGCGGTGGAGGCGCACCCGGAAAGCCCCGATGCCTGGCTGGCCCGAGCCGACATCGCCAGAAGGGAAGGCGACGTCGCCACCACCTACACGGCTTATGGCAAGGGCCTGATCCTGAATCCCGGCGATGACCGGGCCTGGTATGGCCGGGCGGTGGCGGATGCCGAACGGGAATATGTGGAAGCCGCCCGCGCCGGCCTGGATCGCGCTTTGGCCCTGAATCCTGGCGGTCCGGGTTATCGGGGTGAGCGTGGCAGCCTGGAGACCTTCGCCAATGAGTTCTCGGCCGCCGAGGCCGATTTCCAGGCGGCCCTCTCCGCCAGCCCCGCCGACTACATCTCCCGCACCGGCCTGGGCCTGTTGCGCCTGAAGCAGGGCCGCCCCGCCCAGGCCCTGGAGGAGTTCCTGAAAGCCGGCGTCATGGAGCCCCGCTATGCCCGGGCCCACGTTTTCGCCGCCGTCGCCTATTACCAGCTCGCCTACCGGCGTCAGGCCGAGGAAGAGCTTGTCCGGGCCCGGGAACTGGATCCCAGGGATCCCTTGCCAGCCCTGTTGCAGGCCGTGATCCGCGCCGATCGGCAGGAACCGGCCGCGGCCATCGAAGCCGCCCGCGAGGCCCTGGCCCTCATGCCCTACCTGAAATCCCTGAACCAGGTGGCCAATGACCAGCGGGGCAGCGCCAACCTGGGCCAGGCCTTCGCACTCTTCGGCATGGAGGAATGGGCCCGCAGCTATGCCCAGGAGTCCTACGACCCCTTCTGGGCCGGCAGCCACCTGTTTCTCGCCGACCGCTACGCCGGCCTGTACACCAAGAATTCGGAACTGTTCCAGGGACTGCTGGCCGATCCCACGGCCTTCGGCGCCAGCAACCGATTCCAGAGCCTGGTCGCCGCGCCCGTCGACAACGGCGCCCTCTCCCTCCGCTACACCCGAACCGCGGAAATGGAGGGTTTCAGCCCCCAGGGCGAACTCAGTGGCTACCACGTTTCGCCCGTGCCCTACGCCTACTACCTGGGCTACGAAAACGTGGGCCTGGACTTCGATTCCGGCCCCTATGAACTGGGGGTGGGTACGGCTGCCCTGGGTATCAAGCCCCGCCATGACTTGGGCCTATTCCTCTTCCTGGACCGGGCCCGCCAGGACGACGACTCCCTGGTGGGCAATCTGGCCGGGATCCCCATCGACCTGGATGACACCCTCATTACCCGGCGCGCGGACCTGGGCCTGCACTATGCGCCAACTCCGGAATCCCACCTCTGGCTGAAGGCGGGTGGCTTTTCCTCGGATGAGGACACCCTGGGCCTGCTGGGCGGCATACCCATCCGGGCCGGCGTGGCCGTGCGCCAGCCGGAATACGGGCTGCGTCACAGCTTCAAGCCCGCATCCGCGCACCTGCTGTCCGTCGGACTGGACTACGCCCTGCGCGACACGGATTCCAGGCTGGACGCCGATCTGTTCCCGGGCTTGTGGGTGCAGCGCACCGATGACGCCTTCCGGGAAACCTCCCTGGACGTCTATGTATCGGACACCTTCACGCCCGATCCCCGCTTGACCCTCCAGGCGGACCTGGTCTGGCAACGGCATCGCCGACGGGTGGACGAGACCGTCACCGACCTAATCCTGGGCTTCCCGGTGCCCAACAGCACGCTTTCCGAAAGCCGGGACGCCACCCAGGTCAGCCCGCGTCTGGGGCTGGTCTATCGCTTCGCGCCCACTCGCCTGGTACGGGTGGCATTCCAGAACTGGCTGCGTCCCGCGAATTTCGGCAGCCTGGGGCCCGTGGCCACCGCCGGCATTCCCCTGGACGACCGCATGGTCAGTCGCGGCGGCGAATTGACCCGGCTTCGGGGACAAGTCGAATGGGAATTGACCCCCCGCCTGTTCGCCTCGGGTTTTGCCGATTTCAGATACATCAACAACCGGCCTCTCAGCGTCTCGCCCTTCACGGTGTCCGAATTGGACAACCTCGGGAAGCTGCGCCCTCGGGACCTTTCCTCCCTCATGCGCGACGACCTGCTGGAATCCGTCGACGCGCCGGCCTTTTCCAAGGGCCGCCTGAATCTGGCGGGCGGGGCCTTCAATTACCTGCTCGATCGCGATTGGTCCCTTGTCGGGCGTTACACCCTGGCCCAGTCCACCAACACCGGCACCACGGCGCCGGGACTGGACCTGCCCTACGTGCCCCGCCACACCCTGGCCGGTGGCGTCACCTGGATGCAACGGGGCTGGACCTTCACAGGCTTGTTGGTGCATCGCGGCGAACGCTTTGCCGACGAGGCCAACACCCAGCGCCTGAAACCCGGCCTGGACGGCGCCTTCGATCTCTTCTGGCAGAGCCCGGACAAGCACTGGCTGCTGCGCTTCTCGGCGGACAATCTCATCGACAAGAACGAGTTCGCCCAGTACACCCTGGAAGCCAACTACCGTTTCTGAGCGCGGTTTCCACCATGCCTATCCGCCGCGTGCCACCCCCCGTCGAACCCGAGGCGCTGGCCCGCTTGATCCTGGACAGCCATGCTCGGGTGGTGGGGCGCCCCCTGGCGAAGATCGATCTTCCGGGTGCGGCCGCAACCCTGGCCAGCCTGCCCACCGCCGTGGTGGCCCATGGCATCCAGGACGACCCGGTGTTCTGCTACGGCAACCACCTGGCCCTGGAACTGTTCGAACTGGATTTCGCCGCCTTCACCGCCCTACCCTCCCGGTATTCCGCCGAGCCCCTGGCAAGGGAGGAGCGGGCCGCGCTGCTTGAGCGGGTGAGCCGCTTCGGCTTCATCGACGACTATGCCGGGGTGCGCATCTCCAGCAGCGGAAGGCGTTTCCGCATCCGCAACGCCACGGTCTGGAACCTGATGGATGAGGCGGGGCAATACCGGGGCCAGGCGGCGGCCTTCTCAGACTGGTCGCCGGTCTAGTCTTCAGGCCCCACCCTGGCCTTCTTCCGCCAGGCGCACCAGGGCGTATTCCATGCTGTCCGCCAGGGCCCGCCAGCTGGCCTCGATGATGTTGGTGCTGGCCCCCACTGTGGTCCAGGATTCGCTGCCGCTCTGGAAATCGATGAGTACCCGTGTCGAGGCGGCGGTGCCGGTGGCGCTGTTGAGGATACGGACCTTGTAGTCGGACAGGCGCACCGTGCGCAGCACCGGATAGGCCCCCACCAGGGCATCCTGGAGGGCGGTGGCCAGGGCGTTGACCGGGCCGTTGCCCTCGGCGGCGGTGAACTTCACCTCGTCCCCCACCTTCACCTTTACCGTGGCCTCGGAGAGCAGGCCCCGGCCATGCCGGCGCTCGGTGATGACGAAATAGTCCACCAGCTCGAAGGGCCGCTCATAGCCCGGCTGGAGCCGGTGGAACAGGAGTTCCACGCTGGCCTCGGCGGCCTCGAAGGTGAAGCCCTCGTGCTCCATGTGCTTGATCTGGCCCAGCACCTTCTGGGCGTCCTCCCGGTCCACGTCGATGCCCAGGTTCTGGGCCATGAACACCACGTTGCCCCGGCCCGACAGCTCGGAGATGACCGAGCGCTTCTCGTTGCCCACCCGTTCCGGGTCCAGATGCTGGTAGGTGTCGCTGGCCTTGAGGATGGCGGCCACGTGGATGCCGCCCTTGTGGGCAAAGGCGGAATGGCCGACGTAGGGATGGTGGTCATCGTGCTTCAGATTCGCCACCTCGGCGACAAAACGGGACAGGGCGGTCAGTTCCCGCAACTGCTCCGGGCGCACGGCCTCGAAGCCCATCTTCAGTTGCAGGTTGGGGAGGATGGTCACCAGGTCGGCGTTGCCCACCCGCTCGCCATAGCCGTTGATGGTGCCCTGGACCAGGGAACAGCCGCCGCGCACGGCAGCGATGGAATTGGCCACGCCGCAGCCGGTGTCGTTGTGGCAATGCACGCCCAGGGGCACGGAGAAGCGGGCGGCCACGTCCCGGGTGATCTCCTCCACCTGCCAGGGCAGCTTGCCGCCATTGGTCTCGCACAGCACCAGCCAGTCGGCGCCAGCCCCGGCGGCGGCCTCCAGGGTGGCCAGGGCGAACTCCGGGTTGGCCAGGAAGCCGTCGAAGAAATGCTCCGCGTCGAAGAACACCTCCCGGCCCTGGGCCTTCATCCAGGCCACGCTGTCCCGGATCATGGCCAGGTTCTCCTCCGGCGTGGTGTCCAGCACGTGGCTCACGTG
>DAOQNK010000183.1:0-4310 GCA_035332045.1 Thiobacillaceae bacterium | reverse complement strand
CGTTGAACATCAGGCAGACATGGCTGCCGTCGTTGTAAAGTTCTATCGCCATTTTGTTGTGCCTCGAAGTCGTGGATAAAGATCGTCCCCATGTATCTGATCGCCATCGGCTACGCCTACGTAGTCTTTCTCGTCGCCCTGGCCTCGGGCAGCCTGGGGGCCGGCCTGTCCATTGCGCTGTTCCTGGGCGTTCTGCCCCTCTGGGCCTTCATTCGGCTCGCCTCGCGCCGATCCAGGCGTGCCTCAGCCATGGCCGCCCATCCAGGCGTCGGCCAGGTTGCCGGCGATCCAGACCGTGGCGACCCCCAGGCCGATCAATAGCGCCTGCTGGGCCGTGTGTCCCAGTTCCACCCGCTTGTGCAGGCCGGGAATCAGGTCGGCCACCGCCACGTAGATCATGCCCGAGGCCGCCAGGGCCAGCATATAGGGCAGCAGGGCCTGGAGGTGCGCCAACAGGAAGTAGCCCAGGAGCGCGCCCAGCAGCATGGCGGCGCCGGAGAGAAGATTCAGGGCCAGCGCCTTGCCCTTGCTGTAGCCGGAATGCAGCAGGATGAGGAAATCTCCCAGTTCCTGGGGAACCTCATGGGCGGCGATGGCGAAGGCGGTGACCACCCCCAGCTTCATGTCCACCAGGAAGGCCGCCGCGATCATCACCCCGTCCACGAAGTTGTGCACCGTGTCGCCCACCGTGATCATCATCCCGGATCGGCCATGATCATGGGCCGGCGCCTCGGCGCCATGGGCTTCACAGTGCTCCGTGTGGCAGTGCCGCCAGAGCACGAGCTTTTCCAGCAGGAAGAACCCGAAGATGCCGGCCAGGACCGCGCCGCTGATGGCCTCGAAGCTGCCGGCATGTTCCAGGGCGTGGGGCAGGATTTCCAGGAAAGCCGCACCCAGCAACGCGCCGATGGCGTAGCTCACCATCACCGGCACCCACTCCGCCTTCAGGTTCAGGGCCACGCTGGCCAGCAGCACGGACAGCAGTCCGCCGGCGGCGCTGGCGAGAAGGATGGCGGCAAGCAGGCTCATGGAAGCTTTCGCTGGGAAAGCGGCGATTCTAGCGGTTTCGCCGGAATCACTCGAACCAGACCAGGCTGGCCATGCGTCCCGTCCGACCTTCGCGGCGGTAGGAGAAGAAGCGGCGCGCATCCTTGAGCGTGCATGCGCCGCCGCCATGGACCCGCTCCACCCCAACCCCGGCCAGACGGATGCGGGCCAGCCTGTAGATGTCGGCGAGCCACTTGCGCGGCGCTTCGTCCAGGGTGCCAGGCAGGGCGGGCCGGAAGGCGATGCCTGCCATGTCGTTGTGGGCGACGAAGGCTTCCCGCACCTCCGGCCCCACCTCGAAGCTCTCGGGCCCGATGGCCGGGCCCAGCCAAGCCAGGATGCGATCCGGCGCCACCTTCATGGCCTTCACCGTCTCTTCCAGCACGCCGCCGGCCAGGCCCCGCCAGCCGGCGTGGGCGGCGGCCACCACCGTGCCCGCGTCGTCGCAGAACAGCACCGGCAGGCAGTCGGCGGTGAGCACCGCGCAGACCAGGCCGGGTAGCAGCGTGAAGCTGGCGTCGGCTTCGGGTGTGATGTTTCCTCTTTGGAAGGGGCCAGGACCGGATAATGTGGGCCCCGCCGGATTCTCCCCCTCCCGACCTCCCCCGCTCGCGGGGGAGGTGTAAGTTCCCTCCCCACGAGTGGGGAGGGTTAGGGTGGGGAGAAGAAGTTCGAACACCCGCGTTCCATGCACCTGGTTCAGCCATAAGGGTTCCGCCGGCAAGGCTTGCCTCAGGATGCGGCGGTTCTCGGCCACCGCCGCCGGCTCGTCACCCACGTGGCTGGCGGGATTGAGGCTGTCATAGGGCGGCCCGCTGACGCCGCCGGCGCGGGTGGTCGTGAGCGCGCGCACGTTCGCGGGCGCGGGCCAGTCGGGGACGAGCCAGTCAGGATGCATGGTCGCGTTCCAGGGTTTCCAGCAGGCGGGCGAAGTCCGGGGGCGGCGGCGCCTCCCATTCCAGGTATTCGCCGGTGACCGGATGGGTGAGGCCCAGGCGCACCGCATGCAGGGCCTGACGAGGAAAATTCAAGGCAACGCCGGCGCGGCGGCCGCGATAGACCGGATCTCCCAGGAGGGGATGGCCCAGATGGGTCAGATGCACCCGTATCTGGTGGGTGCGACCCGTGGCCAGGCGGCATTCCACCCAGGCGGCGCGGTCGTACTGGCGCAAGACCTTCCAGTAGGTCAGAGCCGGCTTGGTGCCCGGGGCGCCCTCCGCCAGCACCGCCATCTTGGTGCGCTGGGTGGGATGGCGGCCGATGGGGGCGTCCACCTGTCCTTCAGCCCGGTCGAAGACGCCCAGGGCCACCGCCCAGTAGACCCGCTTCACCTCCCGGGCCTGGAGGTCCCGCACCAGGTGGGTCTGGGCCTCCAGGGTCTTGGCCACCACCATGAGGCCGGAGGTGTCCTTGTCCAGGCGATGGACGATGCCGGCCCGGGGCAGGCTGGCGGCGCCAGGCACGTGATGCAGCAGGGCGTTGAGGAGGGTGCCTTCCCAGTTGCCGGCGCCCGGGTGGGTGACCAAACCCGCCGGCTTGTCGAGGACCAGGATGGCGTCGTCCTCGTGGACGATGGGAAAGTCGATGGCCTCGGCGCGGTGGGCGGTCTCCTCGGGCGAGGCTTCGGGCCGCACGGTGACCCGCTCCCCGCCCCAGACCTTTTGCTTGCGGCTGGCTGGCTCGCCCGCCACCAGGACCTGGCCCGCGTCGATCCAGGCTTGCAGCCGGCTGCGGGAATACTCGGGCAGCAGTTCCGCCAGGCTCTGGTCCAGGCGGCGTCCGGCGTGGTCGGCGGGAATGGCGAGATCTCGGGCGTCGTTCATGGCGGGAAGCGGAGTGAAATGGCGGCGGATGGGTATAATCCGCCGGTCTTTTTGGGGATCGAAATGCCGCGAATTCTAGCCTTCCTGATAGCCCTGGGCCTGCTGGCCGGCTGCAGCCTGCTTCCGGACGAGGTCGACGAGACCAAGAACTGGTCCGCTTCCAAGATCTACTACACGGCCAAGGAGGCGCTGGGGGAAGGCAATTACGAGAAGGCGGTGAAGCTCTACGAGAAGCTGGAAGCCCGCTTCCCCTATGGGCCTTATGCCCAGCAGGCCCAACTGGAGGTCGCTTACGCCTACTACAAGGACAATGAGCCGGTCTCCGCCATCGCCGCCTGCGAACGCTTCATCAAGCTGCATCCCAACCATCCCCACGTGGACTACGCCTACTATCTCAAAGGATTGGCCAACTTCGTGGAGGATCCGTCCTTCATGTCCCGCTTCGGGGACCAGGACATGAGCGACCGGGATCCCAAGTCCGCCCGGGAAGCCTTCGAAGCCTTCCAGCAGTTGGTGAACCGGTATCCCGACAGCAAATACACGCCCGATGCCATCGCCCGCATGAAGTATCTGGTCAATGCTCTGGCGGCCAGCGAGGTCCAAGTGGCCCGCTACTACTACAAGCGCGGCGCCTATGTGGCGGCCGCCAACCGGGGCAAGTACGTGCTGGAGCACTACCAGCAGTCTCCCGCCCTGGAAGAGGCCCTGGCCATCATGGCCCGCAGCTACGAAAAGATGGGCATGAACGATCTGCGGGACGACGCCATGCGGGTGCTCAAGCACAACTTCCCCAAGAGCGAATACGTCAGCAGCGACGTGAAGGTTCGCGAAAAAGCCTGGTGGAAGTTCTGGTGAGAATGAGAAGGGAGGGGTGAGAGGCTGAAGATGAATTGCGCCGGCACCCCACCCCGTCATTCCCGCGCAGGCGGGAATCCAGTGCGTGGGGCTGATTGCCTTGGAAAACAATCAGATTGAACAACCTGGATTCCCGCCTGCGCGGGAATGACGGGCTAAACCCCCTCCTCACCCCCACCTCCCACTCCCCATGGTCGCCCACGCCCTGACCCTCGCGCCCGATGACGCCGGCTCCTGGCTGGCTGGCCTGGAAGGGCGCTACCCGCCGGAGCAGATTGCCGTTCTGAAGCGAGCCGCGGACTGGCTGGCCGAGCATGGCGCCGATTCCCGGGCGGACACCGGGGAACCCCTCGTCACCCATAGCCTGGGGACGGCGGCAGTGCTGGCGGGCATGAAGTTCGACGCCGAGACCGTGGCGGCCGCCCTCCTCTGCGGCCTGCCTGACAAGGCCATCAAGCGCGACACCCTGGTGGCCCGCTTCGGCGCCCACCTCACCGCCCTGGTGGAAGGCGCGGCGAAGCTCTCGCGCATGGACCACCTGTTCACCCAGATCACCGCGGAAGGCGGCCAGAGCGAGGCCATGCG
>DAOQNK010000182.1:0-4312 GCA_035332045.1 Thiobacillaceae bacterium | reverse complement strand
ATCACCCTGCTCATCGAAGGCATCAAGCTGGGCGCCGACGGCCAACCCTGGAACGCGAAAAAGGCCGCCGAGGAGGAAGCCGCCCGCAAGGCGGCCGAGGACAAGGCCAAGGCGATCTCCTACCCGGCCGCCTCGCCGGCACCCGCCGCGACGCCCGCGCCTGCGAAGAAGGATGAAAGCCTGGAGGACCAGCTCAAGAAGAAGCTTAAGGGCTTCATGAACTGATTTCTCCTGGATCGCCGGCAACGGGGCCTACCGTGGCCCCGTTGAACCCCGGACGCCAGGGACTATGCTTGGGGTGCCGATACAGGCAATACGATTTCCGGAGGTTCCCCATGAAACGCTCAAGATTCATCCTGACCCTTTCCCTGGGTCTGGCCGGATTGGCCTTGTCCCTGCCGGCTTGGCCGCAGTCCGCGACGCCTTCACCGTCGCGCATGAGCGAATGCCAGAAACAGGCCAACGACAAAGGTATGCGCAGCGGTCCCGAGCGGCGGGATTTCATGCGTGAATGCGTGCACGGCAAGCCCGCCGCCGCGAAGCCCGCGATGGCCGAACCAGCCAAGCCGGTGGCGCCTGAGGCCGCGAAGGCCGCGCCCGCCTCCGAGCCCGCCAAACCTGCCGTCTCGCCACCCCCGGGTGTGAAGCCCGCCACCCTGGGCAGCATGGCCGACTGCAGGAAACAGGCCGACGACAAGTCCCTGCGCGGCCCCGAGCGCAAGGACTACATGCGGGACTGCATGCATCCGAAAAAGTAGCTCCGGTTGAGCCATGCGAAACGGCCGGGTGAGCCCGGCCGTTTCATCTACCCGACTTGCCAAGGGCTATGGCGGAATGCCTAGCGTCTCCGGCTCGTAATACCCAACAGTCCCAGGCCAGCCAGCAACATCAGCCAGGTTTCCGGTTCGGGCACCGGCGTCACGCCGGCTCCGGTCAGTGACACATTGTCAAAGGTCTGGCCGGAAAAATCATAAAGAGCCACTTGTCCGCTGGCGAAGGCACCAGTATCCAGGACCGAAACCGCGTCCGTCGCCCCATTCAGGTATACGGAATAGGTGGAACCGCTTACTTCGACCTTGAAGTGGCTGTCGGTGGAACCGGCGTTGAACAGCCCGCCGACGAAGTTCAGGCTGCTGCCGTAATTGCTGCCGTCGGTCACGACATGCCAGTACAGCCCGCCACTGACGCCGGTCACCAGCAGCACGCCTACCCGGCCGATGCTTCCCGCCGATTCGCTGCTGCGCAGCCAGACGCCGCCATCCTGCACGTCGTTGATATCGAACTCGAGGGTGAAGTCGTCCAACACCCAGGGAAGAGCCGAGGCCGCCGAGGGAAAGTTGGCAGGGTCGGTGGCGCTGTAGACGCCCCCGGTCGCCGACCAATTGCCGGAATTGTTTTCCCAATAGCTCGAAGCACCGGCATTGAAATCATCGGTGAAGGTGCCGGACCAGGCGGCGGAACCCAGCAACAGGCCAGCCAGCAGACCTGCCCCTTGTGTGCAGATGCGGTAGGTGCTCATTCGATCCCCCATGGCGTTTCAGGATCACCTGCACACGCATACTTCATGCCAGGCAACCACAACCCTTAATTAACATCGGGTTACGCGCACCCCAGACTTGGCACTGTAAACAACATCGACAGATTCCCGGGCTATCCCCCAGGAAGAAAACTCAGGCTCGCCTGGCAATCGCCTCGGCGCAGGCTTCCCCCAGTCCGGCCGGACTCTTGGCCACCACCACCCCGGCCGCTTCCAGGGCGGCGATCTTCTCCGCCGCCGTGCCCTTGCCGCCGGCGATGATGGCGCCGGCATGGCCCATGCGCTTGCCAGGAGGGGCGGTGACGCCGGCGATGTAGCCGGCCACCGGCTTGGTGACCTGGGCCTTGATGTATTCGGCCGCCTCTTCCTCCCGGCTGCCGCCGATTTCACCCACCATGATGATGGCCTCGGTTTCCGGATCGGCCTGGAACATCGCCAGGCAGTCGATGAAATCCAGGCCCTTGATGGGGTCGCCGCCGATGCCCACGCAGGTGCTCTGGCCCAGGCCCAGCTTGGTGGTCTGGTACACCGCCTCGTAGGTCAGGGTGCCGGAGCGGGAGACGATGCCCACCTTGCCCTTGCGGTGGATGAAGCCGGGCATGATGCCGATCTTGCATTCGTCCGGGGTGATGACGCCCGGGCAGTTGGGGCCGATGAGCACCGCGCCGTTGGCCCGGATGGCCGCCTTCACGTTGATCATGTCCCGCACCGGGATGCCCTCGGTGATGCAGACCACCACTTTGATGCCCGCTTCCGCCGCTTCCAGGATGCCGTCGGCGGCAAACGCGGGGGGGACGTAGATGACCGAGGCCTCGGCGCCGGTGGCCTTGACCGCGTCCTTCACCGTGTTGAACACGGGCCGGTCCAGGTGCATCTGGCCGCCCTTGCCAGGCGTGACGCCGCCCACCATACGGGTGCCGTAGGCGATGGCCTGCTCAGAATGGAAAGTGCCCTGCTTGCCGGTGAAACCTTGGCAGATGACCTGGGTGTCCTTGTTGACCAGGATGCTCATGTCAGTTCCCTCCCACGGCGGCCACGGCCATCTTCGCCGCCGCGTTCAAGTCGTCGCTGGCCTGGATGGGCAGGCCGGAAGTGGCCACGGCCTCGGCCAGCATCGTGCGGCCCAGGTCCACGTTGGTACCTTCCAGGCGCACCACCACGGGGATGGTGACCCCCACTTCCTTCACCGCGTCGATGACCCCCTGGGCGATGACGTCGCAGCGCATGATGCCGCCGAAGATGTTGATGAGCACCGCCTTCACGTTGGGGTCGGCCAGGATGATCTTGAAGGCCTGGGCCACGGTGGCCGCCGTGGCGCCGCCGCCCACGTCCAGGAAGTTGGCGGGCATGCCGCCGGACAGCTTGATGAGGTCCATGGTGGCCATGGCCAGCCCCGCCCCGTTCACCATGCAGCCGATGTTTCCATTCAGGGCGATGTAGTTCACCTCGTGGGCGTGGGCCTCGGCCTCCTTGGGATCGACCTGGGTCTCGTCGGCGATGGCCGCCAGGGCCTTCTGGCGATAGAGGGCGTTGTCCTCCACCCCCATCTTGCAGTCCAGGGGCAGGAGCTTGCCCTCCGTGGTGACGATGAGGGGGTTGATCTCCAGCAGGGCCAGGTCTTTTTCCAGGAAGACTGTGTAAAGCGTCTTGGCCAGCTTCACGAAGGCGCCGATCTGGTCGCCTTCCAGGCCCAGGCCGAAGGCCAGGTTGCGGCCCTGGTAGTCCATGAAGCCGGTGACCGGGTTGATCCATTCCTTGAGGATCTTCTCCGGCTCGGTGCGGGCCACTTCCTCGATCTCCATGCCGCCGGCGGCGGAGGCCACGAAGCCGATGCGCTCGGCGCCCCGGTCCACGGTGATGGACAGGTACAGTTCCCGGGCGATGGGCAGGGTTTCCTCGATGAGGAGCTGGTTCACCGGCTGGCCGTCGGGGGCGTTCTGGTAGGTGGTGAGGCGCTTGCCCAGCAACTGGCCCGCGGCGGCGGCGAGATCGTCCGTGGAGCGCACCAGCTTCACCCCCCCCGCCTTGCCCCGCCCGCCAGCGTGGATCTGGGCCTTGGCCACCCAAGCGGCACCGCCCAGTTCGGCGGCGGCGGCGGCGCATTGCCCGGCCTCGCTCACCACGACGCCCCTGGGCGTGGGAATGCCGTACTCGCGCAACACGGCCTTGGCTTGGTATTCGTGCAGGTTCATGGCGATCGGACTCCTCTCTCGACGCAGGCCGCCATTCTCCGGCAAAGCGTTGTGCACCGCCATAAGCGGAGCCCCCGGCGCGGTATCATGACGGCCTTCTGGAAAGGCCCGACATGAAGGAAATCCTGGTTCTCTACTACAGCCGCCACGGCTCCGTGCGGCAATTGGCCCAACACCTGGCCCATGGGGTCGAGTCGGTCTCCGGCATGGCCGCCCGGGTGCGCACGGTGCCGGCGGTCATGACCGAAAGGGACTCGCCCGCCAAGCTGGTGCCCGACGAAGGGGCACCCTACGCCACCCTGGACGACCTTCAGGAATGCGTGGGCGTGGCGGTGGGCTCCCCCACCCGCTTCGGCAACATGGCCGCCCCCATGAAGCATTTCTGGGACGGCACCTCGGGCCTGTGGCTCAACGGCGACCTGGTGGACAAGCCCGCCTGCGTCTTCACCTCCACCGCCAGCCTCCACGGCGGCCAGGAGGCCACCCTGATGTCCATGATGACGCCCCTGTTCCACCACGGCATGGTCGTCGTCGGCCTGCCCTACACCCTGCCGGAACTCAACCAGACCCGCTCCGGCGGCAC
>DAOQNK010000181.1:0-4342 GCA_035332045.1 Thiobacillaceae bacterium | reverse complement strand
TCCGGCGTGGTGTTCTGGGCCTCGTCCAGGATGATGAAGGCATGGTTCAGGGTGCGGCCGCGCATGAAGGCCAGGGGCGCCACCTCGATCATCTGCCGCTCGAAGGCCCGGTTGGCCTTGTCGAAGCCCATCAGGTCCCAGAGGGCGTCGTAGAGAGGACGCAGATAGGGGTCCACCTTCTGCACCAGGTCGCCAGGCAGGAAGCCCAGGCGCTCGCCCGCTTCCACCGCGGGGCGGACCAGGACGATGCGCTTCACCAGGTCCCGCTCCAGGGCGTCCACCGCCCCGGCTACCGCCAGATAGGTCTTGCCGGTGCCGGCGGGCCCGACACCGAAGGTGATGTCGTATTCCTGGATCTGGCGGATGTAGGCGTTCTGGCGGGCGGTGCGGCCGTGCAAGCCGGCGCGCCGGGTCATCAGTACCGGAATGTTGTCCTCGTCCGGCGCCTGGCCCTGGCCCGGCGGCGGCTTGTGGGCCACTTCCACCAGGGCGAGCTGGACGTCGTCGATGTCCAGGGGCTTGCGCGCCCGCTGGTAGAAATCCTTGAGCAGGCGCGCCGCTTCGGCGGCCTTGTCGCCCTCCACCTGGAACACCTCGCCCCGACGGGCAATGCTGACGTTCAGGGCCGTCTCGATCTGGCGCAGGTTCTCGTCCAGCACGCCACACAGGTTGGCCAGGCGGCTGTTCTCGGCGTCGTGGAAAGTGACGGTCTCGGTCATTTCAGGAGGCTATCACCACTTCGCCGCGCAGACTGTGGGGCAAAGCCTTGGTGATGCGCACCTCCAGCATTTGGCCGATGAGGCGGGGCGGGGCGGGGAAGTTCACCACCCGGTTGTTGTCGGTGCGGCCCGCCAGCTCGTTGGGGTCCTTGCGGGAAGGGCCTTCCACCAACACTGTCTGCACCGTGTCCACCATGGCCGCGCTGATGGCGGCGGCCTGGCCGTCCACCAGGGCTTGCAGGCGATGCAGGCGCTCCGACTTCACCGCCTGGGGCGTGTCGTCGGCCATGCCGGCGGCGGGGGTGCCGGGCCGGGGGCTGTAGAGGAAGCTGAACGAGGCGTCGAAGCCCACTTCCTCGATGAGCCGCAGAGTGGCGAGGAAGTCTTCCTCGGTCTCGCCGGGAAAGCCGACGATGAAGTCGGAAGCCAGGCACAGGTCGGGCCGGGCCACCTTGAGCTTGCGCACGATGAATTTGTATTCCAGGGCGGTGTAACCCCGCTTCATGGCCGCCAGGATGCGGTCGGAACCGGACTGGACCGGCAGGTGCAGGTGGGACACCAGCTTGGGAATGCGGGTGTAGGCGTCGATGAGGCGGGGCGTGAACTCCCGGGGATGGGAGGTGGTGAAACGCAGCCGTTCGATGCCGGGAATCTCCGCCACCAGCTCCAGCAGCAGGGCGAAATCGGCAATCTCCCCCTCCGCCATGGCGCCACGATAGGCGTTGACGTTCTGCCCCAGCAAGGTCACTTCCTTGACACCCTGGGCAGCCAGCCCGGCCACTTCCGCCAGCACGTCGTCCAGGGGGCGGGAGACTTCCTCGCCCCGGGTGTAGGGGACCACGCAGAAGGTGCAGTACTTGGAGCAGCCTTCCATGATGGAGACGAAGGCGCTGGCGCCTTCCACCCGGGCCGGGGGCAGGTGGTCGAACTTCTCGATCTCCGGGAAGGAGATGTCCACCTGGGGCCGGCCGGAGGCGCGGCGCTTGTCCATCATCTGGGGCAGGCGGTGCAGGGTCTGGGGACCGAAGACGATGTCCACGTAGGGGGCCCGCTGCACGATGGCGGCGCCCTCCTGGCTGGCGACGCAGCCGCCCACGCCGATGATCAGATCCGGATTCTTCTGCTTGAGATGGCGCACCATGCCCAGATCGGTGAATACCTTTTCCTGGGCCTTTTCCCGGACCGAGCAGGTGTTGAAGAGGATGACGTCGGCCTCCTCGGCCTTGTCGGTTTGCTCGAAGCCCTCGCCGGCCGCCAGCACGTCGGCCATCTTGTCCGAGTCGTACTCGTTCATCTGGCAACCAAAGGTGCGGATGAAGACTTTGCGGGCCATGCGGGGAGGAGGGGGGAAGGTGGTGGTGATGGGCAGAATCGAACTGCCGACCTGTGGGTTATGAATCCACCGCTCTAACCGTCTGAGCTACATCACCACGGCAGAAAAGAGGCGCGGATTATCCGGGCAGCCCCCCCCTATGTCAATGATTGGGCTAGGGAATGCCTGATGTGGCCTGATGAATAAAAAAACCCTATGCATGTCACAGTTGAATTTATCTGAGTAAAACACTATGGTATTACCCAAGGCGCTACCCAACGCGCCTTTCTTTCAACCCTGTATATCAGTATTTGCTTATTTACTTGAGGAGAGTGCGATGTCTGCCCTGATCAACGGTTTCAACAGCGACGGCGTGGTGACCATCAACCGGGTGATCCTGCGCCCCCAATACAGCACCGACGACCTGGAGATGCGGGTGGCGGAGCTGTGCGAGAACGTCAAGACCTACCACTCGGAAACCGGCTTCGTGGGGGGCTTCGTGGCCATGAACTCGGGCCAGGTCTCCAACGAGGGCTCCACGGTGGGCCAGGCGGTGGACAGCCCCATGAAGGGCAAGGAGGCCCTCATCGTCACCTTCTGGCAGTCCTTCGAGGACCACGAGAAAAGCCACCGCTCCGACACCTTCCAGCCCCTGTTCGCCAAAGTCCTCGAACTGTGCGAGAACGGCAACGAGGAGATCGCCTACAACATGCTGTGGTCCGGCAAGGCCTACAACATCGAGGAGGCCCGGGAGGCCCGGGCCGCGAAAGAACGCTACCTGAAGGCGGCGTAACCCCAGGAGGTGGCTCAGGGCAGCCGGATCGTGGCCGGCTGCCCGGCCATCAGACCCTCCACGCGCGGAACGGCCACCTCGATGGCGTAGCGGCCATCGGTCTGGGCGACGAGACCGACGACCCGGCCCTTCACGGTCTTGCCGGCGGCCAATACCTCGGTATCACCGCCCAGCTTGACGCCGGCCGCCTGGATCCCCTCCACCTGGGCGCGGGCAATCAGTTCGTCGGCCCGGGCCACGCTGAACACGGCGGCGGGCTGGCACTGGCTGGTGATGACCAGCCCCGGCTCTCCATGGCGGGACAGGACGACGGCATCGAAAGGGGCCCGCAACTCGGATTCGGCGAGCAGGCGGCGGGCCCTTTCGAGCCGCGCCTGGGTCGCCGCCAAGCCCGCCTGGGCGCGGGCGAAGCGCAGCTTCGCGGCATCCAGTTCGGTGGTGGCGGAGACGGTACGGTTGTAGAGCTCCTGGACCCGCTCCAGGTCCCGTTTCGCGTCCGTGTGTTCCTCGGTGAGACGATCCAGGTCCGCCCGGTTCTCGGCCACGGCGGCCTTGAACAGGGTGGGCTCCAGGCTGGCGAGCAGCTCGCCCTTCTTCACCACTTGCCCGGCACGGGCCGGCACCTGATCGAGGACACCGGAAACGGACAGGGTGAGGGAAACCCGGCCGGACCAGTCCAGCGCGGCGGCCTGCTCGGCGGCCTGGAGGGGCGCGGCCAGCGCCAGCAGGATGAGGGTGGGGACGAATCTTGCGCGGGTCACTTCTTCTCCTCCGGTTTCACGGGGCCGGTCAGGGTCGCCAGGGCTTCGGGACCGCCCAGCAGGGCTTCCAGCCGTGCCCAAGCCAGGGCCAAACGGTATTCGACGGCGCGCTTGCGCAGTTTGGCCACCTGGGTTTCCGCCATGCTGTTGCCCAGGTTGGTCTTGAGTTCCAGTTCGTATTCGGCTCGGGCCCGCTCCAGGGCCATGTCCCGGTAAGCCGTGGCGACTTCGGTGCTGCGCCGCTCGCTTTCCACCAGGTATTGGATCTCCTCACGGGTCTCCAGCACGGTCTGGCGCAGGTCCATGACCAGCTTGTCGTGCTGGGCCTGGAGTTCGTGGAAGCGGGCCTGCTCCTTGCCCAATCGCGCATCGTTGCGTGCCCCCTGCCAGATCGGCCAGACGAAATTCAGGCCGGCGCGCAGGTCGTCCCGGGTGGAGCTTTCCCGGGTCCAAGTCGCGGCTTCAGCCTCGAATTCCAGGGTGGGGCGGTAGTCCGCCCGCACGGCATCCAGGCGGCTGGTGGCGCCGGCCAGCAACTGGCGCTGGGCCAGCAGGCGGGGATTGCGGGCCAGCACCTGTTCCAGCAGCGGCTGGAACTCCGGCAGGGCGCGGTTGTTGTTCGGCAGGGCCGGGTCCACCAGGTCTTCCAGCACCGTGCCTGACCGGTTCATGGCGGCGCCCAGCAGCATGCGCTTTTCCCGGAGCTTGCGGCGGGTGTCGTTGCGCTGGGTGCGGATGTCCATGTAACGGTTCTCCA
>DAOQNK010000180.1:0-4350 GCA_035332045.1 Thiobacillaceae bacterium | reverse complement strand
GGGGTGGTGAGTTTGTCGAAACGCATGGCAAGCTCCAAATTCGGATGATTGCCTCCCAAATGGGGAATGCAGGGGCGATTTCAACACCCGCAAGCCGGGGAATTACAATCGCCCCATGACTATAGACCTCGAAAATGCCCTCCAAGCCAATGTCCGCGCGGCCCTGGAGGAAGACGTGGGCGGCGGTGACCTCACCGCGCAGCTGATCCCCGAGGACGCCGCCGGCCATGCCCGGGTGCTCACCCGGGAGGACGCGGTACTGTGCGGCACCGCCTGGTTCGAGGCCTGCTTCCGAGTCCTGGACCCGGCCGTGCAGATCGCCTGGCACGCCGCCGACGGCGACCGCATCCACGCCGGCCAGACCCTGTGCGCGCTTTCCGGCCCCGCCCGCGCCCTGCTCACCGCCGAGCGACCGGCCCTCAACTTCCTGCAGACCCTCTCCGCTGTGGCCACGGAGACCCGCCGTTATGTGGACGCCATCGCCGGCACCCGGGCAAAGATCCACGACACCCGCAAGACCCTGCCCGGCCTGCGCCTGGCCCTGAAATACGCGGTGAAATGCGGCGGCGGCGAGAACCAGCGCATCGGGCTCTACGACGGCATCCTCATCAAGGAAAACCACATCGCCGCCGCCGGGGGCATCGCCCCCGCCCTGGCCGCAGCCTTTCGGCTGGCCGGCGCCGGCGTCAGCGTGCAGATCGAAGTGGAAACCCTGGACCAACTGGAAGAAGCCCTCCAGGCCGGCGCCACCCTGATCCTGCTGGACAACTTCGACCTGGAAGGCATGCGGGAGGCCGTGCGCCTCGCCGCCGGCCGGGCCGCCCTGGAAGCCTCCGGCGGCGTCACGCTGGACAGCGTGCGGGCCATCGCCGAGACAGGGGTGGACCGGATTTCCGTTGGTGGCCTGACAAAATCGGTCAGGGCGGTGGATTTGTCGATGCGGTTTGTCTGATGGGCCGTGTCTGATGGGCCGTGCTCGCGGGCAGGGGGATTTCCCGAGTCTTCAGGTCCGAGGCTGACACCGGTCCCATTCATCCGGAAGCTGTCCGCGTTGTTTCACCCCTCCTTGGTGGTATATATTTTGCATATATCTATTCAGGAGCCCGTCCGTGCAGACCGCCAAACTCTTTCTCAATGGCCGCAGCCAGGCCGTCAGACTGCCCAAGGCGTTTCGCTTCGAGGGCGTGCGCGAGGTGCTCATCGAACGCGACGGCGACGCGGTGATCCTGCGGCCGCAGAAGCGCCCCTCCATCGAGCGGCTGATCGCCGCGCTGGAGGAATTTGAATCCTCCCCCGAGCGGGAACAACCCGCCCAGCCAGACTCCCGTGAGCCTTGGTGAGTCGTCATGCGCTACCTGCTGGACACCAACATCTGCATCTACGCCATCAAGAACCGACCGGCTCAGGTGCTGGCCCGGTTGCGTGCCCATGAGGCGGATGGCCTGGGCATTTCCAGCATCAGCGTGGCTGAGCTGTTCTTTGGCGCGGTGAAGAGCGGTTCGACGCGCAACCTGGAGGCCCTGCGGCATTTTCTGGAACCCCTGGAAATCGCGGAGTTCGATCTGCCGGCGGCGGAAGCCTATGGCGCGGTCCGCCATGGTCTGGAACGGGCGGGTACGCCCATCGGCCCTCTGGATACCCAGATCGCCGCCCATGCCCTGGCCCTGGACGCGGTGCTGGTGACCAACAACACCCGTGAGTTCGAGCGGGTGCAGGGCCTGCGGGTGGAAAACTGGGCCGTCAGCACGTAGTACAAGGCTGACCGTGTGCGTGTAGCCGCAGCGCCGGCCGGGCCGCCCTGGAGGCCTCTGGCGGCATCACCCTGGAAACGGTGCGGGCCATCGCCGAAACCGGCGTGGACCGGATTTCCGTTGGTGGGTTGACCAGTCGGTGCGGGCGGTGGATTTGTCGATGCGGTTTGTCTGAAGCGGGGACCAAGCGCGTTCCTCACCGGGAACACGCTCCCGGCCCGGGTCAATGCCAGACCACGACCCGGTTGCGCCCGGTATTCTTGGCTTCGTAGAGCGCCTGGTCGGCCCGGGCCACGGCTTCGTCCAGGGTGGTTCCCGGCCCGCTGGTGGCCACGCCCACGCTCATGGTGACGTTCAGCGCCTGTCCATCGACCCGGATCGCGAGTTCCGCCAGTTGCTAGCGCAGGCGTTCCGCCGCCGCCAGGGCCTCGTCGCCGTCGGTTTCCGGCAACAGCACCATGAACTCCTCGCCGCCCCAGCGACCGGCCGTGTCGATGCGGCGCAGGAGGCTGCGGCACAGGTCGGCCAGGGCGCGCAGCACGGCATCGCCGGCCGCGTGGCCATAGGTGTCGTTGACCCCTTTGAAATGGTCAAGGTCCAGCATCAGCAGCGTGGTGGGGCGGGGATTGCGTTCGCCCCGTTCCAGTTCGTGCTGGATGCGCTGGACCATGGACCGCCGGTTGGCGAGTCCGGTCAACTCGTCGGTGGCCGCCAGGGTCTGGAGGGCGGCCTCCTGGCGGCGCAGTTCGGCGAAGAGCAGTCGCAGCCCCCACAGGCCACCCAGCATCAGTAGCGAGATGGCCAGGCCGACCAGGGTGAATTCGGTGTCCGGCGGCTGGCTGTCGCTGTACTCCATGAGGGACTGGACCCGGCGCTGGACCATGAGCACCAGAGCCAGGGAGATGCAGCCCCAAGCCAGTCCGTAGCGACCCGCCTTGCCCACCTGGCGCAGGGCGACCAGGGCGGCGGCCACCTGGGCCAGGACGGAAAGCAGCAGGGCAAGGTAAAGCATGGGATGTATTATGGCCGAAGGCGGCTACCCCCCCGGCCGAAATTCGGCGCCGCGGCCTTTCCGGAGCACGCCGGCCGGCCTGGCTCGCCGGCTTCAGTGGATGCGCGGGGCGCCCTGTTCGTCGGGGAAACCGCTGCGCATTTCCTGAGGGGTGGCGTCGCGCACCGACACCACGGTGGCGGCCACCACGCAGGGTTTGCCGGCCAGGGGATTGTTGCCGTCCAGGGTCACGGTGCCGTCCTGGATTTCCACCACCCGGAAGGTGAGGATGTCGCCGGCGTCGTTCTGCATTTCCGCCTGGGCGCCGATGCTGCGCAGCATGGGGGGCAGGTTGTCCAGGTCTTCCTGGATGATCAGGTTGGGGTCCGGGTCGCCGAAAGCCTCTTCCGGGGGCACCCGGGCTTCCACCCGGTCGCCTTCCTGCTTGCCTTCCAGGGCCCGTTCCACGGAAGCGAACAGGCCGCTGTTGCCGCCCTGGACGTAGCCCGTGGGCATGTCCTGCTGGCCGAAGATGTTGCCGTGCTCGTCCAGCACGGAATAGGTGATGTAGACCACCTTGCCGGCGCGGATGACTTGTTCGCTCATCACATTCTCCAATTCGAAACCGCGCAGTCTATCAGCCGGCCTTGAGCGGCACGACTTCCAGGTCCACCTGGATTTCGGTGGGACCTTCCACTTCCCAGGTGAAGGTGATCTCCACAGCCTGCATGATCTTTTCGAAGCCGGCTTCCGATTGGGACACGGTCATGTGGGGCTGGGCCTTGATGCGGGCGGGCAGGTTGCTGGCGATGCGGATGGCGCCGCCCAGGTAGTGGTCTTCCAGGGCGATGGTCTTGAGCTCGCTCCAGGCGAAGGACTGGCCGAATCCGCCGGGGATCTCCCCATTCACCACGTAGCGGCCCGCCGGACCGTCGCAGCAGGGGATGGCCAGGTTGAGGCGGCTGGACAGGCGGCCCCGGCCCACGGCCTTGAGGGCCACGCTGACCCGGTTGTCCTGGACGGTGTAGATCTTGGCCACCCGGGTTTCGCCGGCCTGGCCCATGCACAGCACGGCGCCGCCCTGGACCACGCTGCTGGCGTATTCCACCGGCCGCTTGGCTTCGTAATCGGTCCAGGACTCGACGAACAGGCCCCGGCTGCGGCTGTCCGGGGTCAGGTCTTCGGGCTTGATCTCGTGCTTGAAGCGCACCACGTCGTGGGCCGAGGCGATGCCTTCGCCGTCGTGTTCCTTGGCCTGGCCGGCGGCGGCCTTGTGGTGGTAGTGCTCTTCGTAGCGCTTGAGGGTGTCGCCGAAGTTCTGGGCCAGGACGTAGCTGGACAGTTCGATGAGGGCGGCGTCCTTGTCCGGGCGCAGCACAGCCTGGAGGGCCAGGCTGCTCATGAACACTTCCTCGATGCCGTCCAGGTCCAGGTCGCCGGTGGCGCTGGCCGGGCGGGTCTGGAGGGCGTCCAGCCGCCGTTCCAGTTGCAGCATGGCGTGCCACACGGCGCGGCGCAGGTGGGGCAGGTAGATGCCGCCGAACAGGCCGTGCCAGTAGGCGTCGTTGGCCTGGGCCTCGTGCAGCAGTTCCACCAGGTCCTGGCGCA
>DAOQNK010000179.1:0-4379 GCA_035332045.1 Thiobacillaceae bacterium | reverse complement strand
TGGCCCAGGGCGATGACGCAGGCGCCGGTGAGGGTGGCGATGTCCACCACGCAGGCTGGTTCGTATTGTTCCGCGTAGGTCAGGGCGTCGCAGAGGATGAGGCGCCCTTCAGCGTCGGTGTTGAGGACCTCGATGGTCTGGCCCGACATGGAGGTGACCACGTCGCCCGGCTTGTTGGCGCGGCCGTTGGGCATGTTTTCGCAGGTGGGGATGAGTCCGACCACGTTGATGGAAAGCTTCATCTCGGCCACCGCGCGCAGGGTGCCCAGGACCGAGGCGGCGCCGCACATGTCGTACTTCATCTCGTCCATTTCGGCGGCCGGCTTGATGGAGATGCCCCCCGAGTCGAAGGTGATGCCCTTGCCCACCAAGACCACGGGTTTCTCGCTTTTCCCGCCTCCCCGGTACTCCAGGACGATGAAGCGAGGGGGTTCGTCACTGCCCTTGGCGACGGATAGGAAGGAGCCCATGCCCAGCTTCTCGATTTCGGGCGTCTCCATGATCTGGATGGCGATGCCCATGTCCTTGGCCATGGTCCGGGCCTGGTCAGCCAGGTAGCTTGGCGTGCAGACGTTGCCTGGCAGGTTGCCCAGGTCCTTGGCCAGCTTCATGCCGGCGGCGATGGCCTGGCCACGGCGGGCGGCGGACTCCCCGATGCCCAGTTCGCCGCGGCGGGGGACGGCCAGAACCAGCTTGCGGAGGGCCTTTTTCTGCTCTTCCGGCTTGCTTTTCATGCTGTCGAAGCGGTAGAGCGTCTCTTCGGCCACCCGGACGGCCTGCTCGATGTTCCAGGACAGGTCCCGCTTCTTCACGGGAATGTCGGCCAGATAAAGGGTGGCTTCGACGATGCCGGTGTCGGTCAGGGCCCGGATGGCGGCCTGGATGGCATCGCGGTACTGACGGTCGCGGAATTCCCGCTCCTTGCCAAGGCCCACCAGCAGGACACGTTCCCCCAGCACACCGGGCACGTTATGCAGCAGCAGGGTGGCGCCCGGCTTGCCGTCCATGTCGCCGCGCCGGAGAATGTCGGCCAAATAGCCACCGGAGGCCTGATCGATGATTTCGGCCGCCAGGCTGGGCCTGCGATGATCGAAGATGCCCACGACCACGCAGCCGCTTCGTTGTTTTTCCGGGCTGCCGCTTTTGATGCCTATTTCCATGTTCTTCTCCTAAGTATGATGCCGACAGTCGAAGCCAACCGTCGAGATGCGAATGATCCCGTGGATTATCCGCAGGCGGTTTCGCAATAGTCAAAGCCATGGCATCCATGCGTCGCTTCGAGCGGGCGTTGTCCCGCGAAATGGCCCAGATGGCGAGCATGGCCTTCGCCGCCCTGGCTTCGATTTTTGTGGTTGTGCTGTTGGTGCGCACTCTGGGTAAGGCGGCCTTGGGGGATATCTCCCCCTCCGCGGTCCTGCCTTTCCTTGGATTCGGGGTCATTCGATTTCTGCCGGTTCTTCTCTCCCTGGGGTTGTTCATCGGGGTGTTCATGAGCTTGTCCCGCCTGTGGCGGGACAGCGAGGCGGTCGTCTGGATGAATGGTGGCGTGGGGCCCCTGGGCTGGCTGCGGCCGGTGCTACGCTTCGCGCTGCCCGTGGTCGCCATCATCGCCTTCGTCAGCCTTGAAGGGATTCCCTGGTCGGTTCGCAAGCAGGCCGAGTTTGAGCAGAACATGCAAGCCAAGAACCAGAATTCGACCCTGACCCCCGGCGTCTTCACGGAGGACCATCAGGGGCATCGGGTCGTCTTCGTGGAATCCCTCTCCGATGACGGCCGCAAGGTGGGAAATGTGTTCATCCAGTCCCGGGAGCGGGGCCGCATCGGCGTGACCGTGGCTCGCCAGGGCAACATCCGCCAGGCGGAAAATGGCGATACCTTCCTCTACCTGGAACAGGGCAAGCGCTATGAGGGGGCGCCCGGAGAGGCGGACTTCTGGATGAGCCGCTTCGAGCGCTATGCCGTGCGCATTCCGCCCAAGATCATCGAGGAAAAGGGTCCCAGCCCACGAACCATGACGGTTTCCCAGTTGTTCGGCGACCCCGATCCCAAAGCCATGGGTGAATGGGTCTGGCGGGTGGGCTACCCCCTCTCGGCGTTGATACTCTGCCTCATGGCGGTGCCGCTCAGTTACGTCAATCCCCGTGCCGGCCGTTCCCTGAACGTGGTTTTCGCCATCTTGATCTATGTGGCCTACAACAACCTGGTCGGCTTGTCGGAGGGCTGGGTTTCCCGGTCCAAGCTCGATGCCGGCCAGGGTCTGATCCTGGTCCATGGCCTCATGTTGCTGCTCCTGGTGGTGTATTACTGGAGCCGTTTCCGGGGGCCCTGGCGGCGATGAGCATCCTTTTCCGCTACGTAGCCCGGGAGATATTGGGCGCCACCTTGTTGACCTTGCTGGCCCTGACGGCATTGTTCAGCTTTTTCGACTTCATCTCCGAGTTGACCAATGCCCATTCGGATGCCTACACGCCCTTCGTGGCCAGCCTTTTTGTGGCCCTCAATGTACCGGGCCGGCTTTATGAGTTGACGCCCGTGGCCCTGTTGGTGGGCGGCTTGTTCGCCTGGAACCGCCTGGCCCTCGCCTCGGAATTCACCGTGATGCGCGCCGGCAGCCTGGCTGCGCCCAGATTGGCGGCCTGGATGCTGGTTCTGGGGCTGCTGGCCGGCCTGTCGGCCATGGTGTTCGGGGAATATGTCACGCCCTACTCCGAGCGGGCCGCCCAGCAGCTCAAGGTGCGGGCCACCAGCGGCGTGGTGGCGCAGGAGTTCCAGACGGGACTTTGGGCCAAGGACGGCCGGACATTCATCAACATCCGTGAGATGCGGCCTGACGCGTCGCTGGTGGACGTCCGGCTCTATGAGTTTGACCAGGACTTCAGGCTGCGCGCCTTGCGCCGGGCGGAACGCGCCCAATGGCAGGAGGACGGGTGGGTCTTGCAGAAAGTCACCGAGACCTTCATCGACGATGCCGGTACCCGAACCATGTCGAGATCCGACCAGACCTGGAAGTCTTCGGTCACGCCCGACCTCCTGGCGGTCTTGATGGTGGCCCCTGAGCGGATGTCCATCTCGGCCCTTTCCGCTTACGTCGATCACTTGCGGGAAAACCAGCAGGATTCAGAGCGCTACCGCATCGCCCTCTGGAGCAAGCTGGTTTATCCGATCGCGGCGCCGATCATGCTGCTGCTGGCCCTGGCCTTCGCCTACCGGCCGCCCAGGGTGGGTGGGGCGGGGGGGCGCCTGTTGACGGGCATCCTGTTGGGGCTGGCATTCCATCTGGTCAACCGGCTGGCGGCCCAGACCGCCCAATTGCAGGCGTGGCCGGCGCCCGTGGCATCCGTTATGCCGATCCTGCTGTTCGCCGCCGCGGCCATCCTGGCGCTATGGTGGCTGGAACGGAATTAAGGGGTTGCGACGCAGCGGACAAGCACGGTGCCCGCCAGCCGGTCCTGCAGGAATTGTCGGTCGTCCTGGCGCAACGCATACCACCAGCCCACGCCAAGGAAAACCAGGTTGAGGCAGGCGAGCAGGTAGCGCAAGCTGGCCTGTCCCAAGGTGAGAGGGGCGCCATCCCGGGTGAGCATGCGAATCCGCCAGGTCTTCATCGCCAGGGTCTGGCCCTTTCGCCAGAAATAAGCGAAATAGGCCCAGGCTAACGCCAGCACATAGAGTTGAGTGGCTCCCCGAGCCAGGGCTGGCTCAAGAGTTTTCAGGAGAGGCGCCAGCGGAAACAGGGCAATAAAGAACAAGGCCAGCAAGAGCAGGATCTCGTAGGCCGCGCAAGCCAGGCGTCGGCGCAGGCTGGGGGCCTGGATGTCCAAGGTCGAACGCTATTGTTCGGCGGGACGCGCCACTTGGCCTTCAGGGCCGCTGGCAGGCGCGACGGCGGAGTCCTCCAGTGGCGCCGGGCTTCTGGCTTCCAGCCAATCGCGTTTGATCCGCTCCTGCTTTGCCTGGGGCAGTTCCATGAGCTTCTGGTAATTCTGGCGCGCGACCTTGCGCTGCTCCGATGACATGCGGGTCCACCCCGGCAGGCGGCGCTGCAAGGTCTGCTGCTGGGCCGGGCTGAGCTTGGCGAAGCCTTTGGCAATCCTGGTCAATTTTTCCTGCTGTTGTGCGGGAAGATGGTTCCACTCCGCGGCGATGGGCGAGAGGGCGGTCTGTTCCTGGGGCGAGAGTTCGGACCATAGGCGAAAGCTCCCCGCCTGGGCGGAGCCGATGCAGGCCGAAGTCAGCAGGAGGAGGGCGAGGGACAGGTGTCGGGTTTGCTGAGCCACTTGGAAAAATCCTGTTCCGCGTAGGCGTTGGGGGGTAACTCGTCGGTAAGCAGGAGAATGTCGGCCTCTCCGGTATCGGCGGGTTGCTGGAGATTGAGAAGG
>DAOQNK010000178.1:2735-4380 GCA_035332045.1 Thiobacillaceae bacterium | reverse complement strand
GTCTCGGCCACGCTGGCGTCGTCCACCGCGCGCACTTCCAGGCGCTGTTCCTCCAGGCGTTTGTCGCCCTCGGTGGGGGTGAGCTGAATGGCCCAGACGATGCCCGGCAATCCGCCGCCCCGGGCCTGATCGGCGTGTTCCAGGAGGGTCTGGGCGTCGGTGGCGGCGGCGAAGGTGGGGAGGAGGGTTAGGGCGAAGAGGAGGAAGCGAAGCATGGCGGGGACTCGGCTGGGGTGGGGGCTATGGGGTCGGGTGGCGGTTGAAAGGCTTCCCTCTCCCGCGCTGCCGCGCGCCCCTCTCCCGCCTGCGGGCGAGGGGTTGGGGTGGCTTTGTTGCACCCCTCCCCCGTAGGCGGGGGAGGGGCTGGGGGAGAGGGTTCATTTGAAAATTGCTGCCGTGACCCGTCGGGTACCGCTGACCGTTCCCCTTTGGAAAAGAGGGAGCCCTCGTGGGGGGCTGTTCAAACATGCCCCAGCGCCTCGATGATGGGCTGCCGCGCCGCCCGCCGCGCCGGCACCCAGGCGGCCAGCGCCCCTACACCCGCCATCATCACGGCGGTCACCAGGATGCGGGCGCTGTCCAGGTCTACCAGCAGGGGCACGGGGGCGGTCTGGTTGGGGGGCACGTAGGCGATGCCGGCGGCGTTGATGCCGTAGCGCACCGCCAGGGTGAGCAGCAGGCCGGTGACGCAGCCGATGAGGGCCAGCAGGGCGGCTTCGCCCACGAACAGCCGCACCACGCCGCCACGCAGGAGGCCCAGGGCGCGCAGGGTGCCGATCTCCCGGGTGCGTTCCACCACGGTCATGCCCATGGAGTTGGCCACGCTCATGACCACCACGGTGAGGACGATGCTGAAGATGAAGCCGAAGATCATGTCGAACATGCCGCGCACCTGGGTGTAGAAGGCGGACAGCTCGTTCCAGGTGCGGATTTCCACATCGAAGCCGGCGGCCTTCAGCTGGTCCAGCAGGCGGGCGCGGGCCGCCTGGGTTTCGTCCACGTCGTCCAGCAGAACGGTGAGGCGGTCGGCGCGGCCCTCGGCATCGTAGAGGGAGCGCACCAGGCCCAGGGGCATGAAGGCGTAGAGGTCGTTGGTGCCGGCGTTGCCGGTGTTGAAGACGCCGCCCACCGTCACGTCCAGGGCGTTGGCCTGGCCGGACAGGGTGTGGGACAGCAGGGCCGCCTGGCCGCCGGGCTTCAGGTGCAGCAGGTCGGCCAGGCCCTGGGCCAGGGCCACGGTGTCGGGCTTGGCGGGGTCCAGGGATTCCACGCCGGCCTGATCCGTCACGCTGGGCGCCAGGCGCATCTCCCGCCGCAGGCCGGCATGCAGTTCCCGGGCCGCCGCCGGGTCCACGCCCTCGGCCACGAAGATGGTGCTGGCGCGGCCATTGGAGACGATGCCGGAGAGGGTGAGGCGAGGCGTCACCCGCACCACGTGGGGATCGGCCCGCACCAGGCCGGTGATGCGGGCCACGTCGTCGGCGGTGAGCAGGTAGCGTTCCGGGTCCAGTTTGCCTTCCCGGCTCATGCCGCGCCGGGAAATGGTGAGGTGGCCCAGCAGCTCGCCGTGGATGGCCTGGAGGGAGAGGCCGCGATAGATGTTGTGGGTGTAGCCGGCGAACAGGGCGATGGCCGCGAAACCCAG
>DAOQNK010000178.1:0-2635 GCA_035332045.1 Thiobacillaceae bacterium | reverse complement strand
CCGTCACCTCATCCCGCTCGATGCGCCCGTCCCGCAGCAGCACCTTGCGGTCCACGTGGTCCAGCAGGCGGGGGTCGTGAGTGGTGAACACGAAGGTGACGCCATGGGCGCGGTTCATCTCGCGCATGAGGTCCACCACCATGCGGCTGTTCTCGGAATCCAGGTTGGCGGTGGGTTCGTCCGCTATCACCAGGCGCGGCCGGATGGCCAGGGCGCGGGCGATGGCCACCCGCTGGCGCTGGCCGCCGGAGAGGCGATCCGGGCGCGAGGCGGCGAAGCGTTCCAGGCCCACTTCGGCCAGGGCCTGGGCGGCCCGCTCCCGGGCTTCCGGTTTGCCGGCGCCAGCGATCTGCATGGGCAGCATGACGTTCTCCAGAGCCGAGAGCACGGGCACCAGGTTGAAGCTCTGGAACACGAAGCCGATGCGCTGGCCGCGAAAGGCGGTGAGGGCGTCGTCGTCCAGGGTCCGGCTGTCCTGGTTGTCGAACCACACTCGGCCGTCGTCCGGGGCGTCGATGAGGCCCACCAGGTTCATGAGGGTGGATTTGCCGCTGCCCGAGGGGCCCCACACGGCCATGAACTCCCCCGCGTGGATGTCCAGGGAGACGCCGTCCAGGGCCTTCACCACGGTTTCGCCCAGGTGGAAGCGGCGGTGGGCGTCTTGCACGCGCACCAGAGGGCGGGCGGGGTCTGAATCATGCATGGCGAGGGTCCGGAGCCGTGGTTGGTGGCGCAAAGGTAGGGGAGCGCGCCCGTGGGCGCGAGGGGTTTGCGACGAATCGACGGAATCGCGACGTGAAACGCATTTCTGCGGCCCGGGCGGATTGGCGATAATTACCCAGTTTTCCACCCCAGGAGGCAAACCGGCCATGCGCACCGCCCAGGAAAACGCCTTCATCTCCCACGATGGCGCCGAACTGTTCTACCGCCACTGGCCCGCCAGCGGCGCCACGGACAAGGCCATCGTCCTGTTTCACCGGGGCCACGAGCACTCCGGCCGGCTCCAGCACATCGTGGACGAACTGGAACTGCCGGATATCGCCTGCTTTGCCTGGGACGCCCGGGGCCACGGCAAGTCGCCGGGGACGCGGGGCGATAGTCCCAGCTTGGCCGCCTCGGTGAAGGACATGGATTTGTTCATCCGCCATGTCGGCGAGGAATACGGCATCCCCCTGGCCAACATCGTGGTGCTGGCCCAGAGCGTGGGGGCGGTGCTGGCGGCCACCTGGGCCCACGACTACGCGCCGCCGGTGCGCGGCCTGGTGCTCGCGGCGCCGGCCTTCAAGGTGAAGCTCTACGTGCCCCTGGCGCGGCCGGCCCTGGCCCTGTGGTACCGGCTGCGCGGCAATTTCTTCGTGTCGTCCTACGTGAAGGCCAAGTTCCTCACTCACGATCCGGAGCGCATCGCCAGCTACGACGCCGACCTGCTCATCACTCGGGATATCTCGGCCCGCATCCTGCTGGGCCTGTACGAGGCCGCCGAGCGGGTCATCGCCGACGCCCGGGCCATCCGCCTGCCGGTGCAGGTGCTGGCTTCGGACAGCGACTGGGTGGTCTACCCGGAACCCCAGGCGGCCTTCTTCCGCGACCTGGGCTCCAAGGTGAAGGAGTACCACGTCCTGCACGGCTTCTTCCACGACATCCTGGGGGAGAAGGATCGCCACCTGGCCCTGGAGAAGGTGCGGGCCTTCATCCAGCGTTTGTTCGCCACGGCGCCCCAGGACCTGCTGCCCGAGGACGACCTGCTCAACGCCCATCGGGCGGGCTACACCCACGACGAGGAACAGCGTCTGAAGGCGCCCCTGCCGGCCCTGTCCGCGAAGAACCTGAAATTCGCCGTGACCCGGCTGTCCATGCGCACCCTGGGCCGGCTGTCCGAGGGCGTCCGCCTGGGCCTGGAGACCGGCTTCGATTCCGGCTCCACCCTGGATTACGTCTACCGCGACCAAGCCCGGGGCGCCCTGGGCCTGGGCAAGCTCATCGACCGGGGCTATCTGGACGCCGTGGGCTGGCGCGGCATCCGGGTGCGCAAGCAGCACCTGGGCATGGCCATCGCCGCCGCCGAGGAGGCCTTGGCGGAGGTCGGCCAGCCGGCCCACATCCTGGACATCGCCGCCGGCCACGGCCGCTACGTGCTGGATGCCGTCCATGCGCTGCCCCGGCATCCCGCTTCCATTCTGCTGCGGGATTACAGCCCCCTGAACGTGGAGGCGGGCCGGGCCCTCATCGCCGAGCGGGGCCTGGGGCACATCGCCCGCTTCGAGGCCGGCGACGCCTTCGACGAGGCGTCCCTGGCCGCTTTGGCCCAGGCCGGGCAGCGGCCCAACCTGGCCATCGTTTCCGGCCTCTACGAACTCTTTCCGGACAACGACCTGGTGGCCCGCTCCCTGGCCGGCCTGGCCCGGGCGGTGGCGGCGGGGGGCTACCTCGTCTACACCGGCCAGCCCTGGCACCCGCAACTGGAGATGATCGCCCGCACCCTCACCAGCCATCGGGACCACCAGCCCTGGATCATGCGCCGCCGCACCCAGGCCGAAATGGACGCCCTGGTGGCCCGGGCCGGCTTCGTGAAGGAGGAGGAGTGGGTGGACGAGTGGGGCATCTTCACGGTGTCGCTGGCGCGGCGGGTTTGAGG
>DAOQNK010000177.1:0-4443 GCA_035332045.1 Thiobacillaceae bacterium | reverse complement strand
CGTTTGCCGGCGCATCGGGCGTGCATAGCCACATGACCAACTCCCGGCTCACCGATGTGGAGGTGCTGGAACAGCATTTCCCCGTCCGCGTGGAGCGCTTCGGTTTACGTCATGGTTCCGGCGGCGCCGGCCGGCATGCCGGTGGGGACGGGGTGGAAAGACAGCTGCGTTTCCTGGCGCCCTTCCAGGCCAACCTGCTGGCTTTGCGACGCCGGGCACAGCCTTTCGGGCTGGCCGGCGGTGAGCCGGGCAAGCCAGGCCGCCAGTGGATCGTGCGGCGGGCTGGCAACATGGAAGAGTTACCCGGCGTGGCGGCCTTTTGGCTGGAGGCCGGCGACCTGTTCGTGCTGGAAACCCCGGGGGGTGGCGGATTTGGCTCCGTGGAAGAAAATAGCCGTTAAGAAATACCCGTGATGGCCGATATCCAGCCAGGGGCAAACGACAAGTCCGATCCCCCTAATCGGACGAGGAGATAAAACCATGCTCAACCTTCGCCAGTTCAAGGTTCGGTCCCAACTCATCTTTCTGCTTGCCGCCGTATTCACCTTGTTCCTGATCTCGGCGTTCGTCTCGAACCAGGCGTTGAATCGTGCCAAGGCGGAATTCAGCAGTTTCATTTCCCAGGATCAGAAGCTGCTGCTGAACTACACGGAGCTCTACGCGAACGGCCTGCAAATGGGGCAGGCCTTGCGCAACATCATCCTGGACCCGGGCAATGCCAAGGCCTATGAAAACTTCGACAAGGCCAGCAAGGAGATGGATGGCCTGATGACCAGTACCCAGGACCTGGTCCGGCAGGACCCGGGCCAGGCCGAGGTCATGGGCCAGATCGCCAGCCTGCGCGAGAAGCAGAAGGGCTTCCAGGCGGCCATCCAGGATCAGGTGAAAAAAAGCCTGATCGACGAGGCGAAAACCCAGCTCAACAAGGAAGAGACGCCCACCTGGCGGGAAATCCGCAAACGCCTGGTGGACCGCATCAAGGTCCAGAAGGAAGCCATCGAGGCCCGGGAAAAGGAAATGCAGGAGAGCACGTCGCGTGCCCAGCAGATCACCTTCGCCCTGAGCATCCTGGCGGTGATCGCCGGTCTGGCCATCGCCTCCGCCATCGTGGCCAACATCCTGTCCCAGATCAATCTGCTCGGTTCATCCCTGGAAGCCCTGGCCCAGGGCGAAGGCGACCTGACCGCCCGGCTCAACGTCCAGGGCAACAACGAACTCTGCCGGGTATCCGTAGCCTTCAATCAATTCGTGGAACATATCCAGACCATGGTCAGCGGCATCAAGTCCACCGCCACCCAGCTCCACGAGGCTTCTTCCAACCTGGCCAAGGCCTCCTCCAGCCTGCGCGGCGTCAGCACCGAACAGACCGGCGCCTTGACCTCTACCGCGGCGGCGGTCGACGAGATGACCAGCAGCATCGCCTCGGTGGCGGACGGGGCGGAGAACGTCAAGGCAATCTCGGCCCGGTCGGCGGAGTATTCCGACAAGGGCCTCAACATGATGTCCCAGCTCAGCGGCGCCATGGCCGGCGTTCAGCAGGCGGTCCATGAGATGGCGGGTTCCGTGGGGCAGTTCCTGCACAGCACCCAGAGCATCATCGGCGCCACACAACACGTGAAGGACATCGCCGAACAGATCAACCTGCTCGCCCTGAATGCCGCCATCGAGGCCGCCCGGGCCGGCGAGCAGGGCCGGGGCTTCGCGGTGGTGGCGGACGAGGTCCGCAAGCTGGCGGAAAAGACCGCCCAGTACGCCAACGAGATCAATCGGATCACGGCGGAGCTGGAATCCAATTCCTCCCAGGTCGAGGCCACCATCCGCAAAGGGGAAAACGCCCTGGAAGAAAGCGCCAAGCGCAGCCAGGAAGTGTCCACCATCGTCGAACAGGCCCACAGCGCCGTCCTCGGGGCACGCCAGGGGGTCGAGGAAATCACCGGTTCGGTGCGGGAACAGTCCCAGGCCAGCAGCAGCATCGCCCAGAACCTGAACCGGGTCGCGGATTTCGCGGTCCGCACGGAGCACGCCATCCAGTCTTCCGACGAGACCGTCCAGGCCTTGCGCGGACTGGCGGATTCCCTGCACAGCACCGTCTCCAGGTTCCGCAGCTGAAGGCCGGTATCCAGACCGGGGGCGGCTTCAAGCCCCCCCGGGAACCGGCGTAAGATGGCGGCCTCGCCCTCTTCCTTGCACGCCATGCGATCCACCCTGCTTGCGCCTTGTCTGGCCTGCCTTCTCGTTCCCTTCTCCGCCCAGGCTTTCGAGGTGGCGGAATTCAAAAGCGGCATGGCCCAGAACGACGTGAAGCAGTTGCTGATCGCCAACTGGAATTTCGACCGGGTGGTGGAACCGTCCGACGACGTGATCCTGGCCTACGACAACGATCCGAGCATCGCCCGGCGTTATCAGTTCAGGTTCTGCAAGGGCAAGCTGGTGGGTTTCGAGCAGGACGTCAGGCCCTCCCTGAAGAGCCTCATCATCACGGTCAACAACTACAACACCCAGTATGGCCAGCCGTCCCGGGTCTATTCCAACACCCACGTGGTGAGCAACGGCGAGAAGGCGGTCTTCGCGCTCTTCTGGAAGAGCGGCCTGGAATACATCGGCATCAAGTACATCGTCCTGCCCAATGCCGAGCAGATGAGCCTGTCCTTCGACGTCAACAACCTCTGTTACCAGACGCCCAGGATGTAAGTCGGGCCGGGACCTTGCCCTGGCCCCCCTGTTCAGAGTTCCAGCAACAGCCGCGCCGGATCCTCCAGGGCGTCCTTCACGGAACGCAGGAAACTCACCGCCTCCTTGCCATCGATGATCCGATGGTCATAGGACAGGGCGATGTACATCATGGGACGGATCACCACCTGGCCATTCTCGGCCACGGGCCGGTCCTGGATCTTGTGCAGGCCCAGGACGCCGGACTGGGGCGGATTGAGGATGGGCGTGGAGAGCAAGGAGCCGAACACGCCGCCATTGGAGATGGTGAAGGTGCCCCCTTCCATCTCTTCCAGGGTCAGTTCCAGGCTGTTGGCCCGGCGGCCGAAATCGGCGATCTGCTTTTCGACGTCGGCGAAGGACATGCGGTCGGCATTGCGCAGGATGGGCACCACCAGGCCCCGTTCGGAACTGACCGCGACGCCGATGTCGTAGAAGTCGTGATAGACCAGTTCCCTGCCGTCGATGCTGGCGTTGACCAGGGGAAAGACTTTCAGGGCCTGGCAGACGGCTTTGGTAAAGAAGGACATGAAGCCGAGCTTCACCCCATGTTCCTTCAGGAAGCGGTCCTGATACCGGGCGCGCAGGTCCATGACCGGCTGCATGTTGATCTCGTTGAACGTGGTCAGCATGGCCGCCGTGTTCTGGGCTTCCTTCAGCCGCTCGGCGATCCTCTGGCGTAAACGGGTCATCTGCACCCGGCGTTCGGCGCGTTCGAGGGGCTTGTCGCAGGGCGGGCACGGTGGGCAGGGTGTCGGCTTGGCCTGGGCCTGGGGCGGCGGCGCCGCGGGGGCTTCAGGCTTGGGTTGGGGCGGCGGCGGAGGCGCTTCGACCTTGGCTTCGGGGACCGGCGCCGGTTTTGCTTCAACCGCGGGCTTGGGCGCGGGTGCCGGGGCGGGCTCCGACTTCTTGGCAGGCGTTGCAGCCACGGGGAGGCTGGCTTCGGCCCCCGCTTCCGCATCGATGACCGCCAACACGTCGCCGGCCTTGACCTCGCTGCCGGCGGGCATGCGGATTTCCTTCAGGACGCCGGCCGCCGGCGCGGCGACTTCCAGGATGACCTTGTCGGTTTCCAGATCGGTCAGCACTTCGTCGCGGGCGACCTTCTCACCGACTTGTTTGCGCCACTCCAGCAAGGAACCGCTCTGGACGGATTCGGACAGCTCAGGGGCTTTCACTTCGATCAGCATGGCGTCTCCGTTTTGTGCGTCGCAATAACGCATTATAGGCACGCGAAAAATGCCTGAACAAGAAACTCGGAATATCAGCGGTGACTGATGATCCACCGGCCTGGCCGGCGAGGGCGATGAGATGGACAGGCCCGGTGAGGGCCATCTTCGGCCTGATCCCGCAGAACTTTAAGGCGTTCTTCGCTACTGCCCGAAGAACTCCCAGGGGTTTGTGGCTCCGGCCGCCGCTGCGCGGCTTAACCCGTGAGCGGGTTAGCCTCCACCCCAAGGTGAAGGCGTTCTTCGCTACTGCCCGAAGAACTCTTTCACCTTGTCCATGAACCCCTTGGCGCGGGGGGTGTGTTTGCCTTCGTGGCCGGTGCAGCAGGCGTCGAATTCCCGCAGGAGTTCCTTCTGGCGATCGGTCAGGTTGACCGGGGTTTCCACCACCACGTGGGCGTGCAGGTCACCCGGGTGGTTGCTGCGGACGCCCTTGATGCCCTTCCCTCTCAGGCGGAAGACCTTGCCGCTTTGCGTCTCGGCGGGAATCTTGATGACCGCGTGG
>DAOQNK010000176.1:0-4456 GCA_035332045.1 Thiobacillaceae bacterium | reverse complement strand
CGCAGACGATGGTGGTGTCCCGCTGCCGTTCCACGGCCGCGAACACCCGGTTGTCGTGGAGTTCCCGCATCTTCTCGTGGAACGCCATGACCACGATGGAGGTGGCGAAGGAGATCACGCCGATGCCCGCGAAAACCAGCACCATGGCCACCACCCGCCCTTCCGGGGTGACCGGGACGATGTCGCCATAGCCCACCGTGGTCAGGGTGATGGCCGCCCAATAGAGGGCGTCCATCAGGGTCAGTACCCGGCTGTCCGGCGCCTCGGCCTCGAACAGGTAGATGGCCACCGTGGCGATGAGCAGCACCGAGCCCACGAAGACCGACAGGGTATAGAGCTCGAAGCGCTTTTCGACGAGGACCTGGCCGAAGGCGTTGAGGTTGCGGGCGTAGCGGAACAGCTTGAGGAGACGGAACAGCAGGAACAGGCGGAGGAAGCGCAGGGGCCGGTAGCTGGGCAGGATGGACAGCAGGTCGATGATGGCCATGGGAGAGGCCATGAAGGAGAGCTTGCGCCGCAACACCATCCACATCGCCCGGCCCGGGCTGAAGGGCAGTCCCATGAGTTCCGCCCGTTCCCAGTGTTCGATGACGATGCGGTGGCTGTCGTTGTAAAGCCACATGCGCAGGAGGTATTCCAGGACGAAGACCGTCACCACGAACACCTCGAAGACGTCGGCCCAGGGCCCCAGGGGCTTGCGGACCTCGTAGATCAGGACCATGACGCTGACCAGCACCAGCACGATCATGAAGCCGTCGAACAGCACCCGGCGGTGGGAGCGCGGATCGGTGAGAAACTTGCGGAAAAACTCCTTCAGCCCCGCGTAACGGGACGATGCCTGCTGGCGATAGGCCAGGTTGACCAGTAGCTGGGCAATGGGCATGGCAATGCCGGGAGTGGAGAGACCGGGCGATTATACGTATTCGGATTGGCCTTATTCCCCAGGTCCCAGGCAAAAAAAAGGCCGCCCGGGGCGGCCTGGCCGGTATGAGCGGGCTTCAGCCGAAGTTGGCCTGGGCGAAGTCCCAGTTCACCAGGCTGGTGAGGAAAGTCTCGACGAACTTGGGCCGCAGATTGCGGTAGTCGATGTAGTAGGCGTGCTCCCACACGTCCACGCACAGCAGGGGCTTGTCGGCGGTGGTCAGGGGGGTGCCGGCGGCGCCCATGTTGACGATGTCCACGGAACCGTCGGCCTTCTTCACCAGCCAGGTCCAGCCGGAACCGAAGTTGCCCACGGCGCTGGTCTGGAAGGCCTTCTTGAACTCGTCCAGGGAGCCCCACTTCTTGTTGATGGCGTCGGCCAGGGCACCGGCGGGTGCGCCGCCGCCGTTGGGCTTCATGCAGTTCCAGAAAAAGGTGTGGTTGGAGACCTGGGCGGCGTTGTTGTAGATGCCGCCGGCGGGGGCGCTCTTGACGATCTCTTCCAGGGACTTGTTCTCGTACTCGGTGCCCTTGATGAGGTTGTTCAGGTTGGTGACGTAGGCCTGGTGGTGCTTGGCATAGTGGTAGTCGAAGGTTTCGGCCGACATGTGGGGAGCCAGGGCGTCCTTGGCATAGGGCAGGGGGGGCAGCTGATGTTCCATGTTTCTCTCCGTAGATTGAGGCGTGTCCGACTGATAGACCCGCGAATTTTAAGGGTATGGCCAAGTCCGGGCAATGGTTGACTGAAATTCTTGGTTATTAATCGGTGTCGAATGCAGCGAGTCCGGGTCAGCGCACCTCGAAGCGGGCCTGGTCCATCACCTCCCCGCCCGGGGAGAGCAGCATCAGCTCGTGCCGGCCCCTGGTCGGGAACCAGTCCGTATCGGCCTGGCGGACCCCGTCCAGGCTCCACCAGGCTCCAGGCGGGGCACCCCGGGCCTGGAACGACACCCGCTGGCGCTCGGCGGGCAAATCCGGATCCAGGGCCAGGATGTCCCCGTCACCGGGCCGCAGGATTTCGGCCACGGGCTGAGCCGCTGCCCAGGCCAGCCCCGGAGGCCCAGAGCCGGCCAGGAACCACTCCTCCCGGCGGGGTTCGCCGGGAGGTGCCACCCAGCGGCGTTCCAGGCCGCTGGGTGGGGTGGGGGGGCGGGAAGGCAGTCCGGCCTGGAGGCGATCCATGATCGCCGCCCAAGCCGGCGCGGCGCCGCTGATACCCGAGACGTCGTGCATGGGCAGGCCGGAGAAGTTGCCCACCCAGACGCCGACGGTATGGCGGTCCGAGAAGCCGATGCACCAGTTGTCGCGCATGTCCTTGCTCGTGCCGGTCTTCACGGCGCTCCAGCCGCGGGTGGCAAGGGGATTTTCCAGGCCGAAGGTGGTGGCGCGGGCCTGACGATCGGCCAGGATGTCGGCCACCAAGAAGGCGCTTTCCCGGCTTGTGACCCGCTGGCTCCGCGCCGCGGGCGTGGCCGGCGTGAAGCGAAGGTAGCCCCCCAGGCCGCCCCGGGCCAGGGCGCGATAGGCCCCGACCAGTTCTTCCAGGCTCACGTCCAGGCTGCCCAGGGCCAGGGCGTAGCCATAGAAATCCGCCGCTTCCGTCAAACCCCGGAATCCGAAGCGGGCCAGGCGGTCGGCGAAGGCCTCCAGCCCTACCAGTTGCAGGGTCCGCACCGCCGGGACGTTGAGGGAGCCGGCCAGGGCGGTGCGCAGGCTGACAAGGCCACGATGGCCGCGGTCGTAGTTTTGCGGCGCGTATTCGCCACCCGGCGTGGCGATGGTCAGGGGCGAATCGTCCAGGGCGGAGGCGGGCGTCAGCAGGCCGCGCTCCAGGGCCAGGCCATAAAGAAAAGGTTTCAGGGTGGATCCGGCCTGGCGGCGGGCGGTCACGCCATCGCTGAGGGGCGATCCGGAATCAGGCGCGCTGGTCGTGACGTAGGCCAGGATCTGGCCGCTGGCGTTGTCCACCACCAGGGCGGCCGCATCCTGGACTTGGCGGCCGGCCAGGCGGACAAGCTGCTCATGCAGGGTGGCGAGGACGAATCCCTGGAGATCGGCATCCAGGGTGGTGACGAGGGCGCCCGGAGCCGCCGTCGGTTCCCGTTCCCGGAGCAGCCGGTTCGTCAAATGGGGGGCCAGATTGCTTGCCGGGAGGATGGGATGACGCCCGTCCAGGCTCTGGCGGGCGAGTCGGCCCAGGCTGGCGCAATCCGGCCCGCCGGGCAGCTGGCCGGCCAGGGCGCAGGCGCGCTTTGCCACCTCGGCGGACTTGGCGTTGGGCGCCCGGATCAACGAGGCCAGGAGCAGGGACTCCGCGGTGCTCAAGCCGGCTGGCCGCTTGTCGAACAAACCCCGGGCGGCGGCATCGATGCCGGTCAGCTCGCCCCGGAAGCCGGCCAGATTGACGTAGGCTTCCAGGATCTCCCGCTTGGTCCAGGTTTTTTCCAGGGCCAGGGCTCCTTGCATCTGAAGCCATTTCTCGCCGGCGTTCCGGCGCCCGGCTTGGCTTCGGAAGCGTGGATCCAGGAGGGCGACGAGTTGCATCCCGAGGGTGGAGGCGCCCCGGGGACTGGCGGCCAGCCAATTGCCCAGGGCGGCCTTGCCCGCCGCCAGCCAATCCACGCCGGCATGCTCGAAAAAGCGGCGATCCTCGGCCAGGAGCAGGGCGGCGATGAAGGCCGGGGACACCGCTTCCAGGGCGGTCCAGTCGGCTCGCCGGGGGCCTGGGTCGGCCCGCAGTTCCTGAAGGGGGCGCCCCCGGTGGTCCAGTAGGCGGATTTCCGAGGATTGCCAGGTGTCGCGCACTGCCTGGAATCCCGGAAAGGTCGGCTCGGCATGGGCCTGGGCGGCGAGCAGCAAGGCCGCCAGGAGCAGGCGGGCCAGGCGGGGAATCATTCCGAGAGGGAAAGGCGCAGCCGGTCTTCCTTCTGGACCAGGTGGACGTGGCGCAGGGCATTCATGCCCAGCAGTGCCTCGCTGGTCAGCTGGGGAAGGACCGCCACCGTCAGGTTTTCCAGGCGGAAAGGCCCGAAGTCCAGGGTGCTCACCCGCCCGGTGCAACCCTGGACCACGCCGTTGGCGGTATTGAAGGCGGAGGTATGCTCGCAGGCGACCCCCAGTCTTGCTGCCAGGTCTCGGGAAATGGAGACAGTACTGGCACCGGTGTCGATGAGGAAGCGCACGGGCGTGCCCTGGATGGCGCCATCCAGGTGGAAATGGCCGTCCCGGGCGCGCGCCAGTTCCACGCTGTCCGGGCCCAGCAGCCGGGCCGGCGGCGATTCCTGGCGCAGGAAGAAGAAATAGAGGGCGGCGCCCGCCGCCAGCCAGAAGGCCAGGTGGACGAACAGCCAGCCGGTTCGCTTCACGCCATGCTACTCGGGGCGCGACAGGTGTTTCTTCTCCAGGGTGCGGTCGATGACCTTGGCTGCCCAGCCCTGGGCGCCCAGGCCGAAGGCGATGGCGAAGGCCAGTCCCACGGCGCCGAAGGCGATGATGAAGGCGGCGGTGAGCAGTTCGTTGGCGATCTGCAACTGCT
>DAOQNK010000175.1:0-4463 GCA_035332045.1 Thiobacillaceae bacterium | reverse complement strand
CGTCACACCCCCTTCTTCAACGGCTACCGTCCCCAGTTCTACTTCCGGACCACGGACGTGACCGGCGCCATCGACCTGCCGGCTGGCGTGGAGATGGTGATGCCTGGCGACAACATCAGCATGACGGTGGCGCTGATCGCCCCCATCGCCATGGAAGAAGGTCTGCGCTTCGCCATCCGTGAAGGCGGTCGTACCGTCGGCGCCGGCGTCGTCGCCAAGATCATCGAGTAAAGAGTTGATTTATTTCCGAAAGGGCGGGTAAAATCCCGCCTTTTCCTGTTTCGGGAAACGAAATGCAAAGCCAGAAAATCCGTATCCGGCTCAAGGCCTACGACTACAAGCTGATCGACCAGTCGGCCATGGAGATCGTTGACACCGCCAAGCGCACCGGCGCCGTGGTCAAGGGCCCCGTCCCCCTGCCCACCGCCATCGAGCGCTTCGACATCCTGCGGTCGCCCCACGTCAACAAGACCTCCCGCGATCAGCTGGAAATCCGCACCCACAAGCGCCTGATGGACATCATCGATCCCACCGACAAGACCGTTGACGCGCTGATGAAGCTGGACCTGCCCGCTGGCGTGGATGTCGAGATCAAGTTGCAGTAAGCGTTAAGAAACCCAGGCCCTGGGGGCGGCCCAAGTCCCCGAATTTGAACCTGCCGGCCAATTGAAGTCGGCACCTTAAGAAGGAAACTAGAAGATGAGTCTAGGCCTTGTCGGTCGGAAGATCGGCATGACCCGCATTTTCGCCGAAGATGGTGCGTCCATCCCGGTGACCGTGCTGGACGTGTCGAACAACCGCGTCAGTCAAGTCAAGACGACCGCCACGGACGGCTACACCGCCCTCCAGGTCGCCTATGGCAAGCGTAAACCCAGCCGTGTCGCCAAGCCCGACGCCGGTCATCTCGCCAAGGCGGGCGTCGATGCCGCCGCCGGCACGACCGAGTTCCGCGTGGGCGAGGATGTGTTGGCCCAATATCAGCCCGGCGTGGCCGTCAGCGCGGAAATCTTCCAGGCTGGCCAGAAGGTAGATGTCTCCGGCGTCACCCAGGGCAAGGGCTTCGCCGGCACCATCAAGCGCCATAACTTCGGTTCCCAGCGCGCGACCCACGGCAACTCCCGTTCCCATAACGTGCCCGGCTCCATCGGCCAGGCCCAGGACCCCGGCCGCATCTTCCCCGGCAAGCGCATGTCCGGCCATCTCGGCGCGGTCAACCGCACCGTGCAGAACCTGGAAGTGGTGCGCGTCGATGCCGAGCGCCAGTTGCTCCTGATCAAAGGTGCCGTGCCCGGCTCCAAGGGTGGTGACGTGATCGTGCGTCCCGCCGTGAAAGGAGGCGCGTGATGGATCTGAAGCTCATCAATGAACAGGGCCAGGAAGCGGGCGCCGTGAGTGCCGCCGACAGCCTGTTCGGCCGCGAATACAACGAGGCCCTGGTGCACCAGCTGGTGACCGCCTACATGGCCAACGGCCGGCAGGGCGACCGCGCCCAGCTGACCCGGGCCGAAGTGCGTCATAGCACCAAGAAGCCCTTCCGCCAGAAAGGCACCGGCCGCGCACGCGCCGGCATGACCTCCTCGCCCCTGTGGCGTGGCGGCGGCCGCATCTTCCCGAACAAACCGGACGAGAACTTCTCCCAGAAGGTCAACCGCAAGATGTTCCGCGCCGGCATCGCCACCATCCTGTCCCGTCTGGTCCAGGACGGCCGCCTGACCGTGGTCGACAGCCTGGGCGTGGATGCGCCCAAGACCAAGATCCTGGCGGGCAAGCTGAAGGGCATGGGCATGACCGACCGGGTCCTGATCATCTCCCCCGTGGTGGATGACAACCTGTGGCTGTCCGCCCGCAACCTGCACAACGTGCTGGTGCTGGAGCCCCAGCAGGCCGATCCGGTCAGCCTGATCCGTTTCGATCGCGTCCTGATGACCAAGGAAGCGGTCAAGTCCTTCGAGGAGATGTACGCATGAACGCCGCACCGATGAAAGAGGAGCGTCTGCTCCAGGTCATCCTGGCGCCGATCATCTCCGAAAAGGCGACCATGCTGGCTGACAAGCGCGAGCAGGTCATCTTCCGCGTCGCCACCGACGCCACCAAGCCCGAGATCAAGGCCGCCGTCGAACTGCTCTTCAAGGTGCAGGTCAAGGATGTGAAGGTGGCCAACGTCAAAGGCAAGAACAAGCGTTTTGGCCGCTTCACCGGCCGCCGTTCCGACTGGAAGAAGGCCTTCGTCTGCCTGAAGCCCGGTCAGGAACTCAACTTCGCGGCAGGAGAATAAGCCATGCTGGTCAAAGTCAAACCGACCTCCGCCGGCCGCCGTTCCCTCGTCAAGGTGGTGACCCCGGGCCTGCACAAGGGCAAGCCCGAGGCCGCCTTGGTCGAGAAGCAGAACCGCAAGTCCGGCCGCAACAACAACGGTCACGTCACCACCCGGCACAAGGGCGGCGGCCACAAGCAGCACTACCGGATCGTCGACTTCAAGCGCGACAAGGACGGCGTTGCCGCCAAGATTGAGCGTATCGAGTACGACCCGAACCGGAGCGCCCATATCGCCCTGCTGTGCTACGCCGACGGCGAGCGCCGCTACATCATCGCCCCCCGTGGCGTGGAAGTCGGCGCTACCCTGATGAACGGTGCCGAGGCCCCCATCAAGCCGGGCAACTGCCTGCCCCTGCGCAACATCCCCGTGGGTTCCACCATCCACTGCGTCGAGATGATGCCCAAGAAAGGCGCCCAGATCGCCCGCTCCGCCGGTGCTTCCGTGCAGCTGCTGGCTCGCGAGGGAAGCTACGCTCAGCTGCGTCTGCGGTCCGGCGAGATCCGCAAGGTGCACATCGACTGCCGCGCCACCCTGGGCGAAGTCGGCAACGAGGAACACAGCCTGCGCTCCATCGGCAAGGCCGGCGCCAACCGCTGGCGTGGCATCCGCCCGACCGTGCGCGGCACCGCGATGAACCCCATCGACCACCCCCACGGCGGTGGCGAGGGCAAGACCGGCGAAGGTCGTGTGCCGGTTTCTCCCTGGGGTCAGCCCACCAAGGGCTATCGCACCCGCAACAACAAGCGGACCGACGGCATGATTGTTCGCCGCCGTCACAAAGCCTAAGAGGTGAGTTGATATGGCTCGTTCTGTTAAAAAAGGCCCCTTCGTTGACGGGCATCTGTTGAAGAAGATCGCGGCGGCAGTGGCCATCAGCGACAAGAAGCCGATCAAGACCTGGTCGCGCCGCTCCACCATCCTGCCCGACTTCATCGGTCTGACGCTGGCCGTCCACAACGGCAAGCAGCACATCCCCGTGTTCGTCACGGAAAACATGGTGGGCCACAAGCTCGGCGAGTTCTCGCTGACCCGGACGTTCAAGGGTCATGCCGCCGACAAGAAGGCCAAGAAGAAATAAGGAGCACAGCGATGCAAGTTTCTGCCATTTTGCGCGGCACTCGGCTGTCCTCCCAGAAGGCCCGCCTGGTCGCCGATCTGGTCCGCGGCAAGCCCGTGGACCAGGCCCTCAACATCCTGACCTTCTCACCCCAGAAGGCCGCCTTCACCATCAAGAAGGTGCTGGAGTCCGCCATCGCCAATGCCGAGCACAACGAAGGTGCCGACATCGACGAGCTGAAGGTCAAGACCATCTACGTGGACCAGGGTCCCACCCTGAAGCGCTTTACCGCGCGGGCCAAGGGCCGCGGCAACCGCATTAGCAAACCCACCTGTCACATCACTGTGACCGTTGGCGACTGAAGGAAGGCACATGGGACAGAAGATTCATCCGACCGGCTTCCGGCTCAGCGTCAACAAGGGCTGGACCTCCAAGTGGTTCGCGAACAGCAAGAATTTCGCCGGCACCCTTAACGAGGACATCAAGGTTCGCGCGTTTCTGAAGAAGAAGCTGGCGCACGCCTCCATCAGCAAGATCATTATCGAGCGCCCGGCCAAGAACGCCCGCATCACCCTGTTCTCCAGCCGCCCCGGCGTGGTCATCGGCAAGAAGGGCGAGGACATCGAATCCCTGCGCAAGCAGCTCAATGCCCTCATGTCCGTGCCCGTCACGCTGAACATCGAGGAAGTGCGCAAGCCCGAGACCGATGCCCAGCTCATCGCCGACTCCATCGCCAACCAGCTGGAGAAGCGCATCATGTTCCGCCGCGCCATGAAGCGCGCCATGCAGAACGCCATGCGCTTCGGTGCCCAGGGTATCAAGATCATGTCCGCCGGCCGCCTGAACGGCGCCGAGATCGCCCGTACCGAGTGGTACCGCGAAGGCCGCGTGCCCCTGCACACCCTGCGTGCCGACATCGACTACGGCACCTCGGAAGCCAACACCACCTACGGCGTCATCGGCATCAAGGTTTGGGTCTATAAGGGCGAAGCCCTGGGCAAGGGCGAAAAGCCCGTGGCCGCGCCCGAGCCCGAGCGCCGCCCCCGTCGTCCGTCCGCCCCGCGCGCCGGAAAGGAGTAAACCGTCATG
>DAOQNK010000174.1:1281-4480 GCA_035332045.1 Thiobacillaceae bacterium | reverse complement strand
CCGGTGGCGGAATAACCGATGGGCGAGAGCAGGACGATCTCGCCGCAGTCCAGCCGGTCGCGGATCGCCGCCACGGCGATCTTGCGGACCTCGCCCGTGAACAGCAGGTCCACGCCGTCCACGACACCGGCGGGCTGGGCCGTGACATAGTTTCCCGAGGCGACGCGAATTTCGGCACCGGCCATGGGGGTGTTGGGCAGACCGACCGAAAGCAGGCTTTCGATATCCACCCGCACCGAACCCACGGCGTCCTTCACATGTTCCAGGGACTCGGCGTCGGTGACCCGGCGGCCGCGCACGTATTGGGCCTCGCCCGCCAGACGCTCCTCCACCTGGGGTCTGACGCCATGCACCAGCACCAGGCGCACGCCCAGGGCGTTGAGCAGGTTGATGTCGTAGACCAGGTCGACAAAATCCTCGCGCAGCATGGCGTCGCCGCCAAAGGCCAGCACGAAGGTCTTGCCCCGAAAGGCGTGAATGTAGGGTGCCGCGGCACGGAACCAATCCACGTGGGCATTGGCATTCACGTCGCCCGGTTTCGCCATGTCCCTTTCCTCCACCAACAGGTATCAATCCATCCGGGTTACGGCCTGGCCTGGAAAAACTTGAGGCCGGTCAAAGGTTTTCACCGGAAATCTCCCCAAAGCGCCTGCATCGCCGCCAGGGCGGCCAGCGCCGCCGTCTCCGTGCGCAGGACCCGGGACCCCAGGCGCAAGGGCTGGAAGCCCGCCCGCAGCGCGGCAGCCCGCTCCACGGGGTCGAATCCGCCCTCGGGGCCGGCCAGCAGCAGCACGGCACCCGCAGGTGCGGCGAGGTCGCCAAGGCCGCAGGTGCCCTCCGGATCCAGGAGGTAGCGTGCGGCAGCGCCCGCCACCTGGGCGGATTTCAGCCACTCGAGACACTCCCCGATGTCCTCCACGGGGGGGACGGTATTGCGGCCGCATTGCTCGCAGGCGGCCACGACCACGCCGCGCCAGTGGGCCAGACGCCGTTCCGCCTTGTCGGCGGAGAGTTTGACGACGGTGCGCCGCATCATGAGGGGGCGGATGCCGCCCACGCCCAGTTCCACCGCTTTCTGGAGGGTGATGTCCATGCGCTCGCCGCTGGAAATGCCCTGGGCCAGGATGATGTCAAGAGGCGATTCCCGGCATGGTTCGGCGCGCTCGGCCAGCCTGGCGAAGACGAGCTTGCCGCGCAGTTCGAGGGTGCCGGCGTACTCGCCGCCATCCCCGTTGAACAGGGTGATGGCGGCGCCCTCCCGCAGGCGCAGGGCGCCGGTGGCGTGGCGGGCCGCCTCGGGAGGGAGTTCCAGCAGTTGTCCGGGGGCCAGGGGAAGGTCGCAGTAAAAGCGTGGCATGGGGATGTCCTCGGACCGGATGATAATATCCATCCTCTTCGATTCGACGGGGCTGCACCATGGTGCGCATGGAAACACCGATTTGCGATTTCGGCTGGAAGGCGGTGGATTTCAGCTTGCCCGGCGTGGACGGGAAAACCTACAGCCTCAAGGACGTGGCCGGGCCCAACGGCCTGCTGGTCATGTTCATCTGCAACCACTGCCCCTATGTGAAGGCGGTCATCGAGCGCATCGTTCGGGACGTGCGGGACCTCCAGGCCCGGGGCGTCGGCGCCATCGCCATCATGGCCAACGATCCCACCGAATACCCCGAGGACAGCTTCGACAACATGAAGGAAGCGGCCGCCCGCCTGGGCTTCCCCATGCCTTACGTGCTGGACGAGAGCCAGGAGGTGGCCAAGGCGTACGGCGCGGTGTGCACACCGGATTTCTTCGGCTTCAATCGCGACCTGGAGCTGCAATACCGGGGCCGCCTGGACGAGTCCCGCAAGGAGACCGCCCCCGAGGGGGCGCGCCGCGACTTGTTCGAGGCCATGAAGCAGGTGGCCGAGACCCAGCGGGGTCCCGCCGACCAGATTCCCAGCATGGGCTGTTCCATCAAGTGGCGGACCTGAACCGCCTCCTCGACCAGGTCCTCGCCGCTTGCCGGGATGTGGGCCGGGAGGAGGTCATGCCCCGCTATCTGAAGGTGGCCCACCAGCGCAAGGTGGACGGCAGCCTCCTCACCGAGGCGGACGTGGCCGCCCAGAACGCGCTGCTCAAGCGCTTGCAGGCCATTGCGCCCTATCCGGTGCTGGGCGAGGAGATGACGGAAGCCGAGCAGCGGGCGGTCTGGGAAATGGGGGGCGATGCCTTCTGGTGTGTGGACCCTATCGACGGCACCAGCAATTTCGTCAACGGCTTGCCGTATTTCGCCATCTCCGTGGCCCTCGTCCGGGACAGGAAAAGTGTGCTGGGTGTGGTATTCGATCCGGCGGCGAACGAGGCTTTCCACGCCATCGAGGGGCAAGGCGCCTTTCTCGACGGTGAGCGTCTCCCCATCAAGAATCCGCCCACGGAATTGCAGCGCTGCATGGCGGGGATCGAACTGAAACGTATCGACCGGGAACTGGCCGGCCGGCTGGCCTTCGAACATCCTTTCAGCTCCCAGCGCAACCTGGGCGCCAGCACCCTGGACTGGTGCTATCTGGCGGCTGGGCGCATGCATGTCTACCTCCATGGGGGGCAGAAAATCTGGGACTATGCCGCGGGCTGTCTGATCCTGCGGGAGGCGGGAGGAGCCGCTTGCGCCCTGGACGGCAGCGATTTCCAGAGCGCCGATCCCTGGAACCGTTCCGTGCTGGCCGCGTTGACTCCCGGTTTGTTAAGTCAATGGCGGGAATGGGTGGGGGTTTAGCGGCAATAAACCTTGCCAGAAGAGTAGGTTCGGGGATTTTTCTCGCGAAGCACAAAAACCCCCAAATCAAGACTGGGTATAGACCTTTGTGCGCCGCACCAATGCTGACTTCCATAAGCGTAAAGCCGCTGAATATAAAAATATTTTAATTTTTTCTGGAAATCCCCCGAAGTCCGCGAAAAACAAGGCTTTCCCCTGAATTTGCCGGGGCATTCACGGGCTTTGTCAGACCCGTGTCAGCTTGCCCGTGCTTTGGCCGCTACGACATAATCAAAGCTTTCCGCCCCTTTGGGCCAAGATTTCTGTTTTTTCTTCAAGGAAACAAAGACATGGCAACCCGCACCGACCTCGCGAACGCCATCCGCGCCCTGGCGATGGATGCAGTCGAAAAGGCCAAGTCCGGCCACCCCGGCGCCCCCATGGGCATGGCGGAAATCTCCGAAGTG
>DAOQNK010000174.1:0-1181 GCA_035332045.1 Thiobacillaceae bacterium | reverse complement strand
CCCCTGGGCCAGGGCATCACCAACGCCGTGGGCATGGCCCTGGCCGAGAAGCTGCTGGCGGCCGAGTTCAACAAGCCCGGCCACGACATCGTCAACCACCACACCTGGGTGTTCCTGGGCGACGGCTGCATGATGGAAGGCATCTCCCACGAGGCTTGTGCTCTGGCCGGCACCTGGAAGCTGAACAAGCTGGTTGCGGTTTGGGACGACAACGGCATCTCCATCGACGGCCATACCGACGGCTGGTTCACCGAGGACGTCTGCGGCCGTTTCGAGGCGTACGGCTGGAATGTGATCCGCGGCGTGGATGGCCACGATTTCGTCGCCCTGGAAGCGGCTGTTCAAAAAGCCAAGCAGTCTTCCGACAAGCCCACCCTGATCCAGGCCAAGACCATCATCGGCAAGGGTTCCCCCAACAAGCAGGGTGGCCATGACTGCCACGGCGCCCCCCTGGGCGACAAGGAAATCGCCGCTGCCCGCGAGACCATCGGCTGGCCCCACGCGCCCTTCGAGATTCCCGCCGACGTGTACGAAGGCTGGAGCGCCAAGGTGAAGGGCGAAGGCCTGGAAAAGCTGTGGTCCAACAAGTTCGCCGAGTACGCCAAGCAGTTCCCCGCCGAGGCCGCCGAGTTCAGCCGCCGGATGGCCGGCGACCTGCCCGCCGACTGGCAGGATCGCGTCGCCGCCGCCATGAAGACCACCCTGGACAAGGCCGAGACCGTGGCCACCCGGAAGGCTTCCCAACTGGCCATCGAGCGTCTGGTCTCCACTCTGCCCGAGCGGGTGGGCGGTTCCGCCGATCTGACCGGCTCGAACCTGACCAACTGGCCTAACTGCCATCCCATCCACCGCAACATGCCCGCCAACTACATCTCCTACGGCGTGCGCGAGTTCGGCATGAGCCACATCATGAACGGCATGGCCCTGCACGGCGGCCTGTTCCCCTTCGGCGGCACCTTCCTCATGTTCTCGGAATACGCCCGCAACGCCCTGCGCATGTCCGCCCTGATGAAGCAGCGCGTGGTCTACGTGTTCACCCACGACTCCATCGGCCTGGGCGAGGACGGCCCCACCCACCAGCCCGTGGAGCAGACCGCCACCCTGCGCATGATCCCCAACATGTCCGTCTGGCGTCCCTGCGACACCACCGAGACCCTGGTGGCCTGGACGGCCGGCGTGGA
>DAOQNK010000173.1:0-4536 GCA_035332045.1 Thiobacillaceae bacterium | reverse complement strand
GCGGGGGAGGGGGAGAGGGGCGCGCTATCTCCCTGCTCCTCTCCAGCAGGAGGCAAGTCGGTTTGCAACGTCATCAGGGGCTTCATGGCGGTGAGCAGGCTGGCGAACAGCTTGGGATGCTGCTTCTCCTGCTCCGCCAGCAGGCCCTTCATCTGGAAGCGCTGCATGGGCATGGAGAAGCAGGCGGGGCAGTTCTCGAAGATGACCGGCAGGCCGGCCTTGGCGGCGAAATCCCGGGTCTGGCGCTCCCGGGCGTAGACCAGGGGGCGGATGACGCGCACGTCGCCGGCATCGTTGAGGTAGTGGGCCTGCATGGTGCGCAGCTTGCCGCCGAAGAAGGCGCTCATGAGGAAGCTTTCCGCCAGGTCGTCCAGGTGCTGGGCCAGGGCCAGCACGTTGCAGCCGTTCTCCCGGGCCACCCGGTAGAGGATGCCCCGGCGCATTCGGGAGCAGTAGGCGCAGAAGGAATCCCCCTTCATGTGCTGTTCGGCGGATTCGACGATGGGCTGGGATTCGTAGAAATAGGGCACGCCCAGCTCGGCCATGTAGGCCTTGAGGGGGCTGGGGTCGTATTCCGGCGACTGGGGATCCACGGTGCAGGCGGCCAGTTCGAACTTCACCGGCGCCCGCTTCTTCAGGTGCAGCAGCACGTGGAGCAGGGACAGGCTGTCCTTGCCCCCGGACAGGCCCAGCAGGACCCGGTCCCCGTCCCGGATCATGGCGTGGTCGCCGATGGCCCGGCCGGCGGCGCTCACCAGGGAGCGCGGCGGCGTCACCGCCTGGGCGGGGGAGGAGGGGGTCTCGGGCGCGTTCATAAGAGAGGCTTCACCAGAGCCTCCAGGCGGGCTTCCGTCACCCCGCCGGTGAGGGTGGCGACGGCGTTGCCGCGCCGGTCGAAAACCACCGTGTAGGGCAGGCCGCCCAGCCGGTTGCCGCTGGCCGCCGCCAGGGCGTGGCCTTCGTCGCCCCCCAGCAGCAGGGGATAGTTGATGCCCGTCTGGTCGGCGAAGGCGGCGACCCGGTCCGGGTCGTCCAGGGCGATGCCGACGAATTGCAGCCCGGCGCCGCCATGGCGCGCCTGGAGGCGGACGAAACCGGGAATCTCGGCGCGGCAGGGCGGGCACCAGGGCGCCCAGAAATTGAGCACCAGCACCTTGCCCTGCCACTGGCTCAGGTCCTGGATGCGGCCCGCCAGGTCCGGCAGGCGGCCGGCCCAGACTTCGGCCAGGCGGACTTCCTCCGGGGCGCCCCGCAAAGGCTCGGGGGGATTCAGGAAACGCTGGGCCACGCCGCCGGCCAGGCCGAAGCCCATGGCCACCAGAAACAGCGTCAGCGTCCGGGACGGCTTCACGCGGGGGCCGCTGCGGGCTCAGGGAATGGCTTTGTCCAGGCTGGCCAGGAATTTCTCCGGGGGCTCGTAGCCGATGACACGGTAGGCCACCTCATTGCCGGCCTTGTCGAAGAAGATGATGCCGGGCGGGCCGAACAGCTTGAAGCGGGCCAGCAGGGCCTTGTCGTCGGCGCCGTTGGCGGTGACGTCGGCCTGGAGCAGCAGCGCGTCCTTGAGGCGGGCCTGGACCTTGGCGTCGGCGAAGGTGAAGCGTTCCATCTCCTTGCAGGACACGCACCAGTCGGCATAGAAGTCCAGCATCACCGGCCGGCCGGCGGCACCCTTCACGGCGGCATCCAGTTCGGCCACGGACTTGACCCGCTGGAACTTCATATGGGCGCCCTCTTCGGCGGCGTTGGCCACCCCGCCCTTGTATACCGACAGGGGCTGGAGCAGGTCCCGGCTGCCGCCCAGGGCGCCCAGCAGCAGGGCCACGCCAGCCACCAGGGCGATGAGGCCCACGCCTTTCCAGAAGCGGGTGAAGCCCCGGGCATTGACCGCCAGGGGTTCCAGGGCGTGCAGGTACATGGCGGAAATGATCAGCAGGGCCGCCCACATGAACATCTGGGCCACTTCGGAGAGCAGGGGCGAGACGAGCCAGATGGCCACCGCCAGCAGGGCGACGCCGAAGAAGCGCTTCACCGCGTCCATCCAGGCGCCGGCCCGGGGCAGGAGGGCGCCGGCGGAAAGGCCCACCAGCAACAGCGGCACGCCCATGCCAAGGGCCAGGGAGAACAGGGAGACACCGCCCAGCACCACGTCGCCGGTCTGGCTGATGTAGAGCAGGGCGCCGGCCAGGGGCGCGGCGACGCAGGGGCCGACGATGAGGGCGGAAATCGCCCCCATGACGAAGACGCTGGCGAAGCGGCCGCCCTGGATGCGGTTGCTGGCCTCGGTGAAGCGGCTTTGCAGGAAGCTGGGCATTTGCAGTTCGAAAAAGCCGAACATGGACATGGCCAGGGCCACGAAGATGGCGGCGCCGAAGCCCAGGGCCCAGGGATTCTGCAGGGCGTTGGAGATGAGGGTGCCCGAGAGGCCCGCCGCCACCCCGGCCAGGGCGTAGGTCATGGCCATGCCCAGCACGTAGGCCAGGGAGAGCAGGAAGCCTTTGCGCTTGGTGATGTGCTGGCCCTGGCCGACGATGATGCCGGACAGGATGGGAATCATGGGGAAGACGCAGGGCGTCAGGGACAACAGCAGGCCGAAGCCGAAGAAGCTGGCCACCACCATCCAGTAGCTGCCGCCCTGGAGGATAGCGGTGACCCGGCTGGTGTCGGACCCGTCCCCGGGCGCGGCGGCCGGCGCCGGCGCGGTATTCGCGGGGGTCGCCACCGGGGCGCCCAGGTCCACCTCCAGATTCTGGTCCTGGGGCGGATAGCAGATGCCGTGCTCGCTGCAACCCTGGTAGGTGGCGTCCAGCTTGAGCCGGGCCGTGCCTGGCGGCACGCCGGCCAGGCGGACGGTGACGGCGAAGTCCTGGTGGAAGACGAACATCTTGCCGAAGTTGGGATCGTCCTTCTCGTCGGCGGGCGGGAAATCCATGCCGGCCACCGTCACCCCCGCGGGCTCGGTGACGGTGAAGCGGATCTTGTCCCGGTAGAGGTAGTGGTCCTTGGCCACCGTGAAGCGGGCCACCAGGGTGCCGCCGGGGCCAGGCGCCACGGCCACCTTGAAGGCCTCGTCGGGCGGCAGCACGTCAGGCTCGGGACTGCCACCGGCGAAGTTGCCGGCCAAGGCCTTGAGCTTGGCCAGGACCTCGGGATTCTGCTGCTGGAAACCCGGGGCTGGCGCCGCGCTGGCGGCGGGGGTGGCAGCGGATTTGGCGGCCGGAGCGGCGGATTTGGCGGCTGGCGCGGCAGGGGTGGCGGCTGGCGCCGCGGGCGTGGCGGTCGGTGGCACGAGGGCTGCCACGCCGTCCTGGGGCTGGTAGCACACCCCCAGGTCGGCGCAACCCTGGAAATTGGCCTTCAGCTTGAAGGGCCGGGGCTCGCCGCCGGGATAGGAAACGGGAATGCGGACCCGGATGTCGCCCCGGTAGGTTTCCACCTTGCCGAAGTTGTCGTCCTGCTTCACCTTGCCCGGCGGCAGCTCGGGACTACCCAGCTTCACGTCGCCTTCTGCCGCGAACTTGATCTTGGCGCGATAGAGGTAATAGCCGCTGGCGATCTGGAAACGGGCCTCGGCGGTGGCCGGATCCAGCATGCGGGCCGAATAGCGGAAGGCCTTTTCCGGTTCCAGGAGGTCGTCCTCCGCCTGGGCGTGGAGGGCGAACAACAGCAGGAAGGCGAGGAAGAAACGCATGAAAGGCTCCGCTCAGGCTGGGGAGACCGGCGCCGCGCCGGACTGCGGCGTGGTCGATCCGGAGAGGGTGGACTGGGCAACCCACTGGAGATAGCCAGGCAGGCCGTCCGCCACGTCCAGGGCCACGATCTCCGGAAGTTCGTAGGGATGCCGTTCTAGCAAGTAGGTCTCCAGGTCGGAATAAAGTTCCGCCGTGGTCTTGATCATCAGGGGATACTCCCCATCTTCCCGCAACTCGCCTTGCCAGCGGTACACGGACCGGCAGGGCGCCAGGATGTTCACACACGCCGCGAGGCCTTGTTCCACCAGACTCCTGGCCAGTTCGCCGGCGGTTTCGGCATCGGGCAGGGTGGTCAGGACGAGGCGGATGGCTGGCACGGAGCGCGCATGAGATTTGGGGTTTTCGGGATTATAGCCGTGGCCTTTCTGGCCCTGGAAATGGTGGTGATGTACCTGATCGCCGGAGAGATCGGCACGGGACGGACCGTGCTCTGGCTTCTGGCCGACATGCTCGCCGGCATGATGGTCATCCGCCACGCCGGCGCCGGCTTCCTCCCCGCCCTCCAGGCCGCCCTCCATGGCGGCCACGCGCCCTTCGCCGTGGTCTGGGCCACCGGCCGCCGCTTCCTGGCCGGCGCCCTGCTGATCCTGCCCGGCTTCGTCAGCGACCTCTTCGCCCTCCCCCTGCTGCTCTGGCCCGCCCCCCGGCTGCCCGCCGCGCCGCGCCCGCGCGCCCCAGGCCCCGACGACGTCATCGAAGGCGAATTCCGCCGGGAAGACCCGGGTCCCCCCGACGAGCGTCTGCCCGGCTCCTAGCCGGTGACATTCCTACACGGGAAGGTATC
>DAOQNK010000172.1:0-4637 GCA_035332045.1 Thiobacillaceae bacterium | reverse complement strand
AGCCGGTGGCCCTGGAGGAGGTGGCCGGCCAGGCCAAGACCGTGCCCCCCGAGCACCCCTGGGTGGAAAGCGCCCGGGGAGTGGGGACCAGTTTCGGGGACTGAATTCCTTCCGAGGTCCTCCGATAGTTCGACTTCGAGAGCGGACGGCGTCGAGTCACTAGCCGCAAACCTGGAAAAACGGCTAGGATCAATACACATCCCCGTGCAGGCGTGAGTGACCTTGATGGAAAGCTCCGACGGCCGAATGGCCGGAACCTCGGGAGGTATGGAGGGTGGGACCGCAGCCTCAGGCCGCCTGCCCCGTCAATTGATCTTTGGCGTCTTGGTGGCGCTAGCGGTCATCCTGGCCCTGGCTGGCTACTCCCTCTGGAAAAGCCGGGAAAATTTCCAGCACGGGGCGGAAAACCAGGCGGAAAGCATGGCCAGGCTGCTCGATCGGTATGCCTATTCGGCCATCCATGAGGCGGACCTCGTCCTCCAGGTGTCGGCCGAGGAATATGCCCATGCCGTGCGGACGGGCGTTCTGGAAACGAGCGCCTTTTCTGGTTTTCTCGAAAACCTCCATAGGCGCCTGCCCCACATCCTCAGCCTACGGGCCACCGACGCCTCGGGCCTGATCCGGTACGGGGAGGGCGTCGATCCGGCCCAGCCGGTCAACATCGCCGACCGGGAGCGATTCCAGGTCGCCCGGGACAAGCCGGGCCTGGCGATCACGGCGCCCATCGTGGCGCGCATGAGCCACCAGTGGGTGCTGCCCATCACCCGTCGCCTGGAAGGCCCCGGCGGCCGCTTCGACGGCGTCGTCTACGCCAACATCGCGGTGGAGCACTTCAGTGATCTGTTTTCCTCCCTGAAGGCCGGGCGGCACGCCGCCATCCTGCTTTTCGACGCCAACACGAACATCCTCATCCGCTATCCGGAGCCCAAGGGGCCGGGCAGCGCCCTTGGCCTGAAGATCGGCTCGCCCCAGTTCAAGGATTTGTGGCGGCAGGGGGTCCACGAGGGGACGTACCGGGCGCGCAGCACCACCGATGGCATTTGGCGGACCTACAGCTTCCGTCAGGTGGGGGACTATCCCCTCTACATCATGGTGGGCCTCGCGGAACTGGATTATCTGGCGCCCTGGGTCTCCGAAGCGGCGGTCATCGCGATCTTCGTGGTGCTGTTCGGCTTGCTGGTGGCCTGGCTGGCCTATTCCCTGGCGGGCTCCCTCCGGGCCCGGCGGACGGCCTTCGCCGAACTCGCCAACAGCCGGGACAGCCTGGAAGCCAGTGAGCGCCGCTATCGTTCGGTGGTCGACAGCATCCGCGAGGTGGTGTTCCAGACAGACATCCAGGGGGCCTGGGCGTTCATCAACCCCTCGTGGGCCGAGATCACCGGCTTCAGCGTCGAGGAAAGTCTGGGCCGGCCGGTGCTGGACTATGTGCACCCGGATGATCGGGCGAGCTTCCAGGCATTTTTCCAAGCCTTGAACCGGGGAGGACGGGAGCACGGCCGTCACCCCATCCGTTTCCTGAGCAAGCCCGGCGGCCACCGCTGGCTGGAAATCTATGCCCGGCCGATCCTGGATGCCGCCGGTGCGGTGGTGGGCGTTTCCGGCACCCTCGACGACGTGACCGAACGCCGGCGCAACGAGGCCAAGCTCCAGCTCGCGGCGAGCGTGTTCACCCATGCCCGGGAAGGCATCATGATCTGCGCGTCGGACGGCGCCATCATCGACGTCAACGAGTCCTTCACCCGGATGACGGGCTACACCCGGTCCGAGGTGCTGGGACAAAATCCGCGCCTGTTGCGCTCCGGCATTCACGGTGCGGAATTTTACGATGCCATGTGGCGGCAGCTCGCCGGGCAGGATTTCTGGTACGGGGAGATTTGGAACCGGCGCAAGAACGGCGAGGTTTTCGCCACCATGCAGACTATCAGCGCCGTCCGAGACGAGCACGGTGACATTGTCCAGTATGTTTCTCTCTTCTCCGACATCACGGCCCTCAAGGAACACGAGCGCCAGTTGGAATACATCGCCCACTACGATGCCCTGACTAGTCTGCCGAACCGGGTCCTGCTCTCCGACCGGCTGCATCAGGCCATGGCCCAAACCCTGCGGCGCGGGGAACGTCTGGCGGTCGCCTATCTGGATCTGGACGGATTCAAGGCCATCAACGACAACCACGGCCACAAGGCTGGGGATCAGCTGCTGGTGGCGGTGGCCAACCGCATGCATCGGTCCCTCCGTGAAGGCGACACATTCGCCCGCCTTGGCGGGGACGAATTCGTTGCCGTCCTGCTTGACCTCAACACCATCGAATCCAGCTTGCCCCTACTTTCCAGACTGCTCTCGGCCGCCTCACAGCCAGTCCACTTGGGTGAACTACTGCTCCAAGTTTCAGCCAGCGTCGGAGTGACTTTCTATCCCCAGGCCGAGGATGTGGATGCCGATCAGCTTCTCCGTCAGGCAGACCAGGCCATGTACCAGGCCAAGCTGGCTGGCAAGAACCGCTACCACATATTCGATGTGGAACAGGACCGCCATGTGCGGGGCCATCATGAGAGCCTTGATCGCATCCAGCTAGCCCTGGCTCGCCAGGAGTTCGAGCTCTTCTACCAGCCCAAAGTAAATCTGCGCAGTGGCCTCATTGTCGGCGCAGAGGCATTGGTGCGCTGGCGCCATCCTGAACGGGGCATTCTCGCACCCGATGTGTTCCTGCCGGTGATCGAAGATCATCCCCTGGCCGTCGACCTGGGCGAGTGGGTCATCGAAACGGCCCTGGCCCAGATTGCTGCTTGGCGGGATGCAGGCCTGGACATGCAGGTTAGCGTGAACGTCAGTGCCAGGCAGCTCCAGCAACCCGACTTTGTCGATTCACTGCGGGCACATCTGGCCGCCCATTCCGGGGCCAGGCCGCAATCCCTGGTCCTGGAAGTCCTGGAAACCAGTGCATTGGAAGACATCGCACAAGTGTCCCAGCTGATGCAATCATGCCTGGATATCGGTGTCAGCTTCGCCCTCGACGATTTCGGCACGGGTTATTCATCACTGACCTATCTGAAGCGCCTGCCGGCGGCTCAGTTGAAGATAGATCGCAGTTTTGTCCACGGCATGTTGGATGACCCGGAGGATCTAGCCATCCTGGAAGGTGTGCTTGGTCTGGCCGCCGCCTTTCGCCGGGAAGCCATCGCCGAGGGGGTGGAGACCGTGGATCACGGGGCCATGCTCTTGCAATTGGGCTGTGAATTGGCCCAAGGCTATGCGATTTCCCGGCCCATGCCCGCTGCTGAATTCCCCGGCTGGGCTCAGGCATGGCGCACTGAACCTGCTTGGGCCGGTGCCAGGCACTTCAGTCGGGACGACCTGCCCCTTCTGTTTGCCAGCGTCGAGCACCAAGCCTGGATCTCCAATATTCACGCCTATTTGCGAGGCGAGCGCGAGATACCGCCCGCCATGAACCAGCATCAGTGCCGATTCGGAAAATGGCTTGATACCGATGGACTGGCCCGATACGGCGATGCCTCCGCATATAGGGAAATCGAGGCCCTGCACCAGCGGGTACACGAGGTGGCCGTTGAGATTGTGGAATGTCATGGCCGGGGTGAAGCGCAGGAAACCTTGGTGAAAAAACTCCATGCTCTACGTGACGACCTGCTATTGGAACTGAGATCCTTGTAGATACGGGCTGTTTTCCAGGGAGGTGGGGGGCACTCTTCGCGCGCTGGCTTCAGTGTCTGCCTGGGTGATTATTACCCTGTTCCAGTTGGAATAACTGCCGATAACCTGCTTCCAAACTGGAGATTCGATCATGACCGAGACCGAAGCTGCCACGCATTCGGAAGAAATCACCGGGCGTGTACTGGTGGTGGATGACGACCGGACCATTCGCCACTTGCACCAGTCCCTGCTGGCCAAGCGTTTCGAGGTGGCCGTCGCCGTGTCGGGCGAGGAGGCCCTGGCGGCGTGCGCCGAGCGACTGCCCGATCTGGTGCTCCTGGACGTGGAGATGCCGGGCATGGACGGTTACGAGACCTGCCGCAGGCTGCGGCAGAGCAGTGACGTGCCCATCATCTTTGTCACCAATCACCAGTCCCTGGATGAACACGTCAAGGCCTTCGACGCGGGCGGCAATGACATCGTGACCAAACCAGCGGCAGGCGAAATCCTCGTGCGCAAGGCGACCCTGGCCATCCAGCAGCATCGTGCCACCGCCCAACTTGCCGAGGAAAAGGAAAACCTCAACCGCATGGCCATGGGTTTTCTGTCCAGCATGGGGCAGAGCGGCATCCTGCTCAACTTCATGCGGGCCAGCGTGGCATGCCGTTCCCACCGGGCCCTGGCCGAGGGTCTCATCGCCGCACTGGCCGACCTCGGTGTGGCCGGCAGCGTCCTGATACGCCATGCCGATGGTCCCACCGCCCTGACTTCCCACGGCGAGCCCACGCCCTTGGAGTGCGCCATCCTGCAAAAGGCCTCGGGTATGGGCCGCATCTTCCAGTTCAGCACCCGGCTGGTGGCGAACTATGACCGAGTTTCCATCCTCATCGCCAATATGCCGGACGAAAAGCTCGAGGCTGAGCGGGCTGGACAAATTCGCGACAACATCGCCACCCTGGCCGAGACGGTCGAGGCCCTGTGCGACACCGTGG
>DAOQNK010000171.1:0-4640 GCA_035332045.1 Thiobacillaceae bacterium | reverse complement strand
GCACCGAGACACTGAACTGGCCGCCCCCCTGGTCGAAGGGGAAGCGATCCAGGGCCCCCTGGAGGACCAGCCGTGTATTGTCGGAGTGGCCCCCCTGCAAGCCCCGCTTCAGCCACTGGTAGGCATCGTCCGACACCTTGAGGGGAAGATAGCGATACACCGCCGTGGCCTCGCCCCGGCTCAGGTGGGCCTGGATGTCCACCCGGGGGGCGCCCTTGCCGGGCAGCTCGATGCGGCCCTTGGCCGTGCCCTCCAGGTCGGGGTTCACGATCCGGCTCGCCTCGAAGTTCACGCCGATGCTGTCCTTGTTGGCACGCCAGGACGCCTCGGCCTCCAGGCGGGTGAAGGCCAGTTCGTGCCGGAAGAGGCTGGGCCAAACCAGATTGGGGGCCCCTTCGATCTCCGCCTCGCCCTTGTCCTGGTCGGCCTGGATCCGGGCCGAAATGCCCGAAAGCCCGGGCCAGGCCCCGTGCTGCTGGAGGCCCGCGTCGCGCACCCGAAGCTTCACCGCGTAGTCGCCCGCTCCGGCCCAGTGGCCTTCCGCCGATTCCACCAGGCCCCGGGGCGCGTAGGCCTCGATCAGGTCGTGACCCTTGCGCGGCAGGGGAATGGCGCTCGTGAGGGCGGTGAAGGCTTCCAGGCGCAGGTTGCTGGCCGTGGCGCCGATACGCCGGAAACCGCCGGCGCCGTCCGGTGTCAGGGTGATGCGCAGGCTGGCGGGTTCGGCGGGCGCCGAGCCTGGCCGGCTGAAGCGCAGACGTTCCACGAAGAAGCTGTTGCTGTCCTTGTCCCGGGACCAGCCCAGATGCCCGGTGAGGCTGTCGAAGGCGATGTCCGGCAAGCCCGGCAGGAGGTTGATCGCCACCCGGCCCAGGTTGGCGTCGCCCGCCAGGCCCACCACCTGGCCGCCTTGCAGGGTCAGCCAGAAGCGAAGGTTTCCGGCGCCGCTTTTTACCGACTGCTGGGCCCAGGGCACCCATGTGCCCCAGCTTTCCAGGCGGACGTCGTCCACCCGGGCATAGGCTTCGCCGGACCAGGTGCTCCAGGCGCGGACGCTGCCACCCTTCAGGTCGCCCCGCAGTTCCAGGCGACCGGCGGCGGCGTCGGGCTTGGCGATGCCGCCGAAGCGGTGATGGCCGAAGCGGTTCTCCAGGAGCAGGCGGACGCCGGAGAGGCGCAGTTCGGGAGCGCCGAGCTTGGCGTCCCGCCAGGCGACCCGGGCATCCCGGACCACCACCCGGGGCTGGCCCAGCAGCCAGTCGGGCAGCGGGCTGGAGGCCCCCGGCAGGTTGACGGGGATGCCGGCCACGTAGATGACGCCGGCGGCATCGCGGTTCAGGTCCACCCCGGGTTGCTCCAGGGTCAGGCTGGCCAGCCTGACTTTGAACAGGGGCAGGGAAAGCCAGGAAAACACGGCCTCCACCCGGGGCAGGCGCAGGGGCGACGTGGCTTCGGGAGCCAGGGCGACGTCCAGGATCGTCACCCGGGGGTTCAGGCCGCGCCAGTCGGCTTCCAGTCCGCCTATGCTGACCGGCCGTCCCAGCGCCGCGCTGGCTTCGGCTTCCAGCATGCCCCGGTAACCGGCGATGTTGGGAACCAGCCAGAACTTGAAGGCCAGGGCCACCACACAGACGACGATGATCGCGCCAGCCGCGACATAAACGGCATAGTGGTAGATACGGCGCAGCAGCCGGTTTATTTTGGGGAGCATGAGGTCTGGAACAATGCCATGGGGTGGCGGAAGGTGAAAGGGTGGCGCCCGGGCCTGGTCAATCCTGGATGAACGCCGACCGGCGGCTGGGGGATGACGCGGGCGGCCGGCCGGAACTCGGAATGGCGCGCCGGGTCATGGTTCCGCGGGTGTCTTCAGCTTGAGCAGTGCCCGGGCCAGGCCGGCGTGGTCCAGGGATTCGAACGGGGCGCGGCCGGCCACCGGAAACACGCCAGCCACTTCGCTCCAGGCGAAGCCCGCGCTCCAGGGTTCGTTGGGTTGTTCGCCCTGGCGGACGCGTTCCATGACCAGAAGTCCGTCACCGCCATAGACCAGGTTGTAGGCCTGGCCCCGGCCATGCAGCTCGTCCAGATGGAACCAGGCCGCCTCGGGATCGCCGAAGAAGCGGCGGGCCAAGGGGTAGGGGCCTTCCGGGTCCGTCTGGGCCGGCAGCGGCCCGGGCCGGACGAAGGTCTGGAAATGCAGATGGTTGACGGAGGCGAAGGCGCCGTAACTGTTGTAGGCAAGGCCGAAGCCGGGAATCGCCGCGGCCGCGTCGCCGGCTACCGTCCAGGCCCACCCATGGAGTTCTGGAGTGAGAAATTGGGGCCGTTGCCGGTCCGGCTCGGGTACCAGCAGGCCATGCAGGGGGGCGAAGGGAAACTTGTTGTAGAGCAGGCGGGCCGGCTTGTCATTCAGCTCACCTTCCCAAAGCACCTCCCGGCGCAGGAAGGGCTTGTTGAAATGGAAGCCCCGGGCGTCGAAGGGGGCCAGCATGCCTTCCGTCCGGGTCTGGCTCATGCGCGCCGGGCGCAAGGCGCGGACGGGATTGAACTGGAGTTCCCAGGCCGGGCCCGCGGCGGGATCCGCCGACTCGACCCGGCGCAGCTCCACCGGCGCCAGATGCTCGAAGCCGATGGCCAGCAGCTTCAGGAACACCATGAGGTCATCTTCCGGTTCGCTGCCGGGAGAGCCGTGCCGGAGCCCGCGAACCAGGTCTTCGCCCAACCGGGCGTGGCGCTCGGCCAGGGCGGGCCCCAGACGGACCCATAACGCGGGGTCCTGGAGAGCGTTGGCGAGGACGAGGATGTAGACGCCCAGGCCATCGTGGTTTTCGAGCATGCGGGCCAGGCCGCCGGCGAAGGCCTCGCGCAGGCCGTGCGCCGAATCCAGAGGTGCGCCGCCCATCAGGCGCCAGGCTTGCCGGCCAGGATGGCGGCTCGCCGCCAGAGGGGCAGGGCCCAGTCGGTCAGGTCGCACAGGGCCTCGAGCACGTCCAGGCGGCGGGCCCAGGCGTGGGGCAGGGCTTCGAGGCCCTGCCAGGCGCCGAACAGCTGGCCGGCCACGCAGGCGGCGGCATCCGAATCGCCGTCGTGATTGGCGGCGATGGCCAGCACCTCGCGGAAATCCTTGCTGCGGCTGGCGGCGAAGTAGCCGATGGCCAGGGCCTCGCCGCATTCCCGCGTGCCTTTCGCCATTTCCGCGGGCAGGCCGGGATGGGGCCGAATGGCGGCGTCCACGGCCAGCCTCAGCCAGGCCAGGCTGGTTTCATGGTCGGGCATCGCCCGGGCCTGGTCGCCGGCATGGAGGAAGGCGGTTTGCAGGGGCTTGCCTTCCAGCAGGCCGAAAACGGTGGCGGAGAGGATGCCGGCGGGCAGGAAACTGTCCGGATGCCCATGGGTGAAGGCCGCCGCCCGGGCGCCGATCCGGAAGGCCCTGTCCGCGGTCATTTCCGGCATGAGCGCCACCGGCGCGGTGCGCATGACGCCGCCGCTCTCCTGGCTGTCGTTGACCGGCCGCTCCGGCGAGCCGGCGCCGCCGGCGCGTAGGGCCTGGATGCAGGTCCGGCAGGGGGCGCGCTGGGTATGCAGCACCGCGTGCTTGAACAGGCGGGTAGCGTGATTGCCGGCGCCGTTGCCCAGCCCCTGGCACTCCAGCCAGTCCAGGTAGGACAGGCGAATCTGGCCCAACAAGTCATGTTCGCTCTGGCGGGGGGCCTGCATGGCGCGGGTGAGGCCCTCCAGGGTGAACAGGGTCAACTGGGTTTCGTCGGACACCACCAGCCGGCCGTGGCGGAATTCCGGTTCCCGCAGGCCCGTGGGGCCATGGCGCTGCTGGATGGCCTCCAGCCGGTCCCAGGTCACCGGGTAGCCGAAGCCGTCGCCCAGGGCGCCACCGACGAGGCAGGCCAGGCGTCGTGAAATGACTTCGTCCTGGGTGGCGGAGACCGGGCGGCAGGCGTAGACGTGACGTTCCTGATCGGGCGTCTGGATGGAGCCCGGCCGGACCCGGCGCACCTGGGAAATGGCTTCGCTCGCGGGTACGCCCAGCTCCACCAGGAGGCGGGCGGCGACTGCGCCGGAGCGCCCAAGGCCGGCCCGGCAATGGACCACCACCCGGCCACCCCGGCGCAGCAGGCGGCGCAGGCGCACGCCGGCGTAGATCCAGTGGCGTTCGAAATGCCAGCCCGGCGCGGCCATGTCGGGAATGGCCAGGTGGTACCACTCCAGGCCCGCCGATTCGGCCATGTCGCCCAGCTCGGGCACGTGCAGCAGGTCGAATTCGTGGTCCTCCAGCAGGGTGACCAGGGCATTGGCGCCCCAGGCCCGGATGGCCCCCAGATCCAGGGGCAGGTCCCGTCGCCTGGGGCCGTCCGTCGCGCGCTCCTCGCAGCGGCCCGGGCAGAAGGAGATGCCCAGGGCGCCGCCGCCTTCCGGCAGGGGCAGGGTGGCGATCTCCAGGGGGCGGTTGCCATCGGGGTGGGCCATGGCCGCTCCGCTTAGTTCTGGTAGCCCAGGTTGGGGGCCAGCCAGCGTTCGGCGGTGGCCAGGTCCCAAGCCTTGCGCCGGGCGTAGTCGGCCACCTGGTCCCGGTCGATCTTCGCCACGGCGAAGTAGCGGGCGTCCGGATGGGCGAGGTAGAAGCCGGA
>DAOQNK010000170.1:1287-4649 GCA_035332045.1 Thiobacillaceae bacterium | reverse complement strand
CTGGACAGCGCCCTGCTGGAATTCGCCGAGCGCCTCAACGGCGTCTCCGGCTGGCCCCTGAATGCCTTCGTCACGCCGGAGGGCTTCCCCGCCTATGCGGTGCTCTACCTGCCGCCCGGCGATTTCAAGACGCTGCTGACGCGCATGGCGGCGGCCTGGAAGGCGCGGGGCGACGATTTCCGGCAGGCGGCCCGGGAGGCCGCGCCCCCGCCCGAGCCGGCCCGACTCCAGGCGCCCGGGGCCGGCACGGCGAAGGAGTTGGAACGGGCCTACCTGGAAGCCGTCTGGCGCAGCGCCGACACCCTCCAGGGCGGTTTCTCCCGGGTCAGCAAATTCCCCATGGCGCCCCATCTCGCCCGCCTGCTGGAGATCTACGCCCGGGACCGGGACCCCCGCCTGGGCGGCTTCCTCCAGCTCACCCTGGACCAGATGGCCCGGCGCGGCCTGCGCGACCACGTCAACGGCGGCTTCTTCCGCTACACCGTGGACCCGGATTGGCACACGCCCCATTTCGAGAAGATGCTGGCCGACAACGCCCAGCTGGCGCCGGTCTATGCCCGCGCCGCCGAGCTGTTCCAGCGCCCGGACTACCGGGCCGTGGCCCATGAGGCCCTGGATTTCCTGCTGGAAGCCTTGGCCGCCCCCGGCGGCGGCTACTACACCGCCGCCTCCGCCCTGGACCGGCGCGGCCGGGAAGGGGGCGTCTACCTGTGGTCGACGGCGGAACTGAGGCAGCGGCTCTCTCCGGAGGAATACGGCCTGGCGGCCCGGGCCTGGAACCTGGAGGCCGCCGCCACGTCCCCCCTCGGCCATCTGCCCCTGGAACACACCGATCTCGCGCCGGCGGAGCGGGCTCGGCTCCAGACCGCGCTGAAGAAGCTCAAGGCCGCCGGCCGGCAGCGGCAAGCGCCCCTGGACACCAAGATCAACGCCGGCCTCAACGGCCTGGCCCTCAGCGCCTTCGTCGCGGCCGGCCGGGGCGAGGCCCGCTTCGAGGGGGCGGCCCGGGATCTGGCCGCTTTCCTCTCCAGTTCCATGACGAACCAGGGCCGGCTCCTCAAGACCCGGGCCGGCGGACGGGTCTTCGCCGAGGCGGAACTGGACGACTACGCCTACGTGGTGGCCGGCCTCCTGGACTACGCCGCCGCCCACCGGGACGCCGCTGCCGGCCGCCTGGCACGGCAACTGGTCAGTCAGGCCTGGCGGCGTTTCTTTACCCCGGAAGGCTGGCGGCGGGAGGAGACCCCCCTGCTCGCCACCGCGCGCCCGGAAGCCGCCCTGGCCGACGGTGCCTTGCCATCCGCCTCGTCCCGCCTCATGGCGGCCAGCCGGGAACTGCTGCGCAGGCAGCCGGAATTCGGGCTGTCCGCTTCCCTGGAGCGGGCCATCGCCCTGGCGGTCCCGGCTCTGGCGGGGGAACCCTTCGAGCATCCTTCCGGGCTGGACAGCCTTTCCACGCGCTGATCCCCGTGTGACTTTGGTCACCGTGGAACACGGATCACGGAAGCCCGGCGCGGCGTCGCCTACATTGCCCCTGCCTTTCAACTCATCAGGAGCAAGCCATGCAATTCCCCGTCCTCAAGCCCGTCCTCGCCGCCCTCTCCCTGTCCGCCGTCCTGCTGGTCGGCTGTACCCAGGCCCCGGTCAAGCCCCAGGCCAGCCTCTATGACCGGCTGGGCGGCAAGGAGGCCATCACCGCCGTGGTGGATGCCCTGTCCGCCAACGTGGCCGCCGACGGGCGCATCAACCAGCGCTTCGCCAACGCCAACATCAAGCGCTTCAAGGCCCAGATGGTGGATCTGCTCTGCGAGGCGTCCGGCGGCCCCTGCAAGTACAAGGGCATGGACATGCAAACCGTGCACGCCGGCATGAAGATCAGCGAAGCCGAATTCATGGCGGTGGCCGAGAACGCCGCCAAGACCCTGGACAGCTTCAAGGTGCCTGCCGCCGAGAAGGCGGAGGTCATGAACCTGCTGGCCTCCCTGAAGGGCGACATCGTCAACCGCTGAGCTTGGGCGCGTCCGGAAAACGGCGGCCCATGGCCGCCGTTTTCGCGTCTCCGCCCCGCGCCGCCGCGCGGTTATCATGGCCGGCATTCGCGAAGGAGGCGGCATGGAATATCTGTTGGGGGCATTGGCGGGACTGGCGGCGGGCTTGCTGCTGCTGTTCTGGCAGCGCGGGCGCTGGCTCGCCGAGGTGGCCCGCCTGAAGGCTGAAGCGGAAGGCCTGGCCGCCCGGCTGGAGCAGGAGCGTCGCGGCGCCGAGGAGAAGCAGGCCCTGCTGGGGGCCGCCGAGAAGCAGCTCGCCGACGCCTTCAACGCCCTCTCCGCCGAGGCCCTGGCCCGCAACAACCAGGCCTTCCTGGACCTCGCCACCCAGAACCTGAAGGTGTTCCAGGAAACCGCGAAGGGCGATCTGGCCGCCCGCCAGCAGGCGGTGGAAGGGCTGGTGAAGCCCCTGACCGAGGAGCTGGCCAAGCTTTCCGGCCAGACCCAGGCCCTGGAAAAGGCCCGGGCCGAGAGCTACGGCCAGCTCACCGAGCAGGTGAAGGGCCTGCTCACCGCCCAGCAGGACCTGCGCGGCGAGACCGGCCGCCTGGTGAACGCCCTGCGCCGGCCCGAGGTGCGCGGCCGCTGGGGCGAGGTGCAGCTGAAGCGGGTGGTGGAGATGGCGGGCATGCAGGACCACTGCGACTTCTACGAGCAGGAGGTGGCGGCGGACGGCAAGCGCCCGGACATGCTGGTGCGCCTGCCCGGCGGCAAGACCCTGGTGCTGGATTCCAAGGCCCCGGTGGCGGCCTTCCTGGAAGCCGCCGAGGCCCTGGACGATGGAGCCCGGGGCCGGGCCCTGGAGCGCTTCGCCCAGCACGTGCGCACCCACATCCAGCAGCTTTCCCAGAAGGCCTACTGGGACCAGTTCCCGGACGCGCCGGAGTTCGTGGTGCTGTTCCTGCCCGGCGAATCCTTCTTCAGCGCCGCGCTCCAGCAGGACCCGGCGCTCATCGAATACGCCAGCGAGCGCAAGGTCATCCTGGCCACCCCCACCACCCTGCTGGCCCTGCTCAAGGCGGTCTACTACGGCTGGCGCCAGGAGGCCCTGGCCGACAACGCCCGCCAGGTGAGCGAACTGGGCGCCCAGCTCTACGAGCGCCTGGCCAAGCTGGGCGAGCACTGGGCCGGCGTGGGCAAAAACCTGTCCCAGGCGGTGAAGGCCTACAACGATGCCACCGGTTCCCTGGAAAGCCGGGTCATGGTGTCGGCCCGCAAGTTCGAGGAACTCCACGTGGCGCCGGAAGGCAAGAAACTGCCGGAACTGAACCCGGTGGAGCAGGCGCCCCGGGCCTTGCAGATGCAGGAAGGGGC
>DAOQNK010000170.1:0-1187 GCA_035332045.1 Thiobacillaceae bacterium | reverse complement strand
TGGATGCTGGTGGCGGGGCTGTGCTTCGCCCTCATGAGCGTGGTGGTCAAGAGCCTGGGCCATGCCTTCTCCGGCGCGGAGCTGGTGTTCTACCGCTCCCTGTTCGCCCTGCTGGCCATTGCCGCCACCCTGGCGGTCCAACAGGGTGGGGCCGGCGTGCGCGACCTGCTGGGGGAACACATCGGCCTCAACCTCCGGCGCGGCGTGGTGGGCTTCATCGCCCTGGCCACCTTCTTCTATGCCCTCATCGAACTGCCCATGTCGGTGGCGGTGACCCTCAACTACGCCTCGCCCCTGTGGCTGGCCCTGCTCATGCCCTGGCAGCTGAAGGAGCGGCCCGGCGGCGCCCAGTATGGCGCGGTGGCCCTGGGCTTCCTCGGCGTGGCCCTACTGCTGCGGCCCTGGGAGGGTGGTGCAGGGGAGCTGGCGGCGGGCCTGGTGGGCCTGTTCTCCGGGATCATGGCGGCCTTCGCCTACATCCACGTGCGCCAGCTGGGCCGGCTCAAGGAGCCGGAATGGCGCACCGTGTTCTGGTTCGCGGCGGTGGCCCTGGCCGGCGGCGCGGCGGTCACCAGCGTCACCGGCTGGCATCCGGTGTCCGCTGGCGAAGTCCTCCCCTTGCTGGTCATGGGGGCGCTGGCCACCTTGGGCCAGCTCGCCATGACCCGGGCCTACCGCCGGGGCGACACCGTGGTGGTGGCCAGCTTCGCCTACAGCACTGTGGTGTTCAGCGGTATGCTTGACGTCGTCGTCTGGCGGGAAGCCATGCCCGCCGTGGCCTGGGGCGGCATGGCCCTGACCGTGGCCGCCGGCATCTGGGCGGTGAGACTCAACGCGAGGAGTGCTAAGTGATAGCGATCAAGACCGAAGGCAACCTGGTTTCCGTTTCCGTCATGGGCGAGTTCACCCTGGCGGACTACAAGGACTTCGAGCAGGAAGTGGAGCACGACATCCAGTTCCAGGGCGGCGTGAACCTGCTCCTGGATTTTCGCGACATGGTGAACTACACCCTGGACGTGGTCTGGGAGGAAGTGAAGTTCTCCCGCCAGCACCGTTACGACTTCCGCAGGATCGCGGTGGTCACCGGCGACGAGTGGATGGTGTGGATCGCCTGGCTGAACCGCCTGTTCGTGGATGCCGAGCTGCGGGTCTTCGACGAGCCCGGCATCGCCCTGGAGTGGCTGGAA
>DAOQNK010000169.1:0-4664 GCA_035332045.1 Thiobacillaceae bacterium | reverse complement strand
TCTTGGCGGTGTTGTTGGCCACGGAGCCGGACTTCGGGAAGTTGGTCAGGGTGGAGTCGCCCAGGATGTGGACGTTCTTCACATGAGTGGACTCGAAGGTGCGGTAGTCGATGGCGCACCACGGACCTTCCTTCCCGTCCAGACCCAGGCGGACGCCGGCCAGTGCGGTAATCGCCGCGGCGCGCATGGGCGGCACCACGTTGATGACATCGCCCTTCACGTCGTCGAACTCGGTGCCCACCATCATCTTCGCCGGATCCACGGAACGCGGCATGTTGTTGGGCCGATAGTCGATCATGCTGTCGGCGGTGCCGAAACCGAAATGCTTCTTCCAGGCGGCCAGGAACAGGCCCTTCTTGGAGGCGATGTCCGGGTTGCCGTCCAGGACGATGATCTTGGACTTGGGCTTGGCCTTCTTGAAGTAGCTGGCCACGGCGCAGGCGCGCTCGTAGGGGCCGGGGGGGCAGCGGTAGGGGGCCATGGGCACGGACATGACGAAGGTGCCGCCATCGGGCATGGCTTCCAGCTGCTGGCGCAGGACGCCAGTCTGGTCGGGACCGGCCTTCCAGGCGTGCTTGATGGTCTTCTGGGCGTTCTCGTCGTAACCCTTGACCTTGTCGAACAGCAATTCAATGCCGCCGGCCAGGACCAGACGATCGTAGGAGAAGGTCTTGCCGCCGGCGGTCTTCACCATGCGGCCGGCGGTATCGATGCCGGTGACCGTATCCTTGACCCAGGCATCCACCACCTTCATGACGTTCTCGTAGCCGAAGGAGATGTCTTCCATTTTGTTGATGCCGGCCAGCACCGTGTTGGAGAAGGGGCAGGACGTGAACTTGTCGTTGGGCTCGATGACGGTCACCTCGATCTTGGGTTCCCACATCTTCAGGTAACGGGCGCAGGTGGAGCCGCCGAAGCCGGCACCGACAATGACCACCTTGGGTCGAGCGTTGGAAACGGCGGGGCCGGAACCGGCGCAGCCGGCCAGGGTGCCCAGGGAAGCCGCGCCAGCGGCGCCGGCTGTGACTTTCAGGAATTCGCGGCGATCAAATGCCATGTTGTGCTCTCCTCGTTTTGGGTTACTTGATGGCGGCGAACCAGGCACCCAGCGCCTCATATTCGGCGTCGGTGTAACCCATGGCGTGCTTCTGCATGACCGTGGCGGGACGGGTGCCATCGCGGAAGGCCTTCATCTGCTCGACGAAATAGCCCTTCTCCAAGCCGGCCAGGCTGGGAATGGCGCCGCGGCTCTTGCCGTCCGGACCATGACAATAGGCGCAGTTCGCGGCCATGAAACGGGCACGGGTATCGACCGCCTGGGCCGAGGTCACCGCACCCAGAACACCCGCGAACAGCAGGGTGAAGACGAGGGATTTCTTCATGTGCTCCTCCAGTTGTACGAGAAAGGGCGGTTGCCCGCCCACCGATCGAAACGCCACCGGGGCCCGGAACGGCACCGCTGTTCTTGATCCAGGTCAACGTTGGTATCAATTGCCATGGTTGCATGGCGGTTTTGTACCAGTCAACAAGCAAACTCTAATATTGGCGGGCTTTCCCGTCAGTTTTTCGCGCCGAGGGCGCGTGCCCGCTGGAGGCGGTTTTCAAGATCCGCCGCGGGCGGGGTTTCAGCGGGATTTTGCGGCAGCCAGCCGGCCAATTCGGCCAGGGCCAGATCGGCCAGGGCGCTGATCCAGAAGGGCCGATCGTTGAGGGCGGGAATATGGCGGAACTCGCCGCCGCCGGCGGCGAGGAAGGTGGCCTTGCCCTCCAGGGCGATCTCCTCCAGGGTCTCCAGGCAGTCGGAGACAAAACCGGGGCAGACGATGTCCAGCCGCTGGGTCTTCTCCCGGCCCAGCGCTTCCAGGGTCTTGTCGGTGTAGGGCTGGAGCCATTCGGCGCGGCCGAAGCGGGACTGGAATGTGATGCGGTACTGGCTGGCAGCCAGTCCCAGGCTCTCGGCCAGCAGGCGGCCGGTCTTTTGGCACTCGCAATGATAGGGGTCGCCCAGATCCAGGGAACGGCGCGGCACGCCGTGGAAGCTCATGACCAGAACATTCGGCCGGCCGTGTTCCGCCCAATAGGCCTCGATGCTCTGGCGCAGGGCGGCGATGTAGCCCGGATGGTCATGAAAATGCCGCACGGCCCGCACCTCGGGCGGGTTGCGGGTGTGGATCAGGGTCTGCCAGACCGCGTCCAGGGCGGAACCGCTGCTGCTGGCGGCATACTGGGGATAGAGGGGCAGCACCAGCAGCCGGTCCACGCCCTGGGCCTTCATGGCCTGAATCTTTTCGGCCACCGAGGGCTTGCCGTAGCGCATGGCGTAGTCCACCAGGGGCGGGGCGGCCAGGCGCCGGCCCAGTTCCTCGGCCAGGAGCCGGCACTGCCGTTCCGTGAAGTGCTTCAGGGGCGAGCCCTCGGGACGCCAGATGGAGGCGTATTTCTCCGCCGACTTCTTCGGCCGGGTGTTGAGGATGAGGCCGTTGAGGATCAGCCACCAGACCGGCCGTGGAATCTCCACCACCCGCCGGTCCCAGAGGAATTCCTTGAGGTACGGCCGCAGGGCCTGGGCCGTGGGCGCCTCCGGGGTACCCAGGTTGATGAGCAGGATGCCGACGCGGGACGGCTGGTCGTGGCGGAAGGGCGGTTCAGGGGAATAGAACGTCATGGGCGGCCCGGTTCGGGTTGGGAGGAAAGGCGCCGCTCAATGGTAGGAGAGGGCGTTGGACAAGAGTCTCGCGGTAATGTCGACGATGGGAATGACGCGCTCGTAAGCCATGCGGGTTGGGCCGATGACGCCCAGGGTGCCCACCACCTCGCCATCGGCCTCGTAGGGGGCGGCGATGACGCTGCATTCGTCCAGGGGGGCCACGCCGGATTCGGCGCCGATGAAGAGCTGGATGCCGTTGGCGGTGTTGCTCACGTCCAGGAGCTGCATGAGCTCGGTGCGCTGCTCGAAAAGGCCGAACAGTTCCCGCAGCCGGGCCATGTTGGTGGCCAGTTCCGGCGCCCCCAGCAGGTTGCGCTCGCCGGACAGCACGTATTCCTTGCCGACGCCGCTGAAGGCATCGGCACCGGCGGCCACCACCAGTTCCATCAACTGGCTGATGTCGGACTTGAGGGCGGCCAGTTCCTCCGCCAGGCGGGGCTGGACCTGCTCGAAGGAGAGCCCGGCGAAGTGGGCATTGAAGTAGTTGGCGGCGCGCACCAGCTGGGCCGGGTCGTAGGCCCGGTCGGTGAGGATGACCCGGTTCTGCACCTCCCCCTCGGCGGTGACCATGATGAGCAGGATGCGCTTGTCAGACAGGCTGAGGAATTCGATCTGGCGCAGGCCCAGGTTGCGCCGCTTGGGGATCAGCACCACGCCGGCATAGGTGGTGAGCTCGGCGAGCAGGTGGGAGGCGGCGCTGACCAGACGCTGGGGATCGTCCGGCGCCAGGGTGGTCTCGATCTGCCGCACCTCGCCCCGGGCCAGGGGCTTCACGGTCAAAAGGGTGTCCACGAACAGGCGATAGCCCCGGGGCGTGGGAATGCGGCCGGCGGAAGTGTGGGGGCTGGCGATGTAGCCGCCCTCCTCCAGGTCGGCCATGATGTTGCGGATGGAGGCCGGCGACAGGTTCAGGTCGGAGTGCTTGGACAGGGTGCGCGAACCTACCGGCTGGCCGTCCTCAATGTAGCGCTCCACCAGGAACTTCAGCAGCAGCCGGGCACGATCGTTTAGGACGGCGGACTTGGACATTGAAGTGGCGGAGGTGGGCGAGAGGACGGGATGGCTATAATTTCACGCCATGAAAGCCGATTTCAAGACCATCGCCCTGGTAGGCAAGTTCAACACCCCCGCCTGCACCGGTTCCCTGCTGCGCCTGGCCGACTTCCTGGGCAAGCGCGGCCATTCGGTCATGCTCACCGCCCATACCGCCGATTCCTGCGACATCCGGGAGTATCCGGTGGCGACCCTGAAGGAGATCGGCGGCAAGGTGGACCTGGCCATCGTCATGGGCGGCGACGGCACCCTGCTCAACATCGCCCGCAGCCTGGTGGACAGCGGCACGCCCCTCATCGGCGTCAACCAGGGCCGCCTGGGCTTCCTGGCCGACGTGTCCATCGACACCATGTTCTCCACCCTGGAGGAGATGCTCGCCGGCCAGTACGTGGCCGAGGACCGCATCATGCTGGAGGCCAGCGTGGAGCGGCACGAGGACGTGCTCATCGCCTCCTACGCCTTCAACGACGTGGTGGTGAGCAAGAGCACCATGGGCCGGCTCATCGAGTTCGAGGTCTACATCGACAACCAGTTCGTCTACAGCCAGCGGGCCGACGGCCTGGTGGTGGCCTCCCCCACCGGTTCCACGGCCTACGCCCTGTCCTCCGGCGGCCCCATCCTGCATCCCACCCTGGAAGCGGTGGTCATGGTGCCCATCTGCCCCCACACCCTGTCGGCCCGGCCCATCGCCGTGAACAGCCGCTCCGAGATCGAGATCAACCTCATCCACGCCAGCGACGCCCGGGTCCACTTCGACGGCCAGCTCCACTCGGACCTGGTGGTGGGCGACCGGGTGGTCATCCGCCGGGCCAGCAAAACCGTGCGCCTGCTGCATCCCGAAGGCCACAACTACTACGACACCCTCAGGCAGAAGCTGCACTGGGGGGAGAAGCTTTGAATCCGG
>DAOQNK010000168.1:0-4675 GCA_035332045.1 Thiobacillaceae bacterium | reverse complement strand
TCGACCCCCACGAGCGCATGGCCTTCCTGCGCCAGGACCAGTTCGCCTTCGAGGACGAGCGGGTACTGGACGTGGTGCTCATGGGCCACGCCGACATGTGGGCCTGCATGCGGGAGAAGGACGCCATCTACATGAACCCGGAGGCGACCGAGGAGGACTACATGCGCGCCGCCGAGCTGGAGGCCAAGTTCGGCGAGATGGGCGGCTACGACGCCGAGGCCCGGGCCGGCGAACTGCTGCTGGGCCTGGACATCCCCTCCGACAAACACCAGGGCCCCATGCGCGAGGTGGCGCCGGGCTGGAAGCTGCGGGTGCTGCTGGCCCAGGTGCTGTTCGCCAACCCGGACATCCTGCTGCTGGACGAACCCACCAACAACCTGGACATCAACACCATCCGCTGGCTGGAGAACGTGCTCAACGGGCGCGACTCCACCATGATCATCATCTCCCACGACCGCCACTTCCTGAACCAGGTCTGCACCCACATGGCCGACCTGGACTACCAGACCCTGAAGGTCTACCCCGGCAACTACGACGACTACATGGAAGCCTCCACCCTGGCCCGGGAACGCCAGTCCCAGGCCAACGCCAAGGCCAAGGAACGGGTGGCGGAGTTGCAGGAGTTCGTGCGCCGCTTCTCGGCCAACAAGTCCAAGGCCAAGCAGGCCACCAGCCGCCTGAAACTCATCGACAAGATCAAGCCCGAGGACGTGAAACCCTCCAGCCGGCAATACCCGTGGATCCGCTTCGATTACGACGAGAAGGAAAAGCTGCACCGCCAGGCGGTGGAGGTGGAGGACCTCAGCTTCGGCTACGAGCCGGGCCGGAACGTCATCAACAAGCTCAACGTCCACATCGCCGCCGGCGACCGGGTGGCCATCATCGGCGAGAACGGCGTCGGCAAGACCACCCTGCTCAAGCTGCTGGTGGGCGAACTGCAAGGCGAGCGGGGCAGCGTCAAATGGGCGGAAAAGGCCAAGCCCGGCTATTTCGCCCAGGACCATTCCGCCGACTTCGACAGCGACACCTCCCTCACCGACTGGATTTCCGAATGGGTGCGGGCCGGCGGCTACGACGGCGAGGATCTCATCACCCTGGTGCGCGGCACCCTGGGCCGCCTGCTGTTCTCCGGCGACGAGGTGAAGAAGCCGGTGCGGGTCATCTCCGGCGGCGAGCAGGGCCGCATGCTGTTCGGCAAGCTCATGCTGCTGCGGCCCAACGTCCTGGTGATGGACGAACCCACCAACCACCTGGACATGGAATCCATCGAGTCCCTCAACAACGGCCTGGACGCCTTCACCGGCACCCTGGTGTTCGTCTCCCACGACCGCCAGTTCGTGTCCTCCCTGGCCAACAAGATCATCGAGCTCAAGCTGGACGGCAGCCACGTGGTCTACGAGGGCGGCTACGAGGACTACCTGGCCAGTCAGGGACTGGAATAGCCGTTCCCCTGGGCGGCCTGTCCGCCCGGTTTTCCAGCGGCGAGGGCCAGGTATTCGCGCGGACCCAGCCGGCACGCCTGGCTTTATCAATTCCCGCTCCGGGAGCGGTACACTTGCCCGGTTGCCTTCATCCTCCCTTCTCCACCATGAATGCCCGCCCGGCCTCCATCCTCCTTCTGGCCCTCCTCGTCCCCCTGGGCGGCTGCATGCAGGATTCCGCTTCCTACTCGCTGCCCGAGAAAAACCATGCCATCACCCTGATCCGCAATCAGGCCTGGCCCTGGCAGGACACCCTGGATGTGGACGTGGCCGTGGCCCGCCTGCCGGAATGCGACGGCAGTCTGTCCATCAAGGCCGTGCCCCTGGCGGCGGACTTGCTGCTCTACCAGGCGCCGGACGAATACGCCGAGCCCATCTTCATCCTCCAGGCGGGCACGCGCAGCTTCGCGGTGAGCACCCAGTCCTGTCGCGTCCAGGAATTTCCCTCGCCGCCCGCCGACCCGGGGCGCAGGCTGGGATCCTTCCGGGAGAAGGATGGCCGTTTCACCTTCGTACCCGACGGTAGCTGATCGCCCAAGATGCGCTACGCCGACCTGCGCGACTTCATCACCCAGCTCGAAGCCCGGGGCGAGTTGAAGCGCATCCGCGCCGAAGTGGACCCTCGCCTGGAAATGACCGAGATCGGTGACCGGGTGCTGCGCGCCGGCGGCCCTGCCCTGCTGTTCGAGAAACCCCGGGGCGGCACCCTGCCGGTGCTGGCCAACCTGTTCGGTACGGTGAAACGGGTGGCCTTGGGGATGGGCGAGGAAGATCCGGCCAAGCTGCGGGAGATCGGCAGACTGCTGGCCTATCTGAAGGAGCCGGAACCGCCCCGGGGCCTGAAGGACGCCTGGGAGAAGTGGCCGGTGCTGAAGCAGGTCATGAACATGAGTCCCAGGGAGGTGCGCTCGGCCCCTTGCCAGGAGGTGGTGTGGGAAGACAAGGATGTGGACCTCTCCCGCCTGCCCGTCCAGCATTGCTGGCCAGGCGACGTGGCGCCCCTGATCACCTGGGGCCTGGTCATCACCCGCGGGCCCCACAAGCCGCGCCAGAACCTGGGCATCTACCGCCAGCAGGTGATCGGACCGAACAAGCTCATCATGCGCTGGCTCGCCCATCGCGGCGGCGCCCTGGACTTCCGGGAGTTCCAGGCCGCCAACCCGGGCCAGCCCTTCCCCGTGTGCGTGGCCATCGGCGCCGACCCGGCCACCATCCTGGGGGCGGTGACCCCGGTGCCCGACTCCCTGTCCGAATACCAGTTCGCCGGCCTGTTGCGGGGCGCCAAGACGGAAGTGGCCCAGGCCCTGGGTTCCGACTTGCAGGTGCCGGCTTCGGCGGAAATCGTCCTGGAAGGCGTCATCCACCCGGGCGAGACCGCCCTCGAAGGGCCTTACGGCGACCATACCGGCTACTACAACGAGCAGGAAACCTTCCCGGTGTTCACGGTGGAACGCATCACCCGGCGCCGGGATGCCATCTACCACTCCACCTACACCGGCAAGCCGCCGGACGAGCCGGCCATCCTGGGCGTGGCCCTCAACGAGGTGTTCGTGCCCCTGCTGCAGAAGCAGTTTCCCGAGATCGCGGACTTCTACCTGCCGCCGGAGGGATGCAGCTACCGCATGGCGGTGGTAAGCATGAAGAAGCAGTACCCGGGCCACGCCAAGCGGGTGATGTTCGGTATCTGGTCCTTCCTGCGCCAGTTCATGTACACCAAGTTCATCCTCGTCACCGACGACGACGTGGACGTGCGCGACTGGAAGGAAGTGATGTGGGCATTGACCACCCGGGTCGATCCTGCACGGGACACGCTTCTTGTGGAAAATACACCCATCGACTACCTGGATTTCGCCAGCCCGGTATCGGGCCTGGGCTCCAAGATGGGCATCGACGCCACCCACAAGTGGCCTGGCGAGACCCAAAGAGAATGGGGCACGCCGATCCACATGAGCGAGGACGTAAAACGCAGAATAGACGCCCTTTGGCCGAGCCTCGGCCTGGACACATGACATGAGTCAGGACTACAAACATTTCGTGCCTTTGAACGGCCTTTCCGAGGAAGCCCTGACCAGGGCGGTGGCCCAGGCCTGGGACTTGCGCGCCGCCTCCGGCCAGGTCCTGTTCCAGCGGGGAGACGATGACGACCATAGCTACTATCTGCTGAAGGGCGAGATCGCCCTGGAAGCGGGGGATGGCTCCGCCCCCCTGATCATCCGCGCCGGCTCGGAAGCCGCGCGCCATCCCCTGGCCCGGCTCAAGCCCAGGCTGTATACGGGGGTCGCCCGCTCCGAGTGCCTGGTGGCCTGCTTTTCCGATACGGCCCTGGAAGGCCTGGTGGCCCAGGACCAGGCCACCTCCTATGAAGTAACGGAGTTCGATGGCGACGACCCCACCTGGATGTTCGACCTGCTGCGCAATCCGGCCTTCACCCAGGTGCCGCCCGCCAACCTCCACGAACTCTTCAGCCGCTTCGAACCCATGGCGGTGGAGGCCGGGCAGGTGATCATCCGGCAGGGGGACGCGGGGGATTACTACTACCTCATCCGGGAGGGCAGCGCCCAGGTCAGCCGCGCCGTCTCCCCGGAAAAGCAGGTCAATCTGGCCAAGCTGGAAGCCGGCCAGGGGTTTGGCGAAGAGGCCCTCATCTCCGGTGATCCCCGCAATGCCACGGTCACCATGCTCGGCGCGGGCCAACTCATGCGCCTGGCGGCGGCCGAGTTCAACGCCCTCCTCAAGGCCCCCCTGGTCCACGAGGTGGATGCCGGCGAAGCGGCCGTCCTGGTTCGGGAAAAGGGCGCCCAGCTCCTCGACGTTCGTCTGGAGGACGAATTCAAGCAGGGCAGCCTCAAAGGCGCCATCAACATCCCCCTGTATCTGTTGCGCCTGAAGGCCAACACCCTGGACCGCAACCGGATATTCATCCTGTTCTGCCAGACCGGCCGGCGCAGCGGCACCGCCGCCTTTCTCATGGCCCAGCGCGGCTTTGAAGCGAGGGTGCTGCGCGGCGGACTTTCCGCACTCCCCCGATCGGGAAAATGAAGGCCGCACCATGATGACCGCATCCGAACCCGCCAAGCTGGAACATCCCGGCGTCCAGGACCAGTACTGCAGCACCCGGGAAGCCTCCGTCATGATGGGGGTCTCCCTGCGCACCGCCCAGCTCATGGTGGAGCAAGGGGTGCTCCAGGCCTGGA
>DAOQNK010000167.1:0-4760 GCA_035332045.1 Thiobacillaceae bacterium | reverse complement strand
CCAGAGCAGGCGTGGCCAGTTGAGCTGCGCCAGTGGGCGTTGGCGCCCGCAAGTCGGCGACGAAATCGGCGATGGTGAAATCGGTTTCATGCCCTATTCCGCTGACGACGGGGATTGGACAGGCTGCGATGCTACGGGCCACGGATTCCAGGTTGAATGCCGCCAGGTCTTCGAGGCTGCCACCGCCACGCACGAGCAGGATCACATCGCACACACCATGGCGAGCAGCCGATATCAGCGCATCTCTGATGCCAGCCTCCGCGTCCCTGCCCTGCACGGGTGTGGGATACAGGATGGCCTCGCATCCAGGCCAGCGGCCGCGCAAAGTGGCGAGGACATCGCGCAGGGCGGCCGCTTGGGGTGAAGTAACAATGCCAATCCGGCGTGGGTAGGCAGGCAGAGGACGCTTGCGCAGGGGAGAAAAAAGCCCCTCGCCTTCCAGTTTTGCCTTGAGCTTGAGAAAAGCCTCGAACAAACTGCCCAAGCCGGATTGCCGCAAACTCTCCACCAGCAACTGGTACTCACCGCGTTGCTCGTAGAGCGTGGGTTGTGCCCGAACTTCCACATGATCGCCATCCCGGGGCGGTCGTTCAAGAAATTGGTTTCGTGCCCGGAACATGGCACAGCGCACCGAGGCCTGGTCGTCCTTGAGTGTGAAGTACCAGTGGCCGGAGGCGGCCCTGCTGAAATTGGCAATTTCACCTCTTACCCAGCAGGAGAAAAACTGCCGCTCCAAGATGCCGCGAATCTGGCGATTCAATTCGCTTACGGCTAGGACCTTGTCATGGCTGGAATCGGTAGTGTCCATCATGGCCATGGTGGAATTGTCGAAATGTTGGCGGCTGTTCGAGAAGAAGTATCCACAGGGAAGAATGACCTGAAAATGTCATTTCAATAGATTAAATGCCCATATTTCAAGGCCTGGCGGCTGGTCGGCAGTATGGGGCAGCGGTTTTCCACAAGCTTATCCACAGGTGGTGGGGAAATTTCGACAAACTGAAAAGCAGACTGTGGAAACAGTATTCCCCGTAGGTGATTCCGCATGCAAGTCGATGATTCTTCCCGAGGACTTTTAGTGGTATGTTCTCCCTTTTCCGCGTGGCGGCCATGGCCGCTTTTCTATTTTCCGCGGCTGGAACACCTATGTCCGATTACCTGATGCAAACCTACGCCCGGCAACCCGTCGCCTTCGTACGGGGCGAGGGAGCCTGGCTCTTCGACGAAGCCGGGGAAAAATACTTGGATGCCTTGGCGGGTGTGGCGGTCAACGGCCTCGGCCATGCCCACCCCCGTTTGGCCAAGGCCTTGTGCGAACAGGCCGGACGCTTGATCCACACATCCAATATTTACCGCATACCGGAGCAGGAAAGCCTGGCCGCCCGGTTGTGCGGGCTCTCCGGCATGGACCGTGTCTTCTTTTGCAATTCCGGTGCCGAAGCCAACGAGGCGGCCATCAAGATCGCTCGCCTGCATGGCCATAACCAGGGCATAGAAAACCCGGCCATTGTGGTCATGGAACAGAGCTTCCACGGCCGCACCATGGCCACCCTGTCCGCGACGGGCAGCCGCAAGGTACAGGCGGGTTTCGAACCCCTGGTGACGGGCTTCGTGCGCGTACCTTTCGGCGACTCGGAGGCGGTGCAGAAACTGGCGGAGCACCATAAGAACATCGTCGCGGTCCTCGTGGAGCCATACCAGGGTGAAGGCGGCGTCAATATTCCCGAGAAACAGTACCTGGCCCAGTTACGGGCCATCTGCGATCACAATGGCTGGTTGCTTATGCTGGACGAGGTGCAGACAGGCATTGGCCGCACCGGCAAGTGGTTCGCCTTCCAGCACACCGATATCCTGCCCGACGTCATGACCCTGGCCAAGGGACTGGGCTCCGGGGTGCCGGTGGGCGCTTGCCTGGCAAGGGGGGTGGCGGCGACCACGTTCGTACCCGGCAAGCACGGTTCCACCTTTGGAGGCGGTCCTTTGGCCTGTACCGCCGCGCTGACCACCCTCAGTGTCATGGAGGAAGAGGGTCTGCCGGCGCATGCGGCGGCCTTGGGCGAATTCATTCGCTCCGATCTTGCCAATCGCCTTCAGGGTTTGCCCGGCGTCAGGGACATCCGCGGCCAGGGCCTGATGATCGGCATCGAACTGGACAGGCCGTGTGGTGAACTGGTCAAACAGGCCCTGGCTGAGAAGCTCCTGATCAATGTCACCCACGACACCGTCGTGCGACTCCTGCCGCCCCTGATCATGAAGCAGGAAGACGCCGGTCTGCTGACTGAAAAGCTGGCAACCCTGATCCGCGCCTATCTGGATTGAGCGCATGGCCGCGCCGATCAAGCATTTCCTCCAGTTTCGGGATTTCTCTCGGAATGAACTGGAACACCTGTTCGCCCGCACCGCGGTCATCAAGGCCCGCTTCAAGGCCTATCAGCCCTATCACCCCCTGGCTGACCGCAGCCTGGCCATGATCTTCGAGAAGAGCTCGACGCGTACCCGACTGTCTTTCGAGGCCGGCATGCATCAGTTGGGCGGGTCCGCCATCTACCTCAACACCCGGGATACCCAGCTCGGCCGGGGAGAGCCCGTGGAGGATGCCGCGGAAGTGATCTCCCGCATGGTGGACCTGGTCATGATCCGCACCTTCGAGCAGGACATCATCGAACGCTTCGCGGCCCACTCCCGCGTGCCGGTCATCAACGGCCTCACCAACGAATACCATCCTTGCCAGATCCTGGCCGACATCCACACCTACATTGAGCATCGTGGTTCCATTCAGGGCAAGACCGTGGCCTGGATCGGCGATTCCAACAATATGTGCAACACCTGGTTGCAAGCGGCGGAAATTCTGGACTTCCATGTGCGGGTGTCAACGCCCCCGGGCTATGAAGTCGAAGCGGAACGGGCGGGTCTGATCGGTACGGGCCATTTCGAATCCTTCCCGGATCCCATGGAGGCCAGCCGGGGCGCTGATCTGGTGACCACCGACGTCTGGACCAGCATGGGTTTCGAGGCCGAGAACGAGGCCAGAATGAAGGCCTTCGCCGACTGGCAGGTGGACGGGGACATGATGCGTGTGGCAGCCCGGGATGCCCTGTTCATGCATTGCCTCCCCGCCCATCGTGGCGAGGAGGTGGCGGCGGAGGTCATCGACGGGCCCCAGTCCGTGGTCTGGGACGAAGCCGAGAACAGGCTGCATACCCAAAAGGCGCTGATGGAATACTTGCTGCTCGGGAAGGTGGATCAATGAACCTGGCCTATTTCAAGGACAGGGATTCCCTGTATCTCGAACTGACGCCCGAGAACCCCGCCCACGCGTGGGAAGCCCAGGAAGGCATCGTCATCAACCTCTCGGAGGATGGCCGGGTGGTGGGTATCGAGATCGAGCGAGCCAGTCTGAGAGCCGATCTTTCCCTCTTGCGGGTGGGCGATTTCCCGGGCGAAGTCCATGCCGTGGAAGGCGCCGCCCATTGAAATGCCATGACCGGCCCGCGCGTCGATAGGGAAGCAGGCGCCATCAATTTGGCGGGACACATCCTGCCTGTGTCCGCCACCATGGTGGGCGTCAGCATGACGGTCATCAGCGTGGTGCAGATCATTCCCAAGAACCAGGTGAGTTCCTGGGTGGATGGCATGCTCGCCTTAGACAACCTGATGTTCCTGGCCAGCGCCGTGCTCTCCTATTTCTCCATCCGGCATATGGCTGCCTCGGCCAGGATGGAGCGGTGGGCGGACTCGATCTTTCTGTTGGCCTTGCTGGTCATGGTCTGCGCCGGGTTTGTGTTGGCTTTCGACCTCTTCATTAAATGAGCTCTTTTCTGGAAAACAACGCATCATGAGTGACATCAAGAAAGTGGTGCTCGCCTACTCTGGCGGGCTGGATACCTCGGTAATCCTCAAGTGGCTGCAAGACACCTACCGCTGCGAGGTGGTGACCTTCACCGCCGACCTGGGCCAGGGCGAAGAACTGGAACCGGCCCGGGCCAAGGCCCTGCAATTCGGCATCAAGCCAGAGAGCATCTACATCGACGATCTGCGCGAGGAGTTCGTGCGGGACTTCGTCTTTCCCATGTTCCGCGCCAACACCGTCTACGAGGGCGAATACCTGCTGGGCACCTCCATTGCCCGGCCCCTGATCGCCAAGCGCCTGATCGAGATCGTCAACATGACCGGTGCCGATGCCATTTGCCATGGCGCCACCGGCAAAGGGAACGATCAAGTGCGTTTCGAGCTGGGTGCCTATGCACTGAAGCCGGATATCAAGGTCATCGCTCCCTGGCGGGAATGGGACCTGCTGTCCCGGGAAAAGCTGATCAACTATGCCGAGACCCACGGCATTCCCATCGACATGAAGCACCGCCAGGGCGGCTCTCCCTACTCCATGGACGCCAACCTGCTGCACATCAGCTATGAGGGGCGCCACCTGGAAGACCCCAACGCCGAGGCTGAGGAAGACATGTGGCGCTGGACCGTGTCGCCGGAGAAGGCGCCGGACGCCCCCGAGTACATCACCCTGGATTATGTGAAAGGCGACGTGGTGGCCATCGACGGCCAGCCCATGAAGGCCCATGAAGTCCTGGCGAAGCTGAACGAGCTGGCCGGCAAGCATGGCATCGGCCGCTTGGACCTGGTGGAAAACCGCTACGTGGGCATGAAGTCCCGGGGCTGCTATGAAACCCCCGGCGGCACCATCCTGCTCAAGGCCCATCGCGCCATCGAATCCATCACCCTGGACCGGGAAGTCGCCCACCTCAAGGACGACC
>DAOQNK010000166.1:0-4839 GCA_035332045.1 Thiobacillaceae bacterium | reverse complement strand
GCCTGGCCTGCTCCACCCATGTGATGGCGCCGGACGGGGCGGAGCTGACCAAGGTGCGGGTGCGGTAACGATGCTTGTCATGCGGTGGTGCTTGAGCCAAGCGCGGCAAATCCCCCCCAACCCCCCTTTGCAAAAGGGGGGAGCAAGTCCGCGTTGCCCTAGGCCGAAGGGGTTCCCCCCTTTGCAAAGGGGGGACAGGGGGGATTTCTCATCGCGCGGCTTGACCACCGCCGCCTAACCAGGAGAAACACATGCTCTCAGCACAAGACATGCAGGAAGCGGCGGCCCACGGCCGACACGTCCGCGCGGTATACGTCTATGAAGCGCCGGTCCGGGTGTGGCACTGGATCAACGCCCTGGCCATCACGGTGTTGGCCATCACCGGCTGGTTCATCGCCAGCCCCCTGCCCAGCCAGCCCGGCGAGGCCAGCGAGCACTTCCTGATGGGCTACATCCGTTTCGCCCATTTCGCCGCGGGTTATCTGCTGCTGGCGGGCTTCCTGGGACGGGTCTATTGGGCTTTCGTGGGCAACCACCATGCCCGGCAGATGTTCAAGCTGCCCCTGCTGGACGGCAAATGGTGGCGGGAAGTCCTGTTCGAGCTGCGCTGGTATCTGTTCCTGGAGCCGGACCCGAAGAAGTACGTGGGCCACAACCCCCTGGCGCAGCTGGCCATGTTCAGCCTGTTCCTGACCACCGCCGTGTTCATGATGGTCACCGGCTTCGCCCTCTACGGCGAGGGTGCCCAGGAAGGCAGTTGGGCCCACAGCCTGCTCACCTCCTGGGTCATCCCCCTGTTCGGCCAGAGCCAGGATGTGCACACCTGGCACCACGTGGGCCTGTGGGTCATGCTCTTCTTCGTCCTGATCCACATCTACGCCGCCATCCGGGAAGACATCATGTCCCGCCAGAGCCTGGTCTCCACCATGCTGTCCGGCTGGCGCATGTTCAAGGACAACAAGCCGTGAGCCGCGAGACGATCGAGAAGAGCCCGTCATTCCCGCGCAGGCGGGAATCCAGGGAAGTTTTAGGTACGAAACGGCGGATGCCGGGGGCTGGATTCCCGCTTTCGCGGGAATGACGAAAGGAGCGAATGTGGAGATGCTCGACTATCGCTGCGATACCCTGGTGCTGGGCATCGGCAACCTGCTGTGGGCCGACGAGGGCTTCGGCATCCGCGCCCTAGAAAGGCTCCATGCCGAATGGCGCTTCCGTTCCGGCGTGCATCTGCTGGATGGCGGCACCCAGGGCCTCTATCTGCTGCCCTACGTGGAAGGCTGCCGCAAGCTCTTGATCCTGGACGCCGTGGACTATGGCCTGGCGCCCGGCACCCTCAAGGTGGTCAAGGACGACGATGTCCCGGCCTTCATGGGGGCGAAGAAGATGAGCCTGCACCAGACCGGTTTCCAGGAAGTGCTGGCGGTGGCCCGCCTGCGGGGCTGGGCGCCGGAGGCCATCACCCTCATCGGCTGCCAGCCGGCGGTGCTGGAGGACTACGGCGGCAGCCTGTCCGATCCGGTCCGCGCCCGCCTCCCCGAGGCCCTGGGCCTGGCATTGGATACCCTGTACGGCTGGATGGCCCGGCCCGAGCGGCGCACGGAACCCCCGGGCGAGGAGGAACGCATCACGCTGGACAGCCTGGACATGGGCATCTACGAAGGCCAGCGGCCCAGCGCCGAGATGGCCTGCCGGATGGGCGACGACCGCTTCCTGGCCTCGGTCGGGAGCGTCGCCTGATGTGTCTCGGCGTGCCCATGCGAATCCTTGACTGCCACGGCTTCGTCGCCCGCTGCGCGGGCCGGAGCGGCGAGCGGAGCATCGACCTGGCCCTGGTGGGGGAGCAGCCCCCGGGAACCTGGCTGCTGTGCTTCATCGACGCGGCCCGGGAAGTCATCGACGCCGCCACCGCCGACCGCGTCAATGCCGCCTTGGACGGCCTGGAGGCCGCCATGACCGGGGTGGTTGACCTGGATGTCCACTTCGCCGACCTCATCGACCGCCCCCCCCAACTGCCCCCTCACCTGCGAGGAGTCGCCCCATGAACACCCTCCATCCCCTCATCGCCCGCCTGGTGGACGAATTCGGCTACCCCCGCCTCGCAGGCGTCGACCTGGAAGCCTTCAGCAATGCTCCTGGCGACGCCGTGCTGTTCTGCGCCGGCGACCCGGTCCAGTACCCGGAATGCCTGGACGTGGCCGTGGTATTGCCGGAAATCCTGCGCGCCTTTCCGGGACGCTTCCGCGCCGGCATCCCCGCCGTCGAGATGGAGCCCGCCATGCAGGCCCGTTACGGCTTCAACCGCTGGCCCACCCTGGTGTTCCTGCGGGGTGGCGCCTACGTGGGCACGATCTCCGGCATCCAGGACTGGAGCGTGTACCTGGCGCGCATCCAGGAACTGCTCGCCACCCCCGCCAGCCGGCCCCCGTCCATCGGCATCCCGGTCTCCACGCCGTCCGCCGCCGCCACCTGCCACTGAGGAGCCCGCCATGCATGCCTTCCCGATTCCCGTCGTCGCCCTCGGCCCCGGCTCCCAGCAGGAGGACGAGACCCTGGACTATCTGCCCATGCCCCACGACATGCGCACCTTCCAGACCCCCATCCTGCCGGAGCCGGAGGAAGTGCGGGAGCACGGCGAGGCCCGCGCCTGGCTGGGCCGGCTCCTCGACCTGGCGCGCAAGTGGCGGCCCGGCATGGGCGCCTTGAGCCTGGACATGAGCGGCCTGGCCGAGGCCGACCGCACGCTCATCGACCAGGTGCTGGGGGAGGGGGAGGTGAGCGCCCAGGTGGCCGGCGAATCCGGCACCCTGGCCATCCAGGAAAGCGTTTTCGCCGGCGTCTGGCGCCTGCGGGGCCGGGATCTGGAGGGCAGCCCTTTCGCCGACCGGGTGGAAGTGGGCGACGTGCCCGCCGCCGTGGGCCTGGCGGCCCGGGCCGGCCTTGCCGCCCCCCAACCCATGCCCACCACGCCGGGCATCATCAACGCACCGGCCCTGCTGGCGGAGGTGACCGAGCGGGTGAGTGGCCACGCCGCCGAGCCCCACATCATCAACCTCTCCCTGCTGCCCTTCAGCCCGGAGGATGCCGCCTGGCTGGACCAGTGCCTGGGCCGGGGCCGGGTCACCCTGCTGTCCCGGGGCTATGGCAACTGCCGCATCACCGCCACCGGCGTGGCCCGGGTATGGTGGGTCCAGTACTTCAATTCCCAGGATGCCCTCATCCTCAACACCCTGGAAATCACCGATGTGCCCGAAGTGGCCCGGGCCGCGGCGGAGGACCTGGCGGACAGCGCCGCCCGTCTGGCCGACATCCTGGAGTGGATAGGCTGAAGCCCGGTTCCCCCTCTGCCGGAGGGGGAGACAAACCGGCTGCCGGGGCTCATCATGGTGCAGTGCACGCAACTCTGGCCCTCGCCCGTTTATGACCACTTTCGAAGGCTCCTACCTCGGTGACGCCAGCCGCCTGCCGCCCAACGCGCGGATGGAATGCAAGATCTGCTGGCATGTCTACGACCCGGCCGAGGGCGACCCGGTCTGGCAAATTCCTCCCGGCACGCCCTTCGCCGACCTGCCGGCCCATTGGCGCTGCCCCAACTGCGATGGGGCCCGGGAGCAGTTCATGGTGGTGGACCATGACTGAGGTCGCGGAAATTCCCGAGGAAGGCCCGGCGGCGCTGCTGGAAGACGTATTCCAGCGCATCGCCGCCACCCGCATGGCCGGCGTGGCCATCCTCAACCACGCCCTGAGCGTGGAGGCCGTAGGCTTCCGGCGCTGGGACAACGAATGGGTGGGCGTGCTCATCACGCCCTGGTTCATGAGCCTGATCTGCCTGCCCAGCCCCGCCTCCACCTGGCATGGCCTGGGCAGCGGCAGCAAGCGAGAGCGGGAACTGCCCTCCGGCACCTATGAGTTTCTCACCGCCCACGAGGAAGAACTGGGGCCTTACCTGACCAGTTCCCTGTTTTCACCCATGTTCGAGTTCAGCGGCATGGACCAGGCCCGGGAAGTGGCCGCCGCGGTGCTGGCCGAGGTGTTCACCCCGGCCCCGCCGGCCCCCGAGCCCCAGGCTGGCCTGGCCGCCAAGCTGGAGAAACCGGTCAGCCGGCGCGGCTTTTTCGGCGCCCTGCTGGGTAGTGGAGGCGGGGATTGACGGTCGCCCTGGAAGGCCGCATCGACATCCGCCTGAGACGGGTCGGGGACGCGGCACCGTCGGTGGAAATCCGTTCATCCCGACCCCAGTTGGCCCAGAAACTCATGGCTGGTCGGACGCCGGATGCAGCGGCCGACATGGCCGGCCTCCTCTTCAGCCTCTGCGGCAAGGCCCAGCGGATCGCCGCCCTGGCCGCCTGTGAGGCAGCCCGTGGCCAGACGCTTCCGGACGAAGTGGCCGGCCAGCGGGAGCGGGATGTGCTGGTGGAACTGGCCCAGGAACACGCTTGGCGACTGCTGCTCAACTGGCCCGAACAGGCCGGCAGGTCGCCGGACATGCCCAGTCTGTTGCTGTTGCGCCAGTCCTCGGGCGAGCCGGAGCGGTTCGCGAACACCCTGGAGAACCTGCTGGGCGCCGTGTTGCTGGGGGAATCGCCAGAGCAATGGCTGGCCCGGGACCTGACCGGCTTCGACCTCTGGCGCAGGGCCGGGCTCACCCTGGTGGCGAAGCTGTTCGCCGACCTGGGCGACGGGCCGGACCCGGGCGCGTCCCACGGCGCTTTGCTGCCTGCCCTGGCCGACCTGGATGACGCCGCCGCCCGGGAACTGGCCGGGCGCGCCCTGGCGGAACCGGCTTTCTGCGCCACCCCCACCTGGCAGGATGCGCCCGCCGAGACCGGCGCCCTGGCCCGG
>DAOQNK010000165.1:0-4879 GCA_035332045.1 Thiobacillaceae bacterium | reverse complement strand
GCAGTTCACGCCTTCATTCATTGAATCCGGCAACGGCCAAAGTGCCCACGAGTCTGCCTATACCTGCGGTCGGGATGCGGCGGCAGCGGCCTTGAGCCAGATCCACCGGCATCCCGTGTCCGTCGTCATCGTCTATGCGTCCATCCGGCATGCCCTGGACGAAGTCCTCCGCGGCGTGCATTCGGTGGTGGGCGATGCCGTGGTGATCGGCACCACGACGGCAGGCGAAGTGCATGACGGCCTCGCCCACCAGAGCGTGGTGGTGACCGCCCTGGCCTCGCCGTATCTGAAGGTCCATGCCGCTGTAGGCCGGAACGTCTCCAAGGACTGGATCAAGGCCCTCGAGGATGTCCTGGGCCATCCCGCCTTGCAGCCCTTCATCGCGCAAGGCGAGACCGACACGCGGCGGGAGCGTTTGCGCCTGGGCCGAGGCCTGTTCGCCTTTCTGATTTCGCCTGGCAACACCCGCCAAGCCTCCTCCCAGGGCTATGAAATCCTGAACCATTTCCGAGCCAGGACCTTGGGCAAGATTCCCATTTTTGCGGGGTGCAGCGCGGACGACTGGAACATGGAAGGCAATGCCGTCCTCTACGGCCAGCAGGCTTACGGCGATAGCCTGCTGTTGGCCATTTTCGAGACGGAACTGAGTTTTGGCATTTCCATCGGGCATGGATTCCAGCCAGGGGACAGGCGGATGAAGATCACCCGGGCGGAAGGGCATGAAATCCTGGCCTTGGACGACCAGGCCGCGGCCACCGCCCTGAGCGACGTGCTGGGCATCGACGCGGCCACTCTGGAGAACCGACACGTCACCCTCACCACCCAGCGGGCCTTGGGCACACCGGCGGCGCTGGGCCAGTACTCCCTCAACGTCGCGGCCTATACGACTTCCCGGGGGGGCATTCGGATGACCCAGCCGGCCTCGGCCGGAGCCGACCTCTACATCATGGACCCCACCGGGCCTGAGGCGGTCTCGGCGGGTGCCGACGCATTGCGCAAGGCCTTGCTGCGGGCAGGCACCAGCCGGGCGGGCGCCATTCTGTGCAACTACTGTGCGCTGCGCCCCAGGCTGATGGGCGAGGTCAACGCTTCCGCCGAGATTGCCGAAATGGTCAAGCTGGCCGATGGCACGACGCTCGCCGGCTTTTGCAGTTTCGGGGAAGGCGGTGTCACCGACGACGGAGTCAGTATCCACAACAATGCCTCCGTGAGCGTGCTGGTCATCGCGGACGCCCTGTCCGACGCAGCACGGGTGGCGCATGAGAACAAGCGACTCCTGCGGCATCTCATGCAGGAGAACCAGAAGCACCAGGTCCTGATTCGGAATGCCAGTGACGGGATCCATATCCTGGATCTGGACGGCAATATCCAGGAGGCCAGCGATTCCTTCTGCGACATGCTGGGGTATACCCGGGAAGAAGCCCTTCGCCTGAATGTCGCCCAATGGGATGCCCGGTTCCCCCGTGAGACTTTGTCCAGGAGCTTGCGCGATATGGCCGGCAGCTCCACCCGCGCCTTGTTCGAAACGGTGCACCGGCGCAAGGATGGCGGCCTCATCGATGTGGAAGTGAGCGGCCTGCCCATCGAACTGGATGGCAAGACCTTCATCTATGCCTCTTCCCGGGACATCACCGAGCGCAAGCGCGCCGATGAGCGGCTGCGAGCCAGCGAGCGTTACCTGGCCCAGGCCCAGAACATCGCCCATATCGGCAACTGGTGGCTGAACGTCTGGACCGGGGAATTGCACTGGTCCGACGAGATATTCCGCATCTTCGGGTGTCAGCCGGGGGAGTTCGAACCCAGCTACGAGCGTTTCTTTTCCAGGGTGCATCCGGATGACGTGGAGGCCGTCAAGTCTTCCGAGCAGGCGGCCTTTGGGCAGGGCATGTCCCACTCGATCGATCACCGCATCATCCTGCCTGACGGGTCCGTTCGCTGGGTCCATGAAGAAGCCGTTCCAACCTATGACTCCGACGGCACCCTGATCTTTTTGGAGGGCACGATACAGGACATCACCGCCCAGAAGCAGACCGAAATGGCCCTGCATGAATCCCGGAACCTGCTCCAGGCCGTGGTGGACAACGTGCCCATGCGCGTGTTCTGGAAAGACCACGATCTCAACTATCTGGGATGCAATCCCCTCTTTGCCCTGGATGCGGGCAAGCGTGCCCCGGACGACCTGATCGGCCGGGATGATTTCGAGATGGGCTGGGCGAGCGAGGCGGAGCTCTACCGCGCCGATGACCGTCAGGTCATCGAATCCGGCCTGGCGAAAATCAGGTTCGACGAAAGGCAGACGACGCCGGATGGCCGGGCCATCTGGCTGCGAATTTCCAAGGTTCCCCTCAGGAACAGCGACAACGAAGTGATCGGCGTGCTCGGCATCTACGACGACATCACCGACATCAAGGCCACGGAAACCCAATTGCGGGATTCCGAGCAGCGTTTCCGCCACCTGTTCGATTCCTCGCCCGACCCTGTCTGGATCATCGATGGCCACCGCTTCGTCGAGTGCAACCAGGCCGCGGTCGAGATGCTGGGCTTCCCCGACAGGGACGCCCTCAGGCATGTCCACCCCGCTGAACTATCCCCCGAATTCCAGCCTGACGGAGCGCGTTCCTACGACAAGGCGGAACGCATGTTGGACCTCGCCCAGGAGACGGGGCTGCATCGTTTCGAGTGGGTCCACTTGCGCAAGGACGGCAGTCAGTTCTTTGTCGAGGTCACGTTGTCGACCCTCTCGCTCCAGGGAAAACCGGTGATCCACTGCACCTGGCGGGATATCACCGATCGCAAGGAAGCGCAGTCGCGGGTGCTGGAAAGCGAAGCGCGCTTCCGTGCCTTGTTCGAAGCCTCCCGGGATGCCATCGTCCTGCACGATGGGCCGCTCATCATTGATTGCAACCCGGCCGCCTTGAAGCTGATGGGCGCTACGGATCGATCCCAGATCGTCGGGCACACCCCGGATGAGTTCGCGCGTCCCGATCCCAACGATCCCAGACCTGTCGAGGAGCGGATAGCCGATAAACTGCGCGGCGCCATCGCCGGCCACCCGCAGTTCTTCGAATGGCCCTCGCGGAAACTGGATGGCACCGAGATCACCCTGGACATGCAACTGGTGTCAGTGGATATCGGCGGCAAGCATTACATCCAGGCGATAAGCCGGGACATCACGGAACGCAAGCAGGCCGAACGCGCGCTGCATCAGCATCGGGAAGATCTGGAGCGACTGGTTGAACAACGCACCGGCGAACTCTTCGATACCCAGTTCGCCATGGACAAGGTTGGCATCGGCATCACCTGGGCCGATTTCAATACCGGGCGTTTCATCTATTCGAATCAGCATGCCGCCCAGTGCCTGGGCTACACCGTCGATGAACTGCTTCAGCTGACCGTCTCCGACATCGACCCGGGCTTCCCGCCGGAGGACTACGTCAGGATCCGGGACGTGATCAAGCGCCAGGGAAAGATTCAGTTCGAAACCAGCCAACGGACCAAGGACGGCCACCTGCTTCCCGTCGAGATGGCCATTTACTACCAGGGGCCGCGAGAAGGCCAGGCGGCTCGGCTGATCGCCTTCCAGGCGGACATCAGCCGCCGCAAAGCCGCCGAACTGGCCCTGGTGGAGGCCAAGGTGGCGGCGGAAGCCGCCAACAAGGCCAAGAGCGCCTTCCTGGCGAACATGAGCCACGAGATCAGGACGCCGCTCAATGCCATCACCGGCATGGCGTATCTCATGCTGCGGGACGAACTTTCGCCCACTCAGTCCGAGCGGCTGCGGAAGATCACGGTGGCGGGCCAGCATCTGCTGGAGACCATCAATGCGATCCTGGATCTCTCCAAGATCGAAGCCAATTCCTTCGTCCTGGAAAGCACCCCGGTCTCCATCGACAACGTCATGTCCAACATCCAGGCCATGATCCGTCCCCAGGCGGAACACAAGGGACTGGCGCTGATACTTGAAATCGAGAAGATCGACGTGCCTTTGCTGGGCGATGCCACCCGGCTGCAACAGGCGCTGCTCAACTATGCCGCCAACGCGGTGAAGTTCACGCATCAGGGGCGGATCACCCTGCGGGCCATCGTGCTGGAGGCCCTCGAGCAAAGCATGCTGATCCGCTTCGAGGTGGAGGATACCGGCATTGGCATCGCGCCCGAATCCATCCCCCGCTTGTTCAATACCTTCGAACAGGCGGACAGCTCGACGACGCGCAAGTACGGCGGCTCGGGCCTGGGTCTTGCCATCACCCGGAAGATCGCCCAGCTCATGGACGGGGAGGCGGGGGCGGACAGCCTGCCTGGACAGGGCAGCAGGTTCTGGTTCACCAGCCGATTGAAGGTGGGCGGACAGGCCGATATGCCTCAGTCCGGCCCCATGGCGGATCATGCCGACGCGATCCTGGCCCGGGATTTTGCCGGTGCCCGGGTATTGCTCGTGGAGGATGAGCCCGTTAACCGGGAAATTGCCGGCATGTTGCTGGAAGACGTCGGGTTCCGCGTGGATGAGGCCGAGAACGGCGCCGAGGCCCTGGAACTGGCCAGTCGGAACGTCTATTCCCTGATCCTGATGGACATGCAGATGCCGGTGATGGATGGCTTGGAGGCGGCACGCCGCCTCCGCCAGCACGAGCCCGCCTCGAAGACGCCAATTCTTGCCATGACCGCCAATGCCTTCGCGGAAGACAAGAACCGCTGCCTGGAGGCGGGCATGGATGACTTTCTGACCAAACCCGTGGACCCAACCCAGCTCTACTCGACGATCTACAAGCATCTATCCGGGCAAGGACCGTCGCGTCCGTGAACGCAGGGGGAGGCCTTGAGGGCCTTCAAGCCCGGGGCGTGGGTATCCGTCCAGCCAGATTCAGGCGGCTCACCCGCT
>DAOQNK010000164.1:0-4895 GCA_035332045.1 Thiobacillaceae bacterium | reverse complement strand
GACAAGCTGGAATTCGGCCGCGACTACATCATCCCCAAGCCCTTCGACCCGCGCCTCATTGAGCGGGTGCCGCCGGCGGTGGCGGCGGCGGCGAAATAAGCCGCGCCTGCCGGACCGTGGCCCCAAGCCGATGCCGGGCCAGCCGGTCGTGTACGTCTAGCCCCCGCGAGTCGGGGGCTAGACGTTTTCCGGGGACGAATTTGAAAGCAAGCTCCGGAGTGTGTGTGGCTTCACCCATGGTTTACTTTTGGCCCGTGAGATAAGTTCCGGGCAAAAGGAGCGCAGGCCGATGGCGGGCAAACGACGGATAGAAGACGGGGAAACGCAGGACGATCCACGTTGGGCAGCGGTGATGGCCCGCGATCCCGCCGCCGAGGGCAGGTTCGTCTATGCGGTGCGGACGACGGGGGTGGTCTGTCGCCCCACCTGTCCTTCGAAGCGGCCCGATCCGCGAAACGTGCTGTTCTTCGCGACCCTGGATGAGGCGGTGTTGGCGGGGTTCAGGCCCTGCAAGCGTTGCAGGCCGGAACTGTTTGCCCTGGCGGTCCGGCAGGGCAAACTGGTGGAGGAACTCTGCCGGTTCATCGAGGGCGCTGAGTCGATGCCGACCTTGGCGGAGCTGGCCGCCCGGGCCGGCATGAGCCCGTATCACCTGCACCGGGTGTTCAAATCCATCACCGGGTTGACGCCCAAAGCCTATGCACTGGCCCGGCGGGCCGCGCGGGTACGCGCGGAACTGGCGCGGGGCGGGCTGGTGACCGCGGCCATCTACCAGGCGGGCTTCTCTTCCAGTGGCCGCTTCTATGGAGAATCCGACCGGGCCTTGGGCATGACACCTTCCCGCTATCGCGCGGGCGGTGCCGGCATGACCATCCGCTTCGCCATCGGGGAATGTTCCCTGGGCGCCATCCTGGTGGCGCAAAGCGAACGCGGTATCTGCGCCATCCTGCTGGGGGACGATGCGGATGCCTTGCTGCGGGATTTTCAGGATCGCTTTCCCGTGGCCAGCCTGGTGGGTGGAGACCCCGCGTTCGAGCGGCTGGTGGCCCGGGTGGTGGGGTTTGTCGAGGCGCCGGGCGTGGGGCTCGATCTTCCCTTGGATGTGCGCGGTACGGTTTTTCAGGAACGTGTCTGGCGCGCCCTGAGGGCGATTCCCCCCGGCGAGCGGGTGACTTATGCCGAACTGGCCCGCCGCGTGGGTGTGCCGGAGGGCGCGCGGGCGGTGGCCCAGGCGTGCGCCGCCAACATTCTGGCGGTGGCCATCCCCTGCCATCGCGTGGTGCGCACGGACGGTAGCCTGTCCGGCTACCGCTGGGGGGTGGGACGCAAGCGCGCGCTGTTGGACCTGGAATCGTCCGAGTGATGGATGGCGGAGGCGGGGCGGGACATCGTCTGTCCTGTGACCTTTCCTTGCCGGCTGATTTCCGTCCTCAGGAGGTGCTCGCCTTTCATCGGCGCGATCCGTTGAGGGTGGCGGAATGCGTCGAAGGTGCAACGCTGCGCAAAGGACTGATGTGGGCGGGGCAGCCGGCATGCCTGACCGTGGATTTGACGGAAAGCCGCGCGCGGGCAAGCCTGGCGATAGACGGACAGGCCACCGCGCCGCCGGTGAAGGACCTGGAAGCCCTGGCGCGTCGCATGTTGGGATTGGATCAGCCCATCGCCGGCTTCGTGGCGGCCTTCCGCCTTCACCCGTTGCTCGGTCCGCTGATCAGGGATCGCCCCGGCCTGCGCGTCCCTTTGGCGGCTTCTCCCTTCGAGGCATTGACCTGGGCCATCGCCGGGCAGCAGATCAGCGTCCATGCCGCGGTGACGGTGCGCAGGCGGCTCATCCTGGGCGCGGGTGCCAGACACTCTTCTGGCCTGTGGTGCTATCCCGATGAACGCGGCGTAGCGCGCATGCGCGAACCGGAACTGCGTCTGGCGGGTTATTCCGGCGCCAAGGCCAGGGCATTGAGGGCGTTGAGCCATGCCCTGCTGACGGAGCCCCTGCCTGAACAAGCCTGGGACGGAAAGGGAGAAACGGACCCGGTGCGGGTGGAGGCCCTGCGGACCCGGCTGCTGGCGATTCCCGGTATCGGGCCCTGGACGGCGGATTACGCCTTGCTCAGGGGGTTCGGCTGGCTGGACGGTTCGTTGCACGGAGATGCCGCGGTGCGCCGCAAGCTGCAACAGCTGCTCGGGCGGGCAGGTAAGGTGGATGCTGCGGCGGCACGGGCATGGCTGGCGGAATTTTCGCCCTGGCGCGCTCTGGTGGCTGCCCATCTCTGGGCCTGGGGTGAGGCGTCGTCGCCTTGATTCGGGCCGGATGCGGCATCCGTGCAGTCTCGCCGCATCCAGTCGGGAGGCCAGCGTGTTACCATCCGCCCCGTCCGGCGCCGGGGTCACCCGGAAATGAAAAAACCGGCTGAAAAGCCGGTTTTTATTTGACTTGGTGCCCAGGAGAGGACTCGAACCTCCACGCCCTTGCGAGCGCTAGGACCTGAACCTAGTGCGTCTACCAATTCCGCCACCTGGGCCAAGAAGGCGCGCATCTTAACGATCTCCCCATTTTCATGTCAACGAAAAAAACATCCTCCAAAGCCAAAACCCCCCCCTCCGATCAAGCTTCGGCGCCCACTCCGGGCGGCAAGAAGAAAACTCACCGCAGCCACAAGTCCCTCCGCTGGCAGGACCCTTTTCTGGAGCGGGAACGGGCCAAGTACGGCCAGGCCCTGCCCAGCCGGGAATTCATCCTGGATTTGCTCACCGAGGCCGGCGAGCCCGTCGAGCCCGACGACCTGGCCTTCCGCCTGGACATCGAGCCTGAGGAGGCGGATGCCTTCACCGCCCGGCTGCGGGCCATGCAGCGGGACGGCCAGCTCCTCTTCAACCGCCGGGGCGCCCTGTGCCTGCCGGAGAAGATCGAGGTCAAGGCGGGCCGGGTGGAAGGCCACAAGGACGGCTTCGGCTTCTTCATCCCCGATGACGGCTCCGGCGACCTCGCCCTGCCCGAGAAGGAGATGCGCGGCGTGCTGCACGGCGACCGGGTCATGGTGCGGGAGCACGGTGCGGACCGGCGGGGCCGCAAGGAGGGCAAGGTGGTGGAGGTGCTGGCCCACGCCAATTCCACCCTGGTGGGGCGCCTCTATCGCGAGCGGGGCTACCAGTGGGTGGTGGCCGAGAACAAGAAGATCAGCCAGGACATCCTGATTCCCGACCACCAGGACCTGGGCGCCTCCAACGGCCAGGTGGTGATGGCGGAGATCGTCGAGCAGCCCACCAAGCACGCGCCGCCGGTGGGCAAGGTGGTCCAGGTGCTGGGCAACTACGCCGATCCGGGCATGGAGATCGAGATCGCCCTGCGCAAGCACGACCTGCCCCACGAGTTCTCCAAGGCGGTGCTGGCCCAGGCCAAGAAGCTGCCCAAGGGCGTCACCAAGAAGGACCTGGAGCCGGTGGACGGCCTGGCCCGGGAGGACGTCCGCGACCTGCCCCTGGTCACCATCGACGGCGAGGACGCCCGGGACTTCGACGATGCCGTGTACTGCCAGCCCGAAGGCCGGGGCTTCCGCCTGTGGGTGGCCATCGCCGACGTCTCCCATTACGTGAAGCCGGGCGCCGCCCTGGACAAGGAAGCCTATGAGCGGGGCAACTCGGTCTACTTCCCGCGCCGGGTGATCCCCATGCTGCCGGAGGAACTCTCCAATGGCCTGTGTTCCCTGAACCCCAAGGTGGACCGCTTGTGCATGGTCTGCGAGATGGAGATCGCCGGCACCGGCAGCATCAAGAAATACCGCTTCTACCCGGCGGTCATGCATTCCAAGGCCCGCCTCACGTACAACATGGTGTGGGACTGGCTGTCCGGCGCGGCCAAGCCGGGCAAGGACCAGGTCTGGCTGATGGACCCCCTGCGCAATCTCCACAAGCTTTTCAAGGTGCTGCTGAAGGCCCGCAGCGCCCGGGGCGCCATCGACTTCGAGACCCTGGAGACCAAGATGCTGTTCGACGAGCACGACAAGATCGAGCGCATCGTGCCGTCCTCCCGCAACGACGCCCACCGCCTCATCGAGGAATGCATGCTGGCCGCCAACGTCTGCGCCTCGGAATTCCTGGCCAAGAAGAAGCACCCGGCCCTCTACCGCATCCACGAAGGCCCCACGCCGGACAAGCTGAAGGCCCTGCAGGAATTCCTGGCCGAGTTCGGCTTCTTCCTCACCGGCGGCGACGAGCCCCATGCCAAGGACTACGCCGAGCTGCTGGGCAAGATCAAGGGCCGGCCGGACGAGCAACTGCTCCAGACGGTGCTGCTGCGCTCCCTGCGCCAGGCCATCTACAGCCCGGACAACGTGGGCCACTTCGGCCTGGCCTACGAGGCTTACACCCACTTCACTTCGCCCATCCGCCGCTATCCGGATCTGCTGGTGCACCGGGCCATCAAGGCCTGCCTGAGGAACGAGACCTACGCCCCCGGCGACTGGGCCAACATCGGCCTGCACTGCTCCATGACCGAGCGCCGGGCCGACGACGCCACCCGGGACGTGGTGGCCTGGCTCAAGTGCTACTACATGCAGGACAAGCTCAACGAGGAGTTCGATGGCGTCATCTCCGCCGTGGTGAGTTTCGGCGTCTTCGTGGCCCTCAACGATGTCTTCGTCGAGGGGCTGGTCCACGTCACCGAACTGGGGCAGGACTACTTCCACTTCGACGCCGCCCGCCACCAGATGATGGGCGAGCGCACCGGCAAGCGCTTCCGCCTGGGCGACAAGGTGCGCATCAAGGTGGTGAGCGTGGACATGGAGACCACCCGCATCGACTTCGCCCTGGTGGCGGACACGATACCCGTGGTCCGCCCCGCTTCCAGGCACGAGCCCGCCCCGGCGGCGAAGAAGGGCAGGGGGGGCAAGCGCCAATGA
>DAOQNK010000163.1:0-4999 GCA_035332045.1 Thiobacillaceae bacterium | reverse complement strand
ACTGGGTGGACAACACCGGCGACAAGAACTCCGCCGAAGCCACCATCGGCTGATTCAATAAACTCCAGGGCCGGAGCCCGTATCCGGCCCGAACGTTTACTCTCTATTGGAGGACGGCATGAAGAAATTGTTGGTAGCCCTGGTAGGCCTGGGCGTTCTGATGGGTGCGGCGGTCGCCAATGCCGGCCCCGATGAGGACAGGACGAAGATGGTGAACCTGTTCAAGTCCAAGTACCCCGATGTCAAACTGGACAACTACGTTTACGGGGCGCTGGCCTTTGATCCGGATGCCATGTCCCAGTACAAGAGCATCATGGAATTCCCTCCCTATTCCGGTGAGCTGGAAAAGGGCGAGAAGCTCTGGAAAACCCCCATGAAGAGCGGCAAGACCTATGCCGATTGCCTGCCCAACGGCGGCAAGATGATCGCCGGCAACTACCCCCTGTTCGACAACGCCAAAGGCAAGGTGGTGACCCTCGAGGACGAGATCAACGCCTGCCGTGTCGCCAATGGCGAAGCCGCCTGGGAGTATGGCGATCCCAAGACCATGGGTCTGCTGACCTCCTACATGCGCACCTTGTCCGATGGCATGAAGATGAACATCAAGGTGGAAGGCGAGGGGGCCATGAAGGCCTTCGAGGATGGCAAGAAGACCTACTATGCGCGCGCCGGCCAGTTCAATTTCTCCTGCGCCTCCTGCCATGTGGATGCCGCCGGCAATCGCCTGCGTTCCGAGATCCTGTCCCCCGTCGTCGGACAGGCCACCCACTGGCCCGTGTTCCGGGGTGGTGACTCTCTGACCACGCTGCAGAAGCGCTATGAGGGTTGCTACCGCAACGTCCGCCACGTGCCGGACAAGCCGGGCAGCACCCGCTTCAACAACCTGGAGTATTTCCACTCCTATCTGAGCAATGGCCTGGAAATGCAGTCCTCCGTGTTCCGCAAGTAATCGGCCGGTGCCAGGCGAAAATCCGGGCTCCTTGCCCGGATTTTCGTTTGTGACCCCGGTTCATTTGTCTGTTAGATGACTAGTCCGATAAGCCCGGAAATTTGGGCCATCGTTACCATTTACCGGCCAGGGGCCGGCCGTAAGAATGCCCCCTGACCCAGCCCATGCAGGAGATCCACGCCATGTCCATGAATCGCCGCGAATTCCTCCAGATCCTTGCCGCCGCCGCCGCCGGTGGCTTCGCCCTGGACAGCCGCCAGGCCCTGGCCGGCAACGCGCCCGCCAACTACTACGACGTTCCCGCCTACGGCAACGTGTCGCTCATGCACATGACCGACTGTCATGCCCAGTTGCTGCCCATCTATTTCCGCGAGCCCAACGTCAACCTGGGCGTGGGCGAGGCGGTCGGCAAGGTGCCCCATCTGGTGGGAGAGCACCTGCTGAAGCACTACAACATCAAGCCCGGCAGTATTGATGCCCACGCTTTTTCCTACCTGGACTTTGAAGCCGCTTCTCGGACCTATGGCAAGGTGGGCGGCTTCGCGCACCTGAAGACCCTGGTGGACAAGGTACGTGCCGCCCGGCCGGGCTCCCTGCTGCTGGACGGTGGCGACACCTGGCAGGGTTCCGCCACCGCCCTGTGGACCAATGCCCAGGACATGGTGGATGCCTGTATCGCCCTGGGCGTGGACGTCATGTGCCCCCACTGGGAGATGACCTACGGTGCCCAGCGGGTCCAGGAAATCGTCAACGGCGACTTCAAGAAGGCCGGCGTCGACTTCGTCGCCCAGAACGTGGTCACCAACGATTTCGGCGACCAGGTGTTCAAGCCCTACGTGATCCGGGAGATCAACAAGGTGCCGGTGGCCATCATCGGCCAGGCTTTCCCCTACACCCCGGTGGCGAACCCCCGTTGGATGATTCCCGACTGGTCCTTCGGCATCCGTGACGACTCCATGCAGAAATGGGTGGACGAGGCCCGGGCCAAGGGAGCCCAGGTGGTGGTGGTGCTGTCCCACAACGGCATGGATGTGGACCTCAAGATGGCGAGCCGCGTCACCGGCATCGACGCCATCTTTGGCGGCCACACCCACGACGGCGTGCCCCAGCCGGTCCAGGTCAAGAACGCCAAGGGCGTCACCATGGTCACCAATGCCGGTTCCAACGGCAAGTTCCTGGGCGTCATGGATTTCGATGTCAAGGAAGGCAAGGTCAAGGGCTGGAAGTACCGCCTCGTGCCGGTGTTTTCCAATCTGCTGGCCGCCGACGCCAAGATGGATGCCCTCATCAAGAAGATCCGTGCCCCCTTCGAGGCCAAGCTCAACGAGAAGCTGGCGATCTCCGAGGGCGTGCTCTATCGCCGGGGCAACTTCAACGGCACCTACGACCAGATGATCTGCGATGCCCTGATGAAGGTGAAGGGCGCCGACGCCGCTTTCTCCCCCGGCTTCCGCTGGGGTACCAGCCTCCTGTCGGGCGACGTCATCACCATGGAGAAGCTGATGGACCAGGTGGCCATCACCTATCCCTCCACGACCCTCAACGAGATGACCGGCGAGACCATCCACACCATCATGGAGGATGTCTGCGACAACCTCTTCAACGCCGATCCCTACTACCAGCAAGGTGGCGACATGGTGCGGGTGGGGGGCATCCAGTACACCATCGACCCCAACAAGACCATCGGCAAGCGCATCACCAACATGGAACTGCGGGGCAAGGCCGTGGATCCCGCCAAGAAGTACAAGGTGGCGGGCTGGGCACCGGTGGGCGAGGGTGTGAACGGCACCCCCATCTGGGATGTGGTGGCCGAGTACCTACGCGACGTGAAGGTGGTGAAGCCCGTCCATCTGAATCAGCCCAAGGTGGTCGGCATGGGTGGCAACCCGGGCATGATCCTCTGAAGCCTGCACTGGGCCGATGAAGAAGGGGGCTTGTGCCCCCTTTTTTCATGGCGAAATCACTATCGGCTCGTTTCCTCGCGGAAAATCCGGCCCATTCCAGTTTGTTTCAGCATGCCATGACCCCGAGCACCGTCCGCGCCCGAATTGCCTTCTCCTTCAAGGGTGAGTCCTACGACCTGGCGACTGCCATCGATTTGGAACGCTGCCTTGCCGGTCCCGACGAGGCCCCGGATTTCCATCGCCTGCTGGCCCAGGCCGCTGGCATCGATACCTATTCCTACCTCTACGAGGTGCTGGAATCCCACGCCATCGAGTTCTCGGAGCCGACCGGCCTGGCTACTCCCTGTTGCCGCCATGGCCGGCTCGACTGGCCGTGCTACGCCCTGCGCCGCCAGGAGGCGCGGGATCTGGAAGTGGTGCGGGCCATCGCGGCGCGGATATTGGGCGAGGTCGACCCGGCGCAGCGGCCCGGGATCGAGGCGGCGATGCTGGCTGCCTATCAGGCTGGGAAGCTGGATGGATCGGGCTAGGAGGCCGACTTTGAGTGGCCGGGCATGATTGCGGCCCCGGGGACTTCCCGAAGCGGGGCTTACCCGTTCAACGCGCGTTGATTGCCGGCCTTGCCGCCTGCGCGCTGAATGTCGTCGACGCGCACCGCGTGCAAATCGAAGCTTCTGCCATCCTCCTCCGTCACCCGGCTGGGTGCCACGCCGCAGCGGCCGCTCTTGCAGCTGCCCGGTGCGGCGGCTTCCACCCCATCTTCGCCCATGCTTTTCAGGAGCCAGTAAACCCCTGCCACGCTGGCAACCAAAAGGGCGAGGGCGACGAGAAAAGCGAGCATGGCGGTACTCCGGAAGGGTATTCCGAGACTGTAATGGAAGCCGGGGAGAATGCCCAAGCGCCGATTCAGACTAGGGAGATTACCGGGCTGACCAGGGGACGATCTTGGGCAACAATAGCCCGGTTCCCAGATGGGCCGGGGTAACCCGCCGAGCCCCTTTCCCGAGGCGATCACGATGTCCCACTCCCTCCGCCTGGCATGCACCTGCCTGTCCCTGGGCCTGTCCATGCCCACGGTCCAGGCCCAGACCCGGGAGGGCCTGGATTCGGAAACCGGGGCCAGCACCTGGGAGACCCAGGCCCACGGGGTGCATTTGCGCCTGACGCAGATCCTGCCGGACCAGGCCCGGGCCTTCTATCTCAATCGTGGGTTTCCAGCCGACGCGGCGGAACGCTTCGCCACCGCCTGCGTTTTCATGACCGTATTGCGCAACGACGCAGCGCCGGGGGAAGTGGCCTTCCGTCTGGCCGACTGGCGGGTGGTGGCCGAGGGGAAGGCGAAGCCGCCGCTCCAGATCGACGAGTGGATGGCGGTGTGGCAATCCCTGAGCCTGCCGGAACCGGCCCGGATCGCGTTCCGCTGGGCCCAGTTCCCGCCCGAGCAGGAATACGCGCCGGGGGAGTGGAACCAGGGCATGTTGAGCACGGGCCTGGCGCCGGGAGCGCGGTTCGATCTGGTTGCCCGCTGGAGCGTGGCGGGCAAGGATTATGAAGGGAAACTGGAGGGTGTCCGCTGTGCGCGCTGATGGATTGAGTTTTTCCCCCGTCAGGATAGGGGTGGAAAAGATTTTCAGGAGCCTGGTCGCTGGGCTCTCTCTGGGCCTGCTCGCAACTGTTTCTGTGCATGCCGCCGACCTGCCGCCCCTGACCCACGGCCTGACGCCGGTGGCCGAACCCTACGCCGCCCCGCCCCTGAAGCTGGCTGACCTGGACGGCAAGCCCCACGACCTGACCGATCTGAAGGGGAAACTGGTGGTGGTGAATTTCTGGGCCACCTGGTGCCCGCCCTGCCGCCGCGAGATGCCTTCCCTGGAGCGGCTCAACCGGCGCCTGGGCGGCCGGGGCCTGGCGGTGCTGGCGGTGGACGTGGGCGAGGACGCGGACACGGTGTTCTCCTTCACGGGCCAGCTGGAGCCCGCCCCCGCCTTCCCGTTGCTGCTGGACCTGGATTCGAAGGCGCTCCAGGCCTGGAAGGTCAAGGGCCTGCCCACCACCTTCGTGGTCGATGCCCAGGGCCGGGTAATCTACCGGGCGGTGGGCGGCCGGGAGTTCGACAACGAGGGGCTGATGAAGCAGCTCGAAGCCC
>DAOQNK010000162.1:0-5036 GCA_035332045.1 Thiobacillaceae bacterium | reverse complement strand
GCGGCCTTGTTCCTGGCTTCCAGCTCTTCGGCCTTGGCCAGCATGGCGTGGATGCCCTTGATGTCCTTGCACTTGTGGCCCATGCCCAGCGCTTCCATCACGTTAAGGCGGCCGGCCTTGACCAGGCCCAGGGCCTCGCTCTGCATCTCCATGGCCTTCTTGATGCCGGCGCCGATGCCGTCCTTGAAGTACAGGCTCTGGGTGAGCTGCACTTCGTTGACCCGGCCGGACTTGGTGGCATTGGTCCAGAAGGTCTTGGACAGGTGCATGGTGGGCTGGGCCTTGGGCGCCCGGCCGATGCGGTAGGCGTATTCGGCGATGCCGTGCATGACGTGGGTGACGGGCACCTTGCGCGGGCAGCGCACGTAGCAGTTGTAGCAGGACGTGCACATGTACATGCCCTGGGCATTCAGGACGTCCTCGCGCTTGCCGGCGCGGATCATCATGAAGATTTCCTGGGGCGGGTGGTCCCAGCCGGAGTGGAAGTTGGTGGGGCAGGAGCCGGAGCACAGGCCGCACTGCATGCACATCTTCACCCACTCGCCCATCTCGGCCTGCTCTTCAATCTCCTTCAGGAAATTGTTCTTGTAGCGCTCGGCCATCTGTTGGTTCAAATCGCTCATCGCAATCTCCTTAGAAGCCCTTGAACGGGGACGGCGGGAAGGACTTGATCAGCGCCGCGTAGTCGTTGATCTTCTGGGGCAGGGTGGCGATGTCGGTGATCGCCACTTCCAGGTCATGCACCCGTTCGGTTTCCAGGTTCATGCCCTTGAGGGTGTCGCCCACCTTGGACAGGCGGTAGCGGCCCAGCTCGGAACCCTTGACGAAGTGGCACTGGTATTCCTCGCCGTGCTTGCAGCCCATGAGCATGACGCCGTCGTAGCCGCCGTTGAGGGCGTCGGTGATCCAGATGGTGTTCACCGAACCCAGGCAGCGCACCGGGATGACCCGCACGTAGGGGTCGTACTCGTGGCGGTTCATGCCGGCCATGTCCAGGGCCGGGTAGGCGTCGTTCTCGCAGGCCAGGATCAGGATGCGCGGCTTCTCGGAGAACTCGTCCGGCACGTCCACGGCCTTGATCTGGGAACCCACGGTGTTCACCGAGTAGTTCTCGAAGGAGATCACCCGCACCGGGCAGGCGCCCATGCAGGTGCCGCAGCGGCGGCAGCGGGACTCGTTGAACAGGGGGAAGCGCTTCTCGTCCTCGTCGATGGCGCCGAAGGGGCATTCCACCGTGCAGCGCTTGCACTGGGTGCAGCCTTCCAGACGCACGGTCGGGAAGGACAGGTCGCCGGCGCGGGGATGGGCGGCCTTGCCGAGGCCGGCGTTCTCCATGGCCTGGATGGCCTTCATGGCGGCGCCGGTGGCGTCCTCCTGGGCCTGCAGGATGTCCATGGGACGGCGCACGGGGCCGGCGGCGTAGATGCCGGTGCGGCGGGTCTCGTAGGGGAAGCAGATGAAGTGGGAGTCGTTGAAGCCATGCTTGAACTGGGGCATGTCCGGACCCTGACGGTAGGTCAGGTTCAGGATGGACTCCACGGGGATGCTGGCGACAACTTCCTTGGGCGCCTCGCCCTCGGCCGAAGCCGCGGTCTCGGCGGCGGCCGGCGCGGCGGCGGCCTCGATGTTGACGCCGGAGTTGGGCACCACGCCCGTGGCCAGGACCACCAGGTCGACCTGGGCCTCGGTCTCTTCATTCAGGATCAGATCCTTGAACTTGACCGCGCAGGCATTGCCGCTGGGGGTGACGCTGGAGACCACGCCCTTGGAGAAGATCACGCCCTTGTTCTGGGCGGCGCGGTAGAAGTCCTCGCCGTTGCCCGGGGTGCGCAGGTCGGTGAACAGCACCACGGTGTCGATATCCGGGTTGCCGTCCTTGAAGTACATGGCCTGCTTGATGCTGGTGTTGCAGCAGAAGCCGGAGCAGTACTGGAGGTGCTTGCCGGTGGTGTCGCGCTGGCCGGCGCACTGGACGAAGACCACGGACTTCACGGGCTGGCCGTCGGAGGGACGGCAGATGGGCTTGCCTTCGGCCGCGGCGGCCTTGGCCAGGGCTTCCAGCCCGGCCTGATCCACCACGTTGGGGGTCTTGCCGTAGCCGAATTCGGGCAGCTTGTTGGCGTCGTAGAGGCTGAAGCCGGTGGCCTGGATGATGGCACCGATGTCTTCCTGGGCCACGGCGCCGGATTCCACGGCGATCTCCACCTTGAAGCGGCCGGGGGCGCCGTCGGTCTTGGCGATGGTGGCGTTCAGGTAGACCTTGATGTTGGAGTCGGCCTCGATGCGGGCGGCCATGTCAGCCACGCCGTTGTCCTCGGGCGCCTTGAAGGGCTCCCGGGTGGGCACGCGCTTGTGCAGCTTGCCGGCCCAGCCGCCCAGGGCGCCGGTCTTTTCGACCAGCACCACCTTGTAGCCAGCCTTGGAGGCCTCCAGGGCGGACGTCATGCCGGACATGCCGCCGCCCACCACCAGCAGGGTCTTCACCGTGCCGGTCTTCTGGTTGCCCGGGGGCACCTGCATGGCCTTCACCTCGGCGCAGGCCATGCGGACGTAGTCCTCGGCCATTTCCTGGGTGGTCTCGCGGGCTTCCTCGGTGTCGGGACGGATCCAGATCACGCCTTCGCGCAGGTTGCCCCGGCTCATGGCGATGGTGGGGAAGTTGAACGCCTCGGTCTTGGCCCGGCGGGAACAGGCGCAGATGGCGGCGTGGGTGACGCCTTCCGTCTCGATATCGTTCCGGATCATGGCCACGCCCTCGGCGGAACAGAGGAAGTCGTGCTCGCGCACGAGGTTCATCTTGCCGGACTTGGTGGCGACTTTGGACAGGGAAGCGACATCGACGCGCTTGTCGATCTCGCAGCCCTTGCAGATATATGCAGCAGTTTTCGTTTCAGCCATTTCTCTCAAGCCTCCGCGCGGGCGACTTTGTTGACGACCTGGATGGCCCGCAGGGCGGCGGCGGTGGCGCTCTGCACGGCCCGGTTCACATCCAGCGCGTTGGTGGCGCAGCCGGCGCCGAAGATGCCGGCGTTGGCCGGGTCGGCCATGATGAAGCCGGAGGAATCGCTCATCACTTCCGCCGGAATGTTCACGCCCTTGACGGCGGGCTCCATGCCCAGGGCCAGCACCACGAGGTCATGGGCATTGGCGTAGCGGATGTAGCCTTCGGTGTTGACGCCATTGCAGACCGGATTGCCGGCCTTGTCCTCGGTAATGCGGGCCACCTTGGATTTCACGAAGGTGACGTTGGGGTTGGCCTTCACCTTCTGGTAGAAATCCTCGAAGCGGTCGATGGCGCGGATGTCGATGTAGTAGATGGTGGACTTGCCCTCGTCGCCGTACTTCTCCTGCACATAGTGGGTCTGCTTGAGCGAGCCCATGCAGCAGAAGCGGGAGCAGTGGCGCAGGTGGTTCTCGTCCCGGGAGCCGGCGCACTGGATGAAGGCGATGTTCTTGGCCTCCTTGCCGTCGGAGGGGCGCAGGATCTTGCCACCGGTGGGGCCATGGGGATCGGCCAGGCGCTCGAATTCCACGTTGGAGATGACGTTGGGGAAGCGGTCGTAGCCGTAGTAGACAATCTTCTCGGCGTCGTAGGGCTTCCAGCCGGTGGCCCAGACGATGGCGCCGGCGTTCAGGTTGATGACCTCTTCCTGCATGTCCAGGTCCACGGCGCCGTACTTGCAGGCGGCCTTGGCCTTGTCCGCGTCGGGGGTGCCGATGATGGAGCCATCGATGACATAGCGCTGGGGATAGGCCATGCTGGACGGCAGGTAGGCCGCCTTGATCTTGCCCAGGTTGTAGTTGAAGGCGTCATCGATCTCGGTGGACACGGCCTTGCCGCATTCGCCGCAGGCGGTGCAGTTCTCGTTGACGTAGCGGGGCTTCAGCTTCACGGAAACGCTGTAGGCGCCCTTGTTGCCGGAGATGCCGGTCACTTCCGCCAGGGTCAGCACCTGAATGCGGGGGTTGGCCTTGAGGCGGCGCAGGTTGATTTCCAGGCCGCAGGTGGGATGGCACATCTTGGGGAAGTACCGGTAGAGCTGGACGGTACGGCCGCCCAGGTACGGGTTCTTCTCCACCAGAACGACTTGCTTTCCGGTTTCCGCCGCTTCCAGCGCGGCCGTCATGCCGGAGATGCCGCCGCCCACGACCAGAATGGTCTGGTTGGTCGCCACTACAGACGTCATGTATCGCCTCCGATGGGTGAAGACTTCAGGGATTCGGGGAGGTCGGGCAGGCTGTTACGGCCCGGCCAAATAGGCGCGAATGTTACTGGAAACACCCACCCCCCCGATATATGGGAGTAATCGAAAGTTCTTATGAATGAATAGACTGGGTAAATCCGACGGGGAATCGGGGGCTATCCAAACCCTCAGCAGTGGAGGATGACGAGGATCAGAAACCCGATCAGGAAGACCGAGCCGGTGAAGACCAGGAAGGGCCGCCAGTGGGTGGCCTTGTGCTTGTGCTTGCGTTCCAGGTTGTGCCAGAACTCGCTGATGGCCCCCATCACGCTGATGGCGAAGAAGGGGGCGATGAGGCTAAGGGCGAGAATGCTCCAGTCCGTGTTGCCCCAGCGGGTGCACGCCATGGGCTTGAGACTCATGGAGGAATCCCAGTTGCGGATGGCAAGCCACAGCAACAGGCCGCCCACCCCGATCACCACGGCGCTCCAGCCCATCAGGGCCCAGAAATGCCGGTTCTGGATCGTGGCAAGGAATTCGGTCCAGGTATTTCTGGTCGGCTTGATCCGATACCGGCGCATGGGTCTCCTCTCGATAGTCCATTTGCGCCTATTCAGCGGGGATCATGTCCTGGGCACCCTGCTGTGCGGGTACGGTGCAAGGCGCGGGTTGGCCGTTCCAACCAAGCCACCCGCGGCGCGGGCATGATTCCTTCAGAAATAGGCGCTCAGTCCAGCCGCATTCTTTGGCCCCGGAGTTTATCAAGCGTGCGCCCGAAATCCGCAAGTCGCTTCCGCTCCTGCTCCACCACGGCGGCGGGCGCCTTGTCCACGAAGCTGGCGTTGGAGAGCT
>DAOQNK010000161.1:0-5042 GCA_035332045.1 Thiobacillaceae bacterium | reverse complement strand
TTGTCCGCCACCATCACGTTCGCCGAAACATTGTCCAGGGCAATCTTGATGCGCAGGGATTCCTCAGCCTGGCGCCGGGTCTCGGCCAGGTCGAAACCCACCCGGATATGCAGGGACTTCAGGGCCGAAAGAACCTGTCCCACCTCGTTGTCATGGCCGGTTTCCGTGGCGATGCCCATGTTGCCCTGGGCCATCTGGGCCATGTCGGAGGCGGCCTTATGCAGCGGCGCGCACAACGCACTGCGGCTGCGCAAGGCCAGCAGGCCGGCCAGCAGGAGCGACGCCGCCGAGACGCTCACCGCGGGCCAGCCATTCAGGCCCAGCAGCAACGCCAGCAACGGGGGAACCCCGGCCAAAAGGGCCACGGAGAAGAGTCGGGTCCCGACGGACAGGGCTCCCAGCCGGCGCCACAACCCCGCCACGGGCGAGGCCGAGACCACCGCGCCTTCCAGCACCTTGACGTTGCCGGCCCGGCCCTCGCGCACCTCGCGGTAAATCCGCTCAGCCGCCTCGACCTCGGCGCGGGAGGGCGCGGTCCGTACCGAGATATAACCGGTCACCACGCCGTTCACGACGATGGGCGTGGCGTTGGCCCGCACCCAGTAATGGTCGCCGTTCTTGCAGCGGTTTTTCACCAGGCCGCTCCAGGGCTTGCCCCGGGCGAGGGTCTCCCAGAGGTCCTTGAAGGCGGCCGGCGGCATGTCCGGATGACGGACGATGTTGTGGGGTGCGCCGATCAGCTCGGCCTCGGTAAAGCCGCTGATCTCAAGGAAGGTCTTGTTGATGTAGTTGATGATGCCCCGGGTATCCGTCGTGGAGACGATGAATTCACCGGGTTTCAGCAGGTGTTCCACGCCCGTGACCGGCATGTTCTGACGCATGGCGTTGCTCCTGGAGTGATTGAAGGCGGGGCGGCTCAAGCCGCGGCGGATTCCACCAGAGCCATTTCCTGGCTGGTCATGAGTTGTTCGATGTCCACCATGATGATCATGCGTTCATCCACCGTACCCAGGCCCAGGATATAGCGCGTATCCAGGATCGAGCCGAACTCCGGAGGAGGATGCAGGTTGTCCGAGTTGAGCTGAATCACGTCGGACACCCCGTCCACCACCACGCCCACCACCCGCTTGCCGATATTGAGGATGATGACCACGGTGAACTGGTCGTAGGTGGGCTCGCCCAGGTTGAACTTGATGCGCAGGTCGACGATGGGAACGATGACGCCGCGCAGGTTGATGACGCCCTTGATGAAGGGCGGCGCGTTGGCGATGCGAGTCACCGCCTCGTAGCCCCGGATCTCCTGCACCTTCAGGATGTCGATGCCATATTCCTCTTTGCCCAGGGTGAAGGTGAGGTACTCCCCCGAGGCTGGCACGCCGCTGCTGTCCACGATGTCCATTGTTCGCTCCTCGATGCTCGTTCAGGCCGCGACGCGCCGCTTGGCGTTGGCCAGACCCAGGCGGATCACGGCGGCCACGTCCAGGATCATGGCCACCCGGCCGTCGCCCATGATGGTGGCGCCGGACATGCCCGGCACCTTGCGATAGTTCGCTTCCAGGCTCTTGATCACCACCTGGTGCTGGCCCAGCAGCTCGTCGACGAAGATGGCGGCCTTGCCCTCTTCTCCCTCCACCACCACCACCAGGCCCCGGGTGATGTCCTCCACGCCCGGCAGTCCGAAAACGTCGGACAGGGCGATGAAGGGCAGATATTCGCCGCGGATGTGCATCATGCGGGAGTCCCCGGCCATGGTGCGGATGTCGTCCAGCCTGGGTTGCAGGGATTCCACCACGGTGGTGATGGGGACGATGAAGGTCTCGCCGCCCACCCCCACCGACATGCCGTCCAAGATGGCCAGGGTCAGGGGCAGGCGGATGACGGTGCGGGTGCCGAATCCCGGGGAGGATTCCAGCTCCACCTTGCCGCCCAGGCCCTCGATGTTGCGCTTCACCACGTCCATGCCCACGCCCCGGCCGGACACGTCGGTGACCACGTCGGCGGTGGAGAAGCCGGGCGCGAAGATCAGTTGCCAGACATCATGGTCGGACATGGCGTCGTTGACCGGCAGGCCCCGCTCCCTGGCCTTCTCCAGAATGCGCGCCCGGTTCAGGCCGCCACCGTCGTCCATGACCTCGATGACCACCGCGCCCCCCTGGTGGGAGGCTTTCAGGGTCAAGGTTCCCTTGGGATTCTTGCCGGCCGCCACCCGCTTTTCCGGGGTTTCGATGCCGTGGTCCAGGCTGTTGCGCACCAGGTGGGTCAGGGGATCGGTAATTTTCTCGATGAGGCCCTTGTCCAGCTCGGTGTTCTCGCCGATGGTCTTCATTTCCACCTGTTTGCCCAGCTTGCCGGCCAGGTCCCGGACCACCCGCGGGAAGCGGGAGAACACCATGCTCATGGGCAGCATGCGGATGGACATGACCGATTCCTGCAAGTCCCGGGTGTTGCGGGAGAGCAGATCGATGCCGGCCAGGAGCTTCTCGGCCTGCACCGGATCCAGATTGCTGGCGGTCTCCGCCAGCATGGCCTGGGTGATGACCAGTTCGCCCACCAGGTTGATAAGCTGGTCCACCTTTTCCACGGAGACCCGGATGCTGGTGTCGGCCCCGGTGGCAATGACGGTCTTGTCGTTCTCCCGGCGGCCCGCCTTGGCCACTTCGATACTTGGATTGTCGGTCAGCCGCCTGCCGGGCGAGGGCTGGGCGGCGGGCTGGGCCGTCGGGGTTGCCGCAGCCGGTCCGGGAGACGCTGTCGCGGGCGCCGTCTCGATGGGCGCCCGGCCCAGGTCCGGCATGCCCGGCGCGTTGTCGAACAGTCCCAGCCCGCCAGGCGCGTTGACGAACAAGCCATAACCCTGGCCCTCGATGGCCGCCGGGCTGTCGCCGGGCTGGATGCTCCGATCCGGCAGGCTCTCCGGTTTGCCAGGTGCATCCTCGAACAGGCCGAAACCGCCGTCCGCCTCCTCGACGGCGGCAGGGGCCGGTTCGGGCGCTACGGGTGCGTCGTCGAAGAATCCATACCCCGGGTCGGCCGCGGACGCGGTCGGTGCCGGGTCCTCAAAGAAGCCATAGGCCTCTTCCGCGACGGCCGCCGGCTCCGCATCGAAAAATCCATACGCGGTCTCTTCGGGTTCGCGGAGTTGAATGTCCTCGGGGTTCAGGTAGAAACCCAGCAAGTCGCGGATGTCACCCTCTGCCCGCGAGGTGGTCAGCAAGGCCTCCAGCCGGCCATCGGCGGCATCCGGACGATGGCGGATGTCCACGGCGGCGATCTCCGCCAGACCGGCGAACAAATTGTCCACGGCGCTGGCCGAAGCGGCGACGTCGGCGGGCAGGACACAAGCCAGCCGCCACTGGCGGGAGGGGGCCTCGGCCGGCACGGGCGCCTCGGCGTGGATGGCGGCAGGCGCCTCCCCGGTGGCCAGTTGGGTCAGGCGGGCGCAGATCTCGTCGATGGCCGCCTGATCGGCATCCGGACCGCCCTGGTGATGCTCCAGTTGGGCTCTAAGCACATCCCCGGCGGCCAGGAAGGCATCCACCATCTCGGCCCGCAACGTCAGTTCCTCTTTGCGCAGTCGGTCCAGCAGACCTTCCAGCACATGGGTAACCCCGGTCATGTCGGTGAAGCCGAAGGTACCGCTGCCCCCCTTGATGGAATGGGCGGCGCGGAAAATGGCGTTGAGGTCCTCCAGGGAGGGGGACTCCACATCCAGATTCAGCAACAGGTTTTCCATGTTCGCCAGGTGTTCCGAGGTTTCCTCGAAGAACACCTGGTAGAACTGACTCATGTCGATGCTCATGGCATCTCCCGCGCGGAATGGGCCGGCCGTGTGGCGAGCGGCTGGTTCAGCCGATCACTTTCTTGACGACTTCCAGCAGCTTTTGCGGATCGAAGGGCTTGACCAGCCAGCCCGTGGCGCCAGCCGCCTTGCCGGCCGCCTTCATGGCGTCCGAGGACTCGGTGGTCAGCATCAGGATGGGGATCGTCCTGTACTGGGGCAGGCCGCGCAGGGTCTTGATCAGGCTGAGGCCATCCATCTTGGGCATGTTCTGGTCGGTCAGCACCAGATTGGCTTGCTTGCCCTTGGCCTTGTTCAGCCCATCCTCGCCATCCACGGCTTCGACCACCTCATAGCCCGCGCTCTTCAGGGTGAAGGCCACCATCTGGCGGATGGAAGCGGAATCGTCAACGGTCAGTACGATCTTTCCCATGTCGTGTCCTTTTTCTCAAAACAATTCAATATCGCCGGAGTGCAGGCTTTCCTGCGCCACGGGTTGGGGACGGACTTCCACCGCTTTCGCCTGGGCGTGGAGGCGCTCCCGGGCTTGACGCATGCTCCGGGCCAGATCGCCGGCCTGAGCCAACGTTGTGGCCAATTCCCGGGCGATGCCCACGCCATTGTCTATGCGTGACTGGGTATGCTCGATCAGCTGGGTGGTCATGTCCTGGAACTGGAGCGCGGTGACGGCCGCATTCACCCCGTTCTCGACATGCTCGGCGTGGTCATTGATGGCATGGGCGGATGCCGTCATGGACTGATTGATCTTGCCGATGCGGGCCATGGTGTCCTGGACCCGCTGCTTGGACTCCAGGGCGAAATTCATGTCCATGGAGGCCACGGCGTAAATGGACGAGTGGGCGTTGCTGAGGGAGTTGTGGACGCCGTCCATGTGACCCCGGATTTCCTTGGAAAACTGGTTCGTCCGCTGGGACAGGCCGCGGACCTCGTCGGCCACCACGGCGAATCCCCGCCCCGCTTCGCCGGCCCGGGCCGCCTCGATGGCGGCGTTGAGGGCCAGCAGGTTGGTCTGCTTGGCGATGGATTCGATCTCCCCCAGGATGCCGATGATGCTTTGCACCTCGGTATCGATCACATCCATGGTCTCCACCAGGCCCATGGCGATCTTGCTGGTCTGCAAAGTGTTGTCCACGAAAGCCTCCATGGTCCGGGACGTATCCATGACGAAATCCGCGAAGCTGGTGCCCCCCGAGCCCTGGTCCTGGTCCGTCATGCTGTTGATGATGGACAGCGCCAGATCCCG
>DAOQNK010000160.1:0-5088 GCA_035332045.1 Thiobacillaceae bacterium | reverse complement strand
CTTCTACGGCGACAAGCTCCTCACCACCGGCAACCCCGACGTGGAGGCGGACGAGCGCCTGTTCGCCAAGCTGGGTCTGAAGGGCGAGGGCGTCCAGGGCCGGCGCTGCGCGGGGCACTAGATTCGCTCCCTCTCCCCCAGCCCCTCCCCCGCAAGCGGGGGAGGGGTGCGCGGTAGCGCGGGAGAGGGGAGCATGCAGGCAGTGCTTTGCATCCTTATCGCATGAATCCTGATCAGCTTGCTTCCGCCCTCGCCGACCTGGACGCCCAGGGCCTGCGCCGTAAACGCCGGGTCCTGGACGGGCCGCAAGGGGTGAGGGTGCGGGTGGATGGCCGCGACTGCCTGTCCTTCTCCAGCAACGACTACCTGGGCTTGGCCAACCATCCGGAGATCGTCACCGCCACCCAGTTGGCTGCCGCTCGGTTCGGCGTAGGCGCCGGGGCGGCCCATCTGCTCACCGGCCACCATCGCCTGCACCATGACCTGGAAGCCGAGCTTGCCGCCTTCGTCGGCCTGCCCGCCGCCCTGCTGTTCTCCACCGGCTACATGGCCAGCCTGGGCGTCATCCCGGCCTTGCTGGACCGGCACGGGGAAGTGTTCGAGGACCGCCTCAACCATGCCTCCCTGGTGGACGCGGCGGTGCTCTCCCGAGCCAAACTCACCCGCTACCCCCACCTGGACCTGGCCTGGCTGGACCGCAAGCTGGGGGAGAGCGCCGCGAAGGTGAAGCTCATCGCCACCGACAGCGTCTTCAGCATGGACGGCGACCTGGCGCCGGTGGCTGCGTTGCTGGCTCTGGCGGAGAGGCACGGCGCCTGGCTCTATGTGGACGACGCCCATGGCTTCGGGGTGCTGGAGCGGGAGGCGTCAGGCGAGAGGCGAGAGGCGGAAAATCCCCATGCCCTATCCGCCTTACGCCTCACGCCTCACCCCTCATTGATCTATCTGGCCACCCTGGGCAAGGCCGCCGGCGTCGCCGGCGCCTTCGTCGCGGGCACGGACGACCTGATCGAGTGGTTGGTCAACCGGGCCCGCACCTATATCTACACCACGGCCCAGCCGCCCCTCTTGGCGGCGGCGGTGTCGGCCAGCCTGAAGCTCCTCGCCGGGGAGCCCTGGCGCCGGCAACGCCTGGCCGAACTGATCGCCCGCCTGAAAACCGGCGTCGCCGGGCTGCCCTGGCCCCTGATGGCCTCGGACAGCCCCATCCAGCCCCTGCTGGTGGGAAGCAACGAGGACGCCCTGCGGCTGGCGGAGGGCCTGCGGGAGCGGGGCATCCTCATCCCCGCCATCCGTCCGCCCACCGTGCCCCAGGGCCAGGCCCGGCTGCGCATTTCCCTGTCCGCCGGCCACACGGCCGAGGACGTGGATGCCCTCCTCAACGCCTTGCGGGAGCTGGCCGCGCCATGACCGTCCCCCGCGTCTTCCTCCACGGCTGGGGGCTGCATGGCGGCATCTGGGCCGAATGCGGCTTGGCCGGCGCGACGCCGGATCTGCCCGGCTATGGCGAGACGCCTGCTGTGAGCCCCTACACGGCGGAAGCCCTGGCCGACGCCGTGGCGCGGACCCTCGAAACGCCCGTGGAACTCATCGGCTGGTCCCTGGGCGGCATGGTGGCCCTGGCCCTGGCGGCGCGGCATCCGGCAAAGGTGGCCCGGCTCGTGCTGGTGGGCACCAGCCCGGCCTTCGTCGGCCGGCCCGACTGGCCCCACGGGCTGGCGCCGGAAGTGCTGGCGGGCTTCGCCGAATCCCTGAAGCAGGACTATCGGGCCACCCTGTTGCGCTTCCTTTCCCTCCAGGCCCGGGGCGGCGACGCGGCGCGGGCGGTCATCGCCCGCCTGCGGGAGAGCGTGTTCCAGCGCGGCGAGCCCGCCGCCACGGTGCTCGCCGCCGGCCTGGAGCTGCTTCGGGACGTGGATCTACGCGCCGTCGCGGCCCGGGTGGGATGCCCCACCCTGGTGGTCCATGGCGCCTACGACACCCTTTGCTCCCTGGAGGCGGGCCGCTGGCTGGCGGAGCGGATTCCCGGCGCCCGCCTGGCCTTGCACGACCGTGCGGCCCACGCGCCGTTCCTGTCCCATCCGGCGTGGTTCGCGGAAACCCTGGGAGGCTTCCTCCATGCATGAAGCCCTGAAGCGGGCCATCCGCCGCTCCTTCGAGGCGGCGGCCGGACGCTACGACGCGTCCGCCTTCCTGCAACAGGAGGTGGCCCGCCGCCTGGACGACCATCTGGAGGGCATGAAGATCGACCCGGGCCTGATTCTGGATGCGGGCTGCGGCACCGGCTTCGGGCTGTCCCTGCTGAAGGCCCGTTTCCCCCGCGCCCGCCAGCTGGGTCTGGACCTGGCCCACGCCATGGCGTCCCAGGCCCAGGCCCGCCAGGCATCCGCACCGGGTTGGCGGCGGCTGTTTTCCCGCGAGGTTCCGGCCCGGCTGCTGTGTGCCGACATGGAGTGCCTGCCCTTGAGGAAGGACAGCCTGGACATGGTCTGGTCCAGCCTGGCCCTGCAATGGGTGGGCGAGCCGGACACCGCCTTCCGCGAGGCCCATCGGGTATTGAAGCCGGAGGGGCTGTTCCTCTTCGCCACCTTCGGTCCGGATACCCTGATGGAGTTGCGCGCCGCCACGGCGGACCTGGACGGCCACCAGCACGTGAACCGCTTCATCGACATGCACGACCTGGGGGACGCCCTGGTCCACGCCGGCTTCAGCAACCCGGTCATGGAGATGGAGCGTCTCACCCTGACTTACGAGGCCCTGCCCGGCCTGCTGCGGGACCTGAAGGCCATCGGCGCCCACACCGTGCTGGAGAACCGGCGCGCCGGCCTCATGGGCAAGGCGGAGTGGCGCCGGCTGACGGACAACTACGAACGCTTCCGCCGGGATGGCCGCCTGCCCGCCACCTACGAGGTGGTCTACGGCCACGCCTGGGCGGGAACCAAGGACCGGCTGGAGGACGGCCGCCAGGTCATCCAGTGGAAGATCGCTGGCAAGCGGGGTGGCCTGTGATACCGCATGCCTCGCGCCCCACGCCCCGCGGCTTTTTCATCACCGGCACCGATACCGGCGTCGGCAAGACCTGCTTCACGGTGGCCCTGCTGGGCGCCCTAGCCGGCCTCGGCGTGCGCGCCACCGGCATGAAGCCGGTGGCAGCGGGGGCGGAAAGGCAGGAGGGCGTCTGGGTCAACGAGGACGTGGAGATGATCAGCCGCGCCTCCGCGGTCGGCGCCCCGGCCGAGCTGGTGAATCCCTATCTCTTCCGGGAGCCCATCGCGCCCCACGTGGCGGCGGAGCGCAAGGGCGTGGCCATCGAAATCCCGCGCATCGCCGCCGCCCTGGACGAACTGTCCCGGTTGGCGGATTTGGTGGTGGTGGAGGGCGTGGGGGGATTCCGCGTGCCTCTGGGGCCTGACCGGGACACCGCCGACCTGGCCGTACACCTGGGCCTGCCGGTCATTCTTGTGGTGGGCATGCGGCTGGGCTGCCTGAACCACGCCCTGCTCACGGTCGAGGCCATGGCCGCCCGGAAGCTCCGGCTTGCCGCCTGGGTAGCGAACCGCCTCGATCCGGCAATGGCGGCTTACGAAGAAAATCTGGCTTCCCTGGAAGCGCGTATACCCGCCCCGCTGCTTGCGGAATTTCCCTATATGGAAACCTTCGATTCCCGCCGGGCGGCCCGCCTGATTCCGCCCCGGAAGCTCGACGCGTTGCTGCGAGGCGGGCAGTTTTCCGCCTGATCCGGCTTCCACCGGGGTAGACGCCGGGCTTGAAAAAAGCCTTTGCACGGTATCGGGTTTGCCTTTAATAATTCGGATAAAAATGTCTTTGGAGTGAGTTATGGTTTTGTCGCGCACCAGCCAATATGCCGTTCAGGCCTTGATCTATATCGCGACCCAGCCCATGGGCGAGCCAGTCCTCAACCGGGATATCGCCGAGCGATTGAATGTGCCGGCGGCCTATCTGGCCAAGATTCTGCAAAACCTGTGCAAGCATGGTTTACTGGATTCATTCCGCGGCCGCCTAGGGGGGTTCTGCCTGCGCGAGGGCATGCACCGCACCAGCCTCATGCAGGTCCTTCTGCTCACCGAGGGGCCCGACTTCACCAAGAGCTGCATCCTGGGCTTGAAGGATTGTTCCGATGCCACCGCCTGCCCCATGCACTTCAAATGGGTGCCGGTGAAGAAGAAGATCCTCTCCCTGCTGAACGAAATGAATCTGGAAGAATTGGCCAAGGCGGTGCTGACCGGTAAATATCGGCTGGCGGACCTGCCCGCGGCCGCCATGGCGACCTGAATTCCGCCATGGGCCGCTTCTGGCTCGTCGTCCTGGCGCTCTGTCTGTCGGCATGTGGCGCGCCGTCGCCCGAATTCAAAGGGACTGATATCAGTCAGGAGCACCTGGGTGGCCAGCTTGCCTTGACCGACCATAACGGGCGAGGGGTCACCCTGGAGACCTTTCGGGGAAAATGGGTGGTGCTGTTCTTTGGCTATACCCACTGCCCGGATGTTTGTCCCACCACGCTTTCCGACATGGCCCAGGCTTTGAAGCAGCTTCCACCCGCCGTGGCGGACCGGGTGCAGGTGTTGTTCGTCTCGGTGGATCCCGAAAGAGACTCGCCGGAAATGCTAAAGGCCTATGTGCCCTATTTCCATCCCGCTTTCCTGGGCCTGTATGGGACGCCGGCCGACGTGGCGACGGTGGCCCGGGCGTTCCGGGTGGCGTATCGCAAGCACGTGGAACCTGGCGCGACCGGGTATCTGGTCGACCATACGGCGGGCAGCTTTGTCCTGGATGGAACCGGTCGGACACGGCTTTATCTGCCCTTCGCCCTGCCCCCGGCAGACATCGCCCATGATCTGGCCATCCTTGCGAAAGGGGGATAACCTCGGCCGCCTTGCGGGATAAGTTCCAGGCGCACTATACTCCCGCGTCTTTTCGTCGGTGCCCAGCGGCATCGGCTCTGATGCAACGCTCCGGGGTGTCCCGGAGGAGCGGTAACCTCAGGAGGCGTTATGTCTGAAACCAGCGCGGTTCCGGCCGAGCAGTACAACTACGACATCATCAAGAAGTTCTCCGTCATGGCCATCG